>CALFMN010000121.1 GCA_937879875.1 uncultured Chloroflexota bacterium | reverse complement strand
GCCCGCACCAGGCGCAAACATTGATATCCGTCAGTCCAGCTGTGGTGGAGCCCTAAGCAGGTGGCCTCAGTTGAAGTGCACTTTTCGAGGCCGTGGTCCATAAGGCTCACAGGCGTGGATGTGGGTCGCTGACCGGACATCAGAAAAGGTGCACCTTAACCTGGGCTACCTGCTTAGCATGGTGATCTCGGGTGCAGGCAGCGTAGTCTCGAGCAGTTCCGGGTAATCGGTCACGTCCCGCACGGGCCGGCGGCGCTGCTTGACCGATTATGATGGCTGCCACGCGTCGCTCACCACAGAGCAGCGGAGGGCACGATGCACTATCTACGGCTGTACGCCGGCGCGGACGGGGCGTCCCACTTTGCCGATGGCGACGCGGAACTGCTGCCGGTCGAGTTCGTGCCGGGGCGGCCCTTGGTGGACTTGTCGGCGCCGACAGCGGCCACCGCAACGGCGTTCGCTCACCTGCCGGCAGGGTGGGTGGGGGACTACCACCCCTCACCACGACGCCAGCTCGTCATTCCCGTACGTGGCGAGCTGGTCGTCACCGCGAGTGACGGCGAGACGCGGCACATTGGTCCCGGCACCATCTGGCTCCTTGAGGATACCAGCGGCACAGGCCATCTCACGCGTGTGCCGGATTCCGACGACTTCATCCGTGTCCTCGTCTGGCTGGCCGGCTAGGCTGGCAAACCCAGCCGAACCGTGACCAGCCGGGACTTTTTCAACACGCTGGTCTATGGACCGCAATCGGTAGCGCTGTCGCAGGACGAACATCACCTGTTCTATCTGATACACGAAGCGCAGTGCTCAGGAGATGCTGCGTCTTGCGATAAAATGTCTGTAGCGTCCGTCGACCTCACGGCAGACAGCACAACGCAAACTACCTTGCCACAAGACTGCGGTTACGCTGCGTTGCATGCATCTGGCTCAGACAGCGTGATCGCGGCATGTCATAATGTTGCAAATGTTATGGTAATCGGTCCTGATGGCCGTGTCGTGCAGCAAGATGACCTGCATGCGCACAACCCACCGAGCAGGTGACAGGGCTGCCGAAGGGACCGGTGGTGGCGATGTTCGGCTTTCAGACATCTCAGGGGCAGCTTGGGCTCCTCTTGGCTGATGGCAGGATAATCAAACGTAGCATCGATGGTTCGGTGACCACGTCGGCAACGGTGCCGACCGGTTTTCGTGTCAATCCTACCGGCGAGGTTTACGAGCTCGGACCAGACACGTTGGCGATCGCGTATGTGGGTCAGGGCGGTGTCGCTCCTGCGGGCGTGGCGGTGGTCGATGAACGTACGGGGCAGGTGCAGAAGACCGTGCCACTCGCGAGCGCTCAGTACGTCGTGCCGCACAGCGGGGTGTTGATCGCACTGAAGACCGACGAGACGTTGGTAAGTGTCGATCTCACAGCCGGGGTCGTGAATGCGCAAGCCGGTCACGCTTCAACGGGAGCGCAGGCGCTGGTTCCCTGAACGCAGGGTGCACAGCAGCGCGAGCCGGGACGTGAATGCGACAGAGAGCCACCGAGGTGGGGGCAACCTCAGGTACAGGCCAGACCGATTCGGTCTACAGGCTCATCTCCCGCAGGTCTGCGGCGTGGTGCAGCGGCGCTTCGGTGAGCGCCGCGACGTCGGCGGCGCTCACGCCCGGCGCCAGTTCGCGCAGCAGCAGGCCGTCGGCGGTGACCTCGATCACGGCAAGATCGGTGACGATCAGGTTCACGCAGCGCTGCGCCGTGAGCGGGTAGGTGCAGCGGCGCAGGATCTTCGGCTGGCCGGCCGGCGTGGCGTGTTCCATCGCCACGATCAGCCGCCGGGCGCCGGCGGCGAGGTCCATGGCGCCGCCGATGCTGCCGCCGCCGCGCTCCGGCACGATCCAGTTGGCGAGGTCGCCCTGTTCGGAGACCTGCAGGCCGCCGAGCACGGCCAGATCGACGTGTCTGCCGCGAATCATCGCGAACGAGGCGTCGCTGCCGAAGAAGCAGGCGCCCGGCAGAATGCCGACCGGCTGCCCCCCGGCGTTGATCAGATCCTGGTCGAAGTCTGTTTCGAGGATGCCGCCGTAGCCGAGAATGCCGTTCTCCGCCTGGAAAATGATCTGCACGCTCGGATCGACAAAGTTTGCGACCAGTGTGGGCAGACCGATGCCGAGGTTGACGTACATGCCGTCGTGCAGCTCGCGCGCCACGCGCAGCGCGATCAGCTCGCGCGTCAGCCCCTGCGGCATCGCACCCCTCCCGTCTCAGCCGAACCAGCGAAGCACGTGCCGCTCGGCAAGCACCACACGATCGACGTAGATGCCGGGTGTGACAATCAGCTCGGGGTCCAGCGAGCCCGCCGGCACGATCTCGTCCGCCTCGGCGATCACCGTGCGGGCGGCGGTAGCCATCGGCACGTTGAAGTTGCGGCCGGCGCCATGATAGACGAGATTGCCAAGCGAATCGGCTTTTGCGGCCTTGAGCAGCGCATAGTCGGCACCGAGCGGCCGTTCAAAGAGATACAGCTCGCCGTCGATCTCGCGCACTTCCTTACCCTCCGCCACCGGCGTGCCCACGCCCGTGCGCGTGTAGAAGCCGCCCAGACCGGCGCCGGCGGCGCGGATGCGCTCGGCCAACGTGCCTTGCGGCACGACCTCCAGCTCGACTTCGCCCGCGCGGTACTGCTGCTCAAACAGGCTGGCACGCGCTCCCGAGGCGCGGATGGCGAAGGACGCGATCATCTTGCGCAACTGGCGCTGCTCGCAGAGCACGTCGAGCTTGTCGCCCAGGCCGATATTGTTCGCGATGCCGGTGATGCCGCGCACGCCTTTGCGCTGCAGCGCGAGGATCAGCGTCGTCGGCGATCCGGCGGAGACGAAGCCGCCGAACATGATCGTCACGTTGTCCGGGATGTCGGCCACCGCCGCATCGGGACTCGGAAAGACCTTATCGATCATCGCCCCGCCCATGTATCGCGCGCCCGCGCACGTTGCCTATGATTGGTTCTGCGAGCGCGAGGAACAAGAGCCGGGCGCGGCCCCGGGGCACCGTACTGCCCGCTCCCGCAGGCGGCGCAGCCTGCATGCCGCTGCGGCGGTTCGGCACCGGTCAGCGAATCCGGGTAACGATGCGATGGGAGAGCCACCAGCACGACGGCAGCAGGCTATGAGGGCCGTCCGACCACGCGGTCTGTCGCGGCACTGAAGCGGGCGGTGTGGTCGGCGCCGCCGCGCAGCTCGCGGTTGGCGTCGCGCTCCAGCGCAATCGCGGCGGCGTCCAGCGCGGCGGCATTGATCACGCGCTTGGCGTGGCGGATCGCCAGCGGTGAACTCGCGGCGATCATGCGGGCGTACTCCAGCGCCACCGCTTCCAGTTGCTCGTGCGGCACGACCTTGTTGACCAGCCCCATCGCCAGCGCCTCGGCGGCGTCGATCGTGCGGCCGGTGAAGACGAGGTCTTTGGCCCGCGCCTGGCCGACGACGGCCGGGAGCAGGCTGGCCGCGACGACGAGGCCGTAGGAGGCGCCGGGGAACCTGAACGTGGCGCGGTCGCTGCAGATGCGGATGTCGCACTGCAGCGCCGTGACCGTGCCGCCGCCCATGCAGAAGCCGTTGATCGCCGCGACGATCGGCTTCTCCACGCGGCCGAGCCGGGCGCTGAGTCCGCCGGAGCCGCCGGGGCTCGGCCCCCTCCCCTGCCCCTCCCCCATCGCGATGGGGGAGGAGTTCTTTGTCGTTGCTTGCTGGATCCGTTCTCCCTCCCCCAACGCGTTGGGGGAGGGACTAAGGGAGGGGGCCATGCGGTCCGACGCCTCGCCCATGTCCTGGCCGGCGGTGAAGGAGTTGCCCGTGCCGGTGAAGATGATCACGCGTACCTCGGGATCGGCGTCGGCTTCGTCGATCGCGGCGATCGCGGCGGCCGCCAGCGCGTCGTTGACGGCGTTGCGCTTCTCGGCGCGGTTCAGGCGGATGATCATCCCTGCCTCGATGCGTTCGCTGAGCACGAGCGGTTCGGCCATGAGCTGCTCTCCCGGCGGCGCTTCGGCTTCAAAAGGCGGCGCTGCCCGCGCCCAGTATGGCCGCGAACCGCGCCGGCTGGGAAGAGCGGCTCTGCGCCCAGGCCACCGCGCGCCTAACCCCGCCGCCCCTGAAGGGGCGTCTCCCTTCCCCACAGGGGAAGGGTTGTCCGAGTGCTCCCGATATCTCTCGAACCGCACCCTTTCCTCATGTGACATGAGGGAAAGGGACAGCTTTCGCTTGCGAAAGCAGGGATAGGCCGCTCAGGCGAATAGCTGATGCAGGCGCCGCCGCCGCTCGAAGCGCACGTAGCCGTCGTAGCCCGCCGCCTTCGCCGCCTCGATGGCGACGGCGAAATCCTGGCCGAGCCCCGCGGCAACGTGCGCGTCGGAGGCAAGCGTGACCGGCACGCCCGCCGCCCGCGCCGCGGCGATCATCGCCGGCGCGGGATACAGCTCTTGCGCCGCGGAGCGCAGCCCTTTGCTGTTGACTTCAAGCGCGAGGCCATTGCGCACGGCCGCGGCCACGACAGCCGCGTGAAACGGCGTCGGGTCGGATGGCCGGTGGCCGAAGACTTTGGGCCGGTCGGCGTGGGCGATCACGTCGGCCAGGCCGCTGTCCGCCAGCTCGACAATTAGCTGCGTGTATTCGGCGTAGACGGCGTCGACGTCGCGGCGCTGCCACTCGTCGATGACCTCATCGCTGTCGAAGCCGAAGGCGCCGATCCAGTGCACCGCGCCGAGTACGAGATCCCAGGCGTGCGGCGCGAGGATACGGCGCAGCGTTTCCGCCTTGCCCGGAAGCCAGTCCATCTCGATGCCGAGGAAAACCGGCAGACCGGCGCTCTTCGCGTCTTCGATCAGATCCACGTACTCCGGCAGCTTGAGGTTCACGTGATCGCGCCAGTAGGCGGCGGTTGTGGCGGCGAGCTGCGGGTTCGGGTCGGCGTTCCACCAGCCGCCGAGCAGGTCGTAGGCCTCGCGGAAGCGGAACAGGTGCTCGGTGAAGACGATGCCGTCCAGCCCGGCGCCCAGCGCCGCTTCGACGTACTGCTCGATCAGCGCGCGATTCACCGGCCGGCAGGCGCCATGCGGCTGCAAGTGCGTGTGCGCGTCGATCAGCACGGGCGTCTCCGCGGCCGCGCGAGGCTCATGCCGCCGCCCCTGCATCTTCCAGCAGGCCACACAGCCACGGCAAGAGAAAGCCCCCTCTCCCAGGATTGGGAGAGGGGGTTGGGGGTGAGGGCCGAAAGCCCTACGCCGTCACGTACAGGAACTCCAGCATGCGCGCGAAGATATTCCAGGACGGCGTCGCGTTGCCGTTGCTGTCCTTCGGCATGCCGCCGATGGTCGGCTTGAGCAGACCAAGGTTCTGCGGATAGTAGACGAAGATCGCCCCCGCCTGCTGCGCCAGGATCTGGTCGGCCTGGGCGTAGAGATCGGCCCGCTTCTTGGCGTCGGGCTCGGCCGCCGCCTGCACCACGAGCTTGTCGAAGCCATCGTCGTGCCAGGCCTGGCGGTGGCCGCTGTCGCCGCCCCCCTTCGACCAGAAGACCAGGTTCTCATTGTCGTTGGCGTCCGGGTAGTCCATGTACCAACGGATCCAGATTAGCTGCAGCTTGCGCTGCCACATGCGGTTGTAGACCTCTTTCGGATCCCCGATCTCGTGGTCGATCTTCATGCCCAGGTTGTCGCTGAGCATCTGGATGATCGCATCGCCGGCCTGCGACTCGGCATCGCCTTCCTTGCGCTGGGACATCGTGATCTTGGGCCAGTTCTTGCCGCCTTCGTACTTGGTGCCCTTGAGCGTGTCCTTGGCCAGCTGCGGGTCGAACTTGGTGAACTCCTCGTACTTGTTCGGGTTGAAGGCGGGCGTACCCGGTGCATCGAAGGTGTAGGCCGGCTGACCCAACCCCTGCAGCACGTTCTTCACGATCGCGTCGCGGTCGATGGCGTGCGCCATGGCGAGGCGCACCTTTGGATCGGTGAAGGGATCTTTGTCCGCTTCGGGCACCAGATACCATGTGCCATCGAGTAAGTACTTCACCACCTGCTTGCTCAGCTTGTCGTCACCGAAGATGCGCTTGTAGTCGCCGGGACCGACGCGCTGCGTCCAGTCGATCTCGTTGTTCTCGTACGCGGCCTGAGCCGCATCCGACGAGATGATTGGCCGAACGACTTTGGTTAGATGGATGTTCTTGGCGTTCCAGTAGCCGTCGTGCTTCGCCAACTCCCAGCCCACACCGTGATCCCACTTCGTCAGCTTGAAGGGGCCATTCGTCACGATGTTGGCGGCTTCGGTCCACTTGTCGCCGAACTTCTCCACGGCGCCCTTGTTCGCCGGCAGCGCCGCAGAGTACGCCAGGATGAACGGTGCGTAGCCGGCCGGGTGCTCGGTGGTGAGCTGCAGGGTATAGTCGTCGACCACCTTGATGCCGAGCGTGGAGTCATCGGGAATCTTGCCCGTGTTGTACGCCTCACCGTTCTTGATCACGTCGTAGAGAAACGACGCGTAGGGCGCCTTCGTCGCCGGATTGAGCTGGCGGCGGAAGGAGTAGTCGAAGTCCTTCGCAGTAACGGGCGTGCCGTCGGTCCACTTCGAGTCCTTACGGATGTGGAAGGTGAAGACCGTGGCATCGGCGTTGACGTCAAAAGACTCGGCGATATCGGGCACCGGCTTCAGATCCGGATTGAACTTGAGCAGGCCGGCCCAGACCGCTGTGTCGCCCTGGCTGTAGAGGTCTTTGTTGAAATCGAAGCTCGAGGCGTCCTGCTCGACGTTCACATGGAAGGTCTGGTCGGCCGCGAGCTTGACGCCGGCGGGCACCGGACCGGGCTCGAGCCTTGCCGCGCCGGCGGCGGCCGGCGAGCCGCCCGTTGCCGCTGCGGCTGGGGCGGCGCTCCCGGCGGGCTTCGCTGCGGCGCTGCCCGTAGCCTGTGCCGGCGCCGCGCTCGAAGCGGAGGGCTTCGCCGCCGCATTGTTCGCGGGAGCGTTCGTCGTTTTGTTGTTGTTGCTGCTGCCGCAGGCGGCAAGCGCCGCCGCGCCGCCGGCGGCGGCGAAGACCTGCAGCGCTACGCGGCGATCGATCTTCACGCGCGCCAGGTTCCGCTGGAACCGCCGTAGCTGATCCGCCTCGTCGAGCACCGGCAACCCGTCCTGGCTCTGCGGATTCTCTGTGGTCACGGGGTCTCCTCCTACGCCTGTTTCGATCCTCACCCGGCGGTGAGGCCGGGGCGACGATCCCACTGCTCCGTCGGTGGTGCGGTCTCCTGCCTCTCCACAGCCCCCTTTCTCGTACGGCGCGCCGTGGCGTTCACCCCGCCGCCACAGAACCATCAGTTATTCGCGCGCGGATCGAGCGCGTCGCGGATGCCGTCGCCCAGGAAGGTGAAGGAAAGCATCGTGATCGCCAGGGCGGTCGCGGGGAAGAAGGCCATATACCAGTAGGAGCGGAACTCTTTGACCGACTCGGAAACCATCTGTCCCCAGCTTGGAATCGGCGGGTTCACGCCGATGCCGAAGAGGCTGAGCGTCGCTTCGGTGAAGATCGCCGTCGGGATACCGAAGGTGATCGCGACGATAATCGGCGTCATCGAGTTGGGCAGCAGGTGGCGCATGATGATCTGCCAGCTATGTCCGCCGGAGAGCCGCGCCGCCTTGATGTATTCCTTCTCGCGGAGCGAGAGCATCTGGGCGCGGGTTAAGCGCGTCATGATCGGCCAACTCGTCAGCGAGAGCGCGATGATCAGGTGCGGCACGCTGCGGCCGAGCGCCGACATCACGAGAATGGCGAAGAAGAGGGTTGGGATCGAATAGACCACATCTACCACGCGCATGAGCAGATTATCTACCTGCCCGGCATAGAAGCCGGCGATGCTGCCGATCGTCACGCCGATGATCGTGGCGAAGAACATCGTCAGCAGGCCGACCTCCATCGCGATGCGGCAGCCGTAGATGATGCGGCTGAAGAGGTCGCGGCCGATCAGGTCGGTCCCGAACCAGTAGTGCGCGTTGGGAGCGATGCCGTGGTCGGCCAGATGCTGCCGCGCATAGCCACCGTTGCGCATGAACTGATCGGCAAAGACTGCGACCAGGATCAGCCCGATGACACCGATCAGACCAGCAATCGCGAGCCAGTTGCGGATCATTCGGCGCCAGGCATCGAGCCAGATATTGGCACGTCGAAGGGAGACGCCCTCCATCTCGAGGGCGCTCTCGCGTCCAGCGGTCAATGTCGAGAGCTGTGTCTCCTGCATCGCCATGGCCGGTTCTCCTTGCGTCCCAGTGCTCTTATGAGTAACGGATACGCGGATCGACCACGCCGTACAGCAGATCGACAATCAGATTGAGCGCGATGATGAAGGCGCCTAACAGGAGGATGATCGCCATGATCATCGGATAGTCACGTGCGGTAAAGCTGTTCACGAAGTACTGACCAATACCTGGGATGCGGAAGATCGATTCGATCGCCGGCGATCCGGTGAGCACGGCGGCGAAGATCGGCGCCATGATCGTCAGCGGCGGAATCAGGCCGTTCTTCACCACATGCACCAGCATCACGCGAGGCTCGGCCAGCCCCTTCGCCCGCGCCGTGCGCACGTAGTCGGAGCGAATCACGTCCACCATGCTCGATCGCGTGTAGCGGGCGATCGTCGCCAGCGGCGTCATGCCGAGCGCGATCGCGGGCAGGATCACGTCGGCCGGGCTGGTCCAGCCCCCGGTGCGCGGGATCAGGTGAAACACCAGGACGAAGAGCAGGATCAGAAAGACGCCCAGCACGAAGTTGGGCAAGGCGATGCCCAGCATGGCCAAGAAGGTACAGATGTAGTCGGCCGGGCCGTTCTGGTTCATCGCGGCCATGATGCCCAGCCCCAGCCCGCCAACCACCGCGATGGTGAGTGCCACGAGTCCAAGCTCGATCGATACCTTCGTCTGCTTTTTCAGGATCTGGGTGACGGAGCGCGTCTTGAACACATAGGACTTACCGAAGTTGAGCCTGGTAGCGTTCCAGACAAAGGTGGTGTACTGCTGCCAGATCGGCTTGTCGAGTCCGAACTGCTTGGCCAGCACGTGCTGCTCGGCCGGCGTGAGCGGATTGTTGGCCGCGTCGGGCTGCAGCGGGCTGCCCGGCGTCAGGTGCATGAAGACGAAGGTGATCAGCGACAGCGCCAGCAGGCACGGCACCATCCACGCCAGCCGGAACACGGTATACCGCAGCATCGCCCACGCCTCCGCCCCTGCGCGCCTGTGCGCGCCGTTCCAGAAAATTACACGAGTTATACTCTCATGTGCGCCCTTGAGCAAGTGAATGCAGCCATGCGACCGTGAAGATCGTGTCACATCGGCGTTGCAGAGGCGCGCGGCGGCCTAACCCCGCCGCGGCTGAAGCCGCGTCTCCCTTCCCCACAGGGGAAGGGTTGTTCGAGGCCTGGCGGTGGCTCTCGGAGAAACCCCTCCCCTGTGGGGAGGGGACAGACGCCGAAGGCGTCAGGGGTAGGCGAGCCGGCGGCCAGCGCCTTGAACCGTGCTACCATACACTCATACACAGCGACTGGAGTGCGGACCCGTAAAGGGCCGTCGAGTTGAGCAGCAACGCATAAGATGCTCCCGCCGTCGTTGTGCAGAAACGTATAGTCAGACGTGCGGGAATCGCCGCCCGACCGGCACGCGAGCAGGGCGTTTCTCGCGCTCCATTCGCGTAATCGGCTGTCCTGCTCGTTCTCGCTGGCTTCACGCGTCTGAGCGCCTTTTCCTGCGCGTGTTGCAGTTGTGGCGCTCGTCGCGGTTGGTAAGGAAGATATCGTGCCCCGTAGACGCTCCCAGCCGCGCAGTTTCTTGCTGCCGCTGCTTCCACGCCGTCGCGGCGTGCTCTTCCCCAACGTGGCCGCGCCGATCCTCGTCGGCCGGCGCACCTCCGTGCGCGCGGTGGACGAGGCCACGGCGCGCGGCTACGACGTTGCCGTTGTCACGCAGCGCGACGCCGCGCTGACGGATCTGCGCAGCGAAGACATCTATCCGATCGCCACCGAGGCCATGATCAACCGCGCCCTGCGCCTGCCCGACGGCACCACGCAGGTCTGGGCGCAGGGTCAGCGCCGGCTGCGCATCGACGAGATCGTCTTCACCGAACCGTACTATCAGGTGCGCGTCACGCCGATCGTCGAGGACGACGCCCGTCCGGTCGCCACCGAGGCGCTGATGCGCGCCGTGCTGGCGCTGTTCGAGAAGGTCGTGCAGCTCTCGCCCACGCTGCCCGAAGACGCCTACGTGATGGCGATGAACATCGAAAGGCCCGGCTGGCTGGCCGATTTCGTCGCCTCCTCGCTGGAACTGGACGACGGCGAGGCGCAGGCGCTGCTCTCCACGCTCGATGTGGGCGAGCGGCTGCAGCGCATCAACATCATCCTCGCGCGTGAGCTGGACGTGCTCGAGCTGCAGAGCCGCATCCACAGCCAGGTGCAGGAAGAGGTCGATAAGTCCCAGCGCGAGTACTTCCTGCGCGAGCAGCTCAAGGCGATCCAAAAGGAGCTGGGCGAGATCGACCCGCAGGCGCGCGAGGTCGCCAACCTGCGCGAGAAGGTCGCGGCGGCCAGCATGCCGCAGGAGGTCGCCGAGAAGGCCGAGGAGGAGCTGCGCCGCCTGGAGCAGATGCCGCTCGCCGCGCCGGAGACCGGCGTGATCCGCGGCTACGTGGACTGGCTGGTGGCGCTGCCCTGGACGAAGCGCACGCAGGACAATCTCGACCTCAAGCGCGCCGCCGAGATTCTGGACCACAACCACTACGGCCTGCGGCGCGTCAAGGAGCGCGTGCTGGAGTTCATGGCCGTGCGCAGCCTGGCGCGGGAGAAGCAGCGCAGCCCGATCCTCTGCTTCGTCGGGCCGCCGGGTGTGGGCAAGACCAGCCTCGGCCGCTCGATCGCCGAGGCGCTGGGGCGCAAGTTCGCGCGCGTCAGCCTGGGCGGCATTCGCGACGAGGCCGAGATCCGCGGCCACCGCCGCACCTACGTCGGCGCCATGCCCGGCCGCATCCTGCACACGATGCGCAGCGTGGGCACCGTGAATCCGGTGTTCATGCTGGATGAGATCGACAAGGTCGGCACCGACTTCCGCGGCGATCCGTCGTCGGCGCTGTTGGAAGCGCTGGACCCGGAGCAGAACACGGCCTTCTCCGACCACTATCTGGACGTCTCCTACGACCTCTCGCAGGTGCTGTTTATCACCACCGCGAACATGCTCGACCCGATCATCCCGGCGCTGCGCGACCGACTGGAGATCATCGAGCTGTCCGGCTACACGGAAGACGAGAAGCTGCACATCGGCCGCCGCTTTCTGGTGCCGAAGCAGGTGGCCGAGAACGGCCTCGACACACAGGCCGCCGTCTTCTCCGATGCGGCGCTGCGCACGATCGTGCGCGAGTACACGCACGAGGCCGGCGTGCGCGGGCTTGAGCGCGAGATCGGCCAGGTTTGCCGCAAGGTCGCGCGGCGCGTGGCCGAGGGCGATGCGCGCGTGGTGCAGCTCAGCCCGGCCGGCTTGAAACGCTACCTCGGCGCGCAGAAGGCGTTCTGGGGCATGGCCGAGGAGCGCGACGAGGTCGGCGTGGCCACGGGCGTGGCGCGCACGGAGCAGGGCGGCGACGTGCTCAGCGTCGAGGTCACACTGATGCCTGGCAAGGGCAACCTGATTCTGACCGGCCAGCTCGGCGAGGTGATGCGCGAGTCGGCGCAGGCCGCGCTGTCCTATGCCCGCTCGCGCGCCGCCGAGCTGGGGCTGCCGCTGCAAGACCACGAGAGGCAGGATCTCCACATCCATGTGCCGGCGGGCGGCGTGCCGAAAGATGGCCCTTCGGCGGGTATCACGATCGCGACGGCGTTGATCTCCGTGCTCACCGGCCGGCCGATCGATCGGCTGGTGGCGATGACGGGCGAGATCACGCTGCGCGGCCGCGTGCTGCCGGTGGGCGGGGTCAAAGAGAAGGTGCTGGCAGCGCACCGCGCGGGCATCACCACCTTCGTACTGCCCCAGAAGAACCGGCCGGATCTGGACGAGGTGCCGGCAAGTGTGCGCCGCGGCCTGACCTTCGTCTTCGCCCGCGACATGCGCGACGTGCTGAGCACGGCCTTTCACGGCTGGCACGCCGAACGCCCGGTGGAACGGCAGGCGGCGCGTACGCCGCGGGCACGCCACACCCGGCCGGCGGCGGTGCCGGCACGGCCGGCCGGCGGGCGCCCGCGCGGCGTAGAGCTGCCGCGTGTGCGCCCGCCGGCCCCGGCCGACCCGCGTCCGACCTCACAATTGCCAAGCTGAAAAGCGGAGACCGCCCGTGAACTGGGTCGATCTCGCGATCATCCTCGTGGTCGTGTGGTTCACCTTCAACGGGCTCTCGACGGGCCTGGTGCGGGAGCTAATCGCGCTCGCCGGGGCGCTGGTCGGCGTGGTGCTGGCGGGGCACTTCTACCCACGCCTGGCCGACGACGTGAAGATCGTCTACGACAGCCAGACCACAGACCGCGTGGTCGCATTTGTCAGCATCTTCGTGGCCTGCGTACTGGCGGCGCACCTGATCGGCGGCACGACGGACCAGGCCGGCAACATGCTGAAGCTCGGCTCGGCCGACCAGGCGCTAGGGCTGGTGTTCGGCTTCGTCAAGGCATGCGTGATCGTGGAACTGCTGCTGATCGCCTTCGTCGTCTTTCCCGCGGCCGTCTGGGCGGCGAGCGCGATCGACAAGTCGCTGCTGGCGCCGGTCTTCCTCAAAGGCGTGCCCTGGCTGCTGAACCTGCTGCCGGGGCTGTTCCGGGCGCAGGTGCGGTCGTTCTAGCGCGCGGCGCCGAACCCCGCGTTGGCTGCTGATGGTTTCGCCCGTCTCACAAGGATCCCGCCGTCGCACCCCTCCGGCCTGCCGAACACAGAGAACCCGCCGCGCGGTTGGGCGCTTCACGGTGCACCGTGCGCGGCGGTACCGTAAGCATGGGGCGTCCGTCCGTTTCGACGGCCGGGTCGAGCGCGCGGGCGAAGGAGGCTGGGCCGTGGAGTTTGAACTGGACGAGGCGCATCGCCTGCTGCGCGAAACGGTCGGCAGCTGGGCCGCGCGCGCGATCGGGCCGATCGCGGGCGAGATCGACCGGCGCGACGAGTTTCCCATGCAGCTCTGGCCGCAGATGGGCGACCTCGGCCTGCTCGGCGTCACCGTGCCGGAAGAGCACGGCGGCAGCGGCTTCGATCTGCTCGCCGGCGTGCTGGCGATCGAGCAGATCGGCCGCTTCTCCGCCTCGGTCGCGCTCTCCTACGGCGCTCACGCGAATCTCTGCGTCAACAATCTCTATGTGAACGGCAACGAGCAGCAACGGCGCCGCTATCTGCCGCCGCTGATCAGCGGCCGGGCAGTCGGGGCGCTGGCGCTGACGGAACCGGACGCCGGCTCCGACGCGATCGGCATTCAGACCACGGCGCGGCGCGACGGCGACGACTTTCTGCTCACCGGCTCCAAGCTCTACATCACCAACGGCCCGATCGCTTCGACCTTTGTGCTCTACGCCAAGACCGAGCCGGAGCGCGGCTCGCGCGGCATCACTGCCTTCATCGTGGAGCGTGACTTTCCCGGCTTCGCCGTCGCCCGCAGCCTCGAGAAGCTGGGCCACCGCGGCTCCCCCACGGCCGAGCTGCGGCTGGACAACTGCCGCGTGCCCGCGCAGAACGTGCTGGGAACGTTGAACAACGGCGTCGAAGTGATGATGTCGGGCCTCGACAGCGAGCGGGCGTTTCTCGCCGGCGAGCAGCTCGGGATCGCGCAGGCCTGCCTGGATGCGTCGGTGGCCTACGCGAAGGAGCGCAAGCAGTTCGGTCAGCGCATCGGCGACTTCCAGCTCGTGCAGGCGATGCTGGCCGACATGTATACCGAGCTGGAAGCAGCGCGCTGGCTGACCTACCGCACGGCGTGGCTGGCCTGGAACGCGCCGAAGGGCACGCGCTTCAACAAAGAGGCCGCCGCGGCGATTCTGTATGCCGGCGAGATGGCGACGCGCTCGGCGCTGAAGGCGGTGCAGATCTACGGCGGCGCCGGCTACATGGCCGAGGCTCCGGTCGCCCGCTACCTGCGCGACGCCAAGCTGCTCGAAATCGGCGCCGGCACCAGCGAGATCCGCCGCCTGATCATCGCCCGCGAACTGCTGAAGTAGCAGCGGACCACCAGCCTCCCCCTCTCCAGTAAAACTGGAGAGGGGGCCGGGGGGTGAGGCCCAGGGAGCCGTTATGACCTCGACACTGGACACCTATTCCGTCAACGGCGCCGCTGGGACCGCGGGACCGCTCCGTGCGCTGCCGGTGCTGGCCACCGCTCTCGACCCGGAGAGCGCCGAGTTTCGCCAGAACGCTGAGGCGATGCGCACGGCCGTCGCCGAACTGCGCGAGCGCTTGCGAATGGTGCAGGCCGGCGGCAGTGAGGATGCCGTGCAGCGACACCGGCGGCGCGGCAAGCTGCTGCCCCGCGAGCGCATCGACGCGCTGCTCGATCCGGGCTCGCCCTTTTTGGAGCTGAGCCCGCTCGCCGCCTGGGAGATGTACGACGGCGACGCGCCCGCCGCCGGCATCATCACCGGCATCGGCCGCGTCTGCGGACAAGAAGTGCTGGTCGTCGCCAACGACGCGACTGTGAAGGGCGGCACCTACTATCCGCTGACGGTGAAGAAGCACCTGCGGGCGCAGGAGATCGCGCTGCAGAATCACCTGCCCTGCATCTATCTGGTGGATTCGGGCGGCGCCTTTCTGCCGCTGCAAAGCGACGTCTTTCCGGACCGGGAGCATTTTGGCCGCATCTTCTACAACCAGGCGCAGATGTCGGCCGCGGGCATTCCGCAGATCGCGGCGGTGATGGGCTCCTGCACTGCCGGCGGCGCCTACGTGCCGGCGATGAGCGACGAGACGATCATCGTCCGCGGCAACGGCACGATCTTTCTCGGCGGCCCGCCGCTGGTCAAGGCCGCGACGGGCGAAGAGGTCACGGCCGAGGAGCTGGGCGGCGCCGACGTGCATACGGCCGTCTCCGGCGTGGCCGACCACTACGCCGTGAGCGACGAGCACGCGCTCTCCATCTGCCGCAGCATCGTCGCCAATCTGAATCGCGAAAAGCGCTTCCCCTGGCCGCTGACGCCCGCCGAGCCGCCGCTCTTCGACCCGCAGGAGATGTACGGCGTCGTGCCCGCCGATCTGCGCCGCAGCTTTGACGTGCGCGAGGTCATCGCCCGCATCATCGACGGCAGCCGCTTCCACGAGTTCAAGGCGCGCTACGCTACCACCCTGGTCTGCGGCTTCGCGCGCATCATGGGCTTTCCCGCGGGGATCGTCGCCAACAACGGCATTTTGTTCTCCGAAAGCGCGCTCAAGGGCGCCCACTTCATCGAGCTGTGCGCCAAACGCAAGATTCCGCTCGTGTTTCTGCAAAACATCACGGGCTTCATGGTGGGCAAGGAGTATGAGAATAAAGGTATCGCCCGCGACGGTGCCAAGATGGTGATGGCGGTGGCGAACGCGGCCGTGCCGAAGTTCACCGTGGTGATCGGCGGCTCGTTCGGCGCGGGCAACTACGCGATGTGCGGCCGCGCCTACTCACCGCGCCAGCTCTGGATGTGGCCCAACGCGCGCATCTCGGTGATGGGCGGTGCGCAGGCGGCAAACGTGCTGCTGACGGTGCGGCTGGACGGCCTGCGGGCGCAGGGCCGCGAGCTGAGCGCCGCGGAGCAGGCGGCGTTCATGCAGCCCGTCCTCGACACGTACGAGCACGAGGGCAGCCCCTACTTCAGCACCGCCCGCCTCTGGGACGACGGCATCATCGACCCCGCCGACACGCGCACCGTGCTCGGCCTCGGCATCTCCGCCGCGCTCAACGCCCCGGTCGAGGAGACGCAGTGGGGCGTGTTCCGGATGTAGACCTGAGAAGACTGATCAGAGATTCAGGTGAGCCGGAGGCTTGCACCGGCACATTCAATACATGCAACACATTCAGGAGGCGCCTCATGGCCGAGGCGAACGGCAATCACGACGACACGCGCTGTACTGATTGGCGCGACCTCATCGTCCACAACCCCGATATCCTGGGCGGCAAGGCGACGATCCGCGGTACGTGCCTCGCCGTGGACATGATCCTCGATGACTTGGCCGGTGGGCATACGCCGGCCGAGCTCCTCGAAAGTCTGCCGACGCTCAGCGAGGATGGGCTGCGCGCCTGTCTGGCCTACGCGTCAGAGTGTGTGCGTGAGACGCAAGCATTCTCGCTCGAATCCGCCTAGCCCGTGGAATTTCTCGCCGATGAGAACGTGCGCGGCCCAATTATCGATGCGCTTCGGGCCGGCCCCGACCTGCGCGGCTATCTCGCGGTCGTCGATCAGCGGCGGGTTCCACTCAGACCGCTGCCACCCCGCGCCTGAACGGGAGTCCTCCGATGCCCATGCAAAACCGCGTCACACCCTTCGGCGAGATCACTGCCACGCCGGCGCGCGGCACGCTGTTCGGCAACCGCGGCGGCTGCTTTCATAACGAGCGGCAGGAGCTGCTGCCGGTCACGCGCTGGGTCGGCCGGCGCTGGATCGCCTGTCTACTCGAGTTCAAGGGGCGGCATCGCGAGGTGATGCAGCCCAACCGCTACACCGAGCTGTTCTTTCTCGATGAGGCGACAGCGCTTGCCGCCGGCCATCGCCCCTGCGCGCAGTGCCGCCGGGTCGACTTCAACGGCTTCATCGACGCCTGGCTTGCCGGCAACTCATCCCTCGGCATCGATAAGGTCCGTTGCACCGACGCGATCGACCGCGTGCTGCACAGGGAGCGCGTGACGCCCCGTCGCGAGAAAGTCACCTTCTCGGCGCAGCTTCGCAATCTGCCGGATGGCGTAATGGTCACGCTCGATGGCGCAGGCGATGCCTGGCTGCTCTGGCGCGGAGGCCTGCACCGTTGGACGCCGGAGGGGTATACGGAGGTGCGGCCGCTTGAATCCGCGCGCGAGGTGCGCGTGCTGACGCCGCGCTCTACGGTCAACACCATCGTCGCGGGCTACGCGCCGGCGGCGCATCCAACGGTGGCAAGCGCGTAGAATCCGAAACGGAGGCGACGACGCCCAGGCTCGCCCAATAGGAGAATCGCGCCCTGTTCACGAAAATCCTGATCGCCAACCGCGGCGAGATCGCGGTACGCGTGGCGCGGACCTGCCGTGCGCTCGGCGTGCGCGTGGTCGCGGTCTATTCCGATGCCGACCGCACCGCGCTGCACGTGCGCGTGGCGGACGAGGCCTACCGCATCGGCCCGCCGCCGGCGCGCGAAAGTTATCTCGACATCGACGCGATCGTCGCGGCGGCGAAGGCGAGCGGCGCCGAGGCGATTCACCCCGGCTACGGCTTCCTCTCCGAGAACGCCGAGTTCGCCGAGCGCGTCGCGGCGGTCGGCATCGTCTTCATCGGCCCGCCCGCCGCCGCGATCCGCGCGATGGGCGACAAGGCGGAGGCGAAGCGGCTGATGGACGCTGCCGGCGTGCCCGTCGTGCCCGGCTACCAGGACGAGGACCAGGCGGACGCGCGGCTGGATGCCGAGGCGGAGCGCATCGGTTACCCGCTGCTGATCAAGGCGGCGGCCGGCGGCGGCGGACGCGGCATGCGCGTGGTGAGCGCAGCCACGGAGTTTGCCGAACAGCTCGCCGGGGCGCGCCGCGAGGCTCTGTCGGCCTTCGGCGACGAGCGTATGCTGCTGGAACGGCTGGTGCAGCACGGGCGTCACGTCGAGGTGCAGATCTTCGGCGACGCGCACGGCAACGTCGTCTATCTGGGCGAGCGCGACTGCTCGACGCAGCGGCGCCATCAGAAGGTGATCGAAGAGGCGCCATCGCCCGCCGTGGACGTGGCCCTGCGGCGCCACATGGGCGAGGCCGCGGTGCGTGCGGCGCGGCGCGTGGGCTACACCAACGCCGGCACGGTCGAGTTTCTGCTGGCCGAAGACGGCGAGTTCTACTTTCTGGAGATGAACACTCGCTTGCAGGTCGAGCATCCGGTCACGGAGCTGGTCACGGGCCTCGATCTCGTGGAGTTGCAACTGCGTGTTGCCGCCGGCGAGCCGCTGCCTTTCACCCAGGACGAAGTATCCCTCAGTGGCCACGCGATTGAGGCGCGGCTGTACGCCGAAGATCCGTTCAACGGCTATCTGCCTTCGACCGGCCGCATCGAGCGCTTCGATCTGCCCGCGGGCGACGGCGTGCGCGTGGACAGCGGCTTCAGCACCGGCGCAACCGTCAGCCCTTACTACGACTCGATGCTTGCCAAGATCGTCGCCTTCGGCAGCGAGCGTGCCGAAGCGAGCGAGCGCCTGCTGACGGCCCTGACCGCGGCGCGGGTCGCAGGCGTGCGGACCAATCTGCCGCTGCTGCGCGCCGTCGTCGCGTCGGCGGCGTTCGCTGCCGGCGCCATCACGACCGACTTCCTCGAACCGTTCTGGGCCGGCGAGATTGGCTCCGGCGGCATGGCGTTCCCGCGCGAGGCGTTGATCGGCGCCGCCGGGTTCATGTTGACCGAATCAGGCGCACCGGCTCAGCGCGATCCCTGGGAGTCGCAGGCTTCGTGGCGTGTCTCGGCGGTGCCGAGGACGCTGCACTTCCGCTCCGGCGCGGCGATTGCCGGAGTCACGGCGACCCCTGCGGACGAGGCGAACGTCTGGCGGCTTGAGCGCGACGGTCAGACGGATCTGTACCGTTTCGAGCGCGTGGCTGCCGACGAGTTGCTCGCCTGCCGCGGCCACGACGTTTTGCGCGTTCGCCTGCTCCAGCCCGTGGGCGAGGTCATGCGCCTGAACGCCGGCGGCGCCGACTATGAAGTCACGTCTGCCGCAACGCCCGCGCCGGATGTCGCGGCCGGCGCACAGGCCGGGACGGGGAGCGGCCGGCTCACGGCGCCGATGCCCGGCGTGGTCGTCAAGCTGAGCGTGGCCGCGGGCGAGCGCGTGCGGGCGCATCAGACGCTCGCGGTGCTCGAAGCGATGAAGATGGAGCACGCGATCCAGGCGCCGGCCGACGGCGTGGTCACAAAGGTCCATGTCGGCGAAGGCAGCCGGGTGAGCGGCGGGGCGCTGCTGATTGAACTGGAGCTGTAGACGCGGCGACAGACGCCGCGCCTTCACGAGGGGCGCAAGCATGGGTGTACTGAGCAAGGTTCCGGGCAAAGTCCGCATCGTCGAGGTGGGGCCGCGCGATGGCCTGCAAAATGAAGCGGTGATGGTGCCGGCCGACGACAAGGTGCGCTTCATCAATATGCTCAGCGCCGCCGGCTTCAGTGAAGTCGAAGCCACGTCGTTCGTCAGCCCGAAGGCGATCCCGCGCCTTGCGGATGCCGGCGAGGTCTTTCCGGCGATCGAGCGGCGCAGCGGTACGCGCTATCCCGTGCTGGTGCCGAACGTGCGCGGGCTGGAGCGCGCCGTTGAGGCCGGCGTCACCGAGATCGCCGTGTTCACCGCCGCGTCGAACACGTTCAACAAGCACAACATCAACGCCACGATCGACGAGTCGCTGGAGAACATCGCCGCCGTGATGGCGCGGGCGAAGCCGCTGGGGCTGCGCGTGCGCGGCTACGTCTCGACCTGCTTCGGCTGCCCGTTTGAAGGCGACGTGCCGGCAGCGGCCGTGCTCGACGTTGCCGTGCGCCTGCACGACCTCGGCGTGAACGAACTCTCGATCGGCGACACGATCGGCGTGGGCACGCCGAATCAGGTTGAGGAGGTTGTGAGCCTGCTGCTGCAACGGCTGCCGGCCGAGCAGATCGCGCTGCATCTGCACGACACGCGCGGCACGGCCCTGGCCAATACGGTCGTGGCGCTGGAGATGGGGATCTCCTGCTTCGATTCGTCGGCAGGCGGCCTCGGCGGCTGCCCGTACGCGCCCGGCGCCTCGGGCAACCTGGCGACAGAAGATCTGCTCTATCTGCTGCACGGGATGGGCATCGAAACCGGCGTGGACCTGGACAAGGTCGCGGCAGCCTCGCGCTTCATCCGGGGCGTGCTGGGCCACGCGCTGACCAGCCGCTACCTCGCTGCCTGCGAGGGCGCAGGGC
>CALFMN010000120.1 GCA_937879875.1 uncultured Chloroflexota bacterium | reverse complement strand
AGTATAGTCAGGAGATATGGGTTTGTCAAGCCGTAAATCACCAATACTAGGGGAAAGGGGCGATCCAGACTGGAGCGATCCGAAGGGCGTCGGGTTACCCGTGACGATCCAAGAACGCGCACACCGCAGCAGGGTTAACCGCGGCGGCCACGGAATGCCCGACGCCGGATCGTCTCCTTCCCTCCAGGATTGGGGGAAGGAGACAGGAGAGGATGAGGGCCGACGCCAGCTCACACCACCGGCTGGCGCGGGCCTGGGCGCACGGTGGCCGGGGCGCGGCGGCGACGGTGGATGCCGAAGCGATTCAGGAAGTGCGTGATGCCCGGCGTCGGGTCGTGGTAGTGCCACTCCACCAGGATCTGGCTGGCGATCGCGATCGAACTGTACGTGCCGGAGATGATGCCGATCAGCAGCACCAGCACGAACGCCTGGATCGTCGCGCCGCCGAGCAAAAGCAGCGCCACCAGCGTGAAGACCACCGTCAGCGACGTGCTCAGCGAGCGATCGAGCGTTTGCAGCAGGCTCTCGTTGACCGTGACCTCGAAGTCGCGGCTGATGCCGCGCTGCAGGTTCTCGCGGATGCGGTCGAACACCACGATCGTATCGTGCACGCTGAAGCCGATCACCGTTAATAAGCCGGTGATGAACATCGTGTCGATCTCGGTGCCGAAGACGCGGCCGAAGATTGAGAAGAGACCAACCACCACCAGCACGTCGTGCAGGAGCGCGATGATCGCCGAAAGGCCGTAACGGAAGGGATTGCGCACCGCGCGGAATGCCCAGGTGATGTAGATCAGGATGAAGAGCGAGGCGACGATCACCGCCAGCGCCGCCTGCTTGACGATCTGCTTCGAGACGATAGACGAAACGGTGTTGCTGTCGATCAGCCGGTCGGTGACGCGGTTGTTGGTGTCCGTCAGGTGGCCGAACTGCGTAATCAGCGCGTTGCGCAGGCTGTCGAGCGCGGTCGGCTGCGCCGGGCCGACGTCCGTGCTGGTCACGTTGCCGGGAATCTCTTTCGTTCTGATCAGAAACTCATTGGCAGCGGCGCCCTGCACGCGGGCATCTTTCGCCGCGGTGCGCACGACGGGGACGACGCTCGCCGGCAGGCCGCTCTGGATGTAGGTGCGCAGTTGCTGCTGGCTCGGCGGCGTCTTCAACTTGAGGTCGCCGCCGTTTCCGTTCGGCGTGAACGTATCGACGGAGAAGTCGGTCTTCAGCTTCTGCTGCAACTGGTCGGCGGGAACGCCGTTGGGGAACTGCACGGTCCACTCGTCGTTGCCCTTCGGCGTGAGCGCCGGGTCGCCGTAGCCGTACGAGGCGAGCTGCTGCGCGAGCTGTGCCTGCGAAGGCGGCTGTTCGAAGCGCAGCGTAAAGGTCGTGCCGCTGGTGAACTCGATGCCCGGCCGCAGGCGCTCGCCCGGCGCTGCCAGCGAGATCAGACCAGGCACCATGATCGCGATCGAGAGCGCGTAGTAATACTTGCGGTTGCCCACGAGATTGAGTACGCCCGGCAGCCGGCGCGGCTCGCGGCGCTCCACCGCTTCGGCACGCTGCGCGTACTGCGGGCGCTGGGCGCCGAACATCCACCTGCTGCGCCCCAGCCGCGTGCCCACGGTGAGCAGCAGGAAGAGCCGCGTCACCAGAATCGAGGAGAAGAGGCTGATGATCACGCCGATCGCGAGGTTGAGCGCAAAGCCCTTGACCAGCGCGGCGCCGAACTGATCGCCGAAGTAGAACAGGATCAGGCTGGTGATGATTGTGGAGACGTTGCTGTCGCGGATCGAGGGCCAGGCGCGGCGGAAGCCCTGCTCGATCGCCGAGTTGAGGCCGCGGCCGCCGCGTAACTCTTCCTTCGTCCTTTCAAAGATCAGAATATTGGCATCGACGGCGATGCCGATCGAGAGCACGAAGGCCGCGATACCGGGCAGCGTCAACGTCACCGGCACCAGCTTGAAGATCATCAGCACCACGGCCGTGTAGACGATCAGCGCCAGTGTGGCGAGCACGCCCGGCAGCCGGTAGAAGACGATCATGAAGAAGGCGACGGCAAGGAAGCCGATCTCGCCGGCGAACACCGTCTTCGAAACCGAGTCCTTGCCGAGCGTGGCGTCGACCGTCGTCTGCTGCACCACGTTGAAGTTCAGCGGCAGGGCGCCGGAGTTGAGCTGCGCCACGAGCTGCTTGGCCTGGCTGGCGGTCTGGCCGGTGATCACACCGCTGTCGGTGATCTGCGCCTGCACGGTCGGCGCGCTGATCTGGTCGTTGTCGAGAAAGATCGCGATCTGCTTGCCGATGTTGCGCCCCGTTACGGCGCCGAAGATCTTGCCGCCCTCAGACGTGAAGTTGAAGGCGACTTCGGGCTGTCCGGCGGCATCCTGGCTGACGAACGAGTTCGGCTTGAGCAGTTTGCCCGTGAGCGGCTGCTCGCCGTTGGGGCAGCCGTAATCGAGACATGCCGGGGTGAAGACCGGCTGGCCGTTGGCGTCGGTCTTCGGCGCGCTGGTGGTCGGATCGATCTGCGGCTCTTTGAATTCGAGCTGGGCCGTCTTGCCGATCAGGTTGCGCTCTTCGTCGGCCGTGATGCCGGGCACGTCGACGGCGATCTTATCGTTGCCCTGCCGCGTCACCTCGGCCTCGGAGAGGCCGAACTTGTTGACGCGGTTTTCGTAGATCTTGACCGCCTCATCCATGGCTGAAGGCAGGTTCTTCGTGTCGTAGCCGGACGGCAACTGTGCCTGCACCACGGTGCGCGCCCCGCCCTTCAGGTCGAGGCCCAGCCGCATCTGCTCGCGCTTGAAGCCGCTCAGGTGCAGACCGGAGCCGCTCGGCCACGGAATGAAACCTGGCAGGTACTTCTTCGGGTCGTTCGGCCAGACGATGTAGACCGCGACGACGAAGAGCGCGACGACGACGGCGAGCAGGGTGCGGTTGGTAGTGTTGCGCATGGCTGGGCTCAGACCTCGCTTCGACCCGCGGAGGGGAAACCAATCCAGCTTCGGCCGCGCCCCGCGGCCGCGTCAAGCCGGGCGGCGCGTTATGCCGAGTGCGGCGCAGCGCCGCCGGGCAGCTCACTGCCGGACGCATCACGCTCAACCGCGGCGGCAGCGGGCGCCCGGCGTTCCAAGATCGCCGTCGTCAGGGCGCGGACGGTGACGCCGGGCGCAAGCTCCAGCACCAGCTCGATCGGCCCGTCTGCCGGCTGGCGGATGTCGTGCACACGGCCGATCAGTCCGCCCGTCGTCACGACTTCATCGCCGACTTCCAGCGCGAGCAGGTCGCGCCGCGTCTTGCGCTGCTGGTCGAGGATCGGCCGCAGCAGGATGAAGTAGAAGCCGCCGAGAATGATGGCGGAGGTGAGGATGAGTTGGAACATGATCGCCATAGCGTCTCTCCGCTCCTCGTGAACGCTGCGGGCCGCCGCGCCTCAGCCGTTGCCGGCCGCGGCGAGCTCACGGCGGGCCAGCGCCAGCGCCGACTCGCGATCGCTGACTTCGCCGGCGGCCTGCGCCTCGCGCACCGCTTCCAGCAGCCGGCCGATCAGCGGGCCGGGCGCCAGCGCCAATTCGCGCATCAGGTCGTTGCCGTCGAGCAGGCGCGGCGGCCGCGCGATCGTCTCGTCCTCATACAGCGTACGCAATAGCCATGTTACATAGTCAACGTGCCCGGCCCATTCTTCGAACGTGAGCCGCGGTCCGCGCGCGGCGACGTGGTCGGCCAGGTTGAGCAGCAGCAGCTCCTCCACGGCGCCGTCCAGATCGCGGTAGAAGCGGAAGAGGGCGCGCGGTGTCGGCGACTCGCCTGGCGATGCCAGCATGCCGGGCCGCAGATGCTCCGCGATCAGCAGCTCGATCAGCTCGATCTCTCTGGCGGAGAAGCGCAGCGCCCGCGCCAGCCGCCCGGCGCGCGTCGCCCCCAGTTCGGGGTGGCCGTAGAAGCGCATTTTGCCCGTCTCCGGGTCGATGCTCTTCGTTTCGGGCTTGCTCACGTCGTGCAGCAGTCCGGCGAGCTTGAGCGCCACGCGCCGCGGCCGGCCCTCGGCGATCGGCGCATCCAGCCGCGCACGCACACCCGGCACATGCGCCAGCCGCGCCCACAGCGCCCGCCAGCGCTCGGCCTCGCGGCGGTCGCCGGGCGGCTCGTGGCGCAGCACCAGGTCGAGCGCGGCCAGCGTGGCGATGCTGTGCTCGAACACGTCGTAGTAGTGCTCCTTCGGCTGTTCCACGCCGCGCGCAGGGTCGAGGTCGGGCAACAGGACGCTGAGCAGGCCGAGCTGGTCCAGCAGCCGCACGCCGCGCGCCGCGTGGTCCGTGGCGAGGATGCGGGCGAGTTCGTCGCGCTGGCGCTCGGCCGCGGCCCGTGGCAGCAGATAGGCATCCCGCCGCGCAAGTGCCGCGGTGCCCTCATCGATCGTGAAATCGAGCTCGACGGCCAAGCGCACCGCACGGAGAAGGCGCAACGGGTCGTCCGTGAACGCCGAGTCGGCGGCCGCACGCGCGACTCGGGCGTCGAGGTCGCCCGCGCCGCCCGTCGGATCGAGCAGACGCAGCTCGCCCGCCACGGGCATGGCGATCGCGTTGATCGAAAAGTCGCGCAGCCGCAAATCTTGCTCGATCGCCGCTGCGCGCAGCCGCGTCAGGTCCAGCTCACGGATCGCGCCGGCCGGCTCGCGTAGCGCGACGCGGTAGGTGCCGTGCTCCGGGTCGAGCGGCACGACCGTACCACCCAACCCGCCCGCCAGCCGGCGCGCGACCGCGATGACATCGCCAGCGACGGCCAGATCGAGGTCATGATTCGGCCGGCCGAGCAGCACGTCGCGCACGAAGCCGCCGACCAGCCACAGGCGCGCGTCGTCGGCCTGCGCAGCGGCGCGCAGCGCCTTCAGCAGCCGCTCGGGCACGGCGTTCAATACGTCCTGGGCGGAGCGCATGGCGGCGCGGACGAGCCTATTCAGGCTCGTCCGCCTCCTTCGTCGCAGTACCGCCGTTGCGGCGCGGCGCCGGCGTGATGCGGTACAGATCTTCGCGGCTGGCGAGGTTGTCAATGTAGAGGTTGCCGTTGAGGTGGCCGATCTCGTGCTCCAGCGCCTGCGAGAGCAGCGAGTTGGGCGGCGCCTTGATGCGGATCTCCTTGCCGTGCCGGTTCAGCGCCTTGACGACGACCGACTCGGCGCGCGTCAGCTCGCCCTGGTAGCCGGGCAGCGAAAGGCAGCCCTCGCTCACGCGCCGCTCACCGCTGCGCTTGACGATCTCCGGATTGACCAGCGCCAGCTCGGGAAAATCGTCGTGGACCTTCTCCACGACGACGAGCCGCCAGGGCAGCCCGATCTGCGGCGCGGCCAGGCCGACACCCGGCGCAGCGCGCATCGTCTCGAACATATCGTCGATGAGCTGCTGCATCGACTTGCCTGGCAAATCGCGCGGATTCACCCGCGAGCTTGGCCGGTGCAGCACCGCATCATTCGCATCGCCCAGTTGCACGATCGGCCGGATCGCCACGATCACCACTCCACGGCGGCGCCGGTTTGCTGCGCCCCCTGTCGCCCATGTCGTATATCGATTGTACGAAACGACGGCTCAGGCGGAAGCATCGGCGTGCGTGGCGGCGCCCGGACGTGCCTGCCTCTGCGAGGGCCGCAGGCGGGTCTTCGCGTCAGCGTATTACAGTATTACAATGGTGAGCACGAGCGGGGCGGACAGGATGCGCGTCCGCGGCAGGTCAGCGGCAGGTTACACGGTAGAGGAGGGACGGCAATGACGGCGACGAATACGGGTATCGGCATCAAGCGCTTGCAACACGCGGTGCTGGTCGTTTCGGACATCGAGCGCAGCGTCCGCTTCTACGAAGACGTGCTCGGCATGGAGCTGCACCGCCGCCGGCCGAACGGCATGGCGTTTCTTGTGCTTCCCGGCAGCGGCGCCGACCACGACCTGGCGCTGGTGCCGCAGCCCGACGCCGGCCCGGTCAGCAAGGACGCGGCGCGGTTGCTGCATACCGCCTGGGAGGTCGGCGATGTGCGCGATCTGGTGCAGGCGAGGGCGCGCATGCAGGCTGCCGGCTGCTACAAGGGCGGCACGAACCACGGTATGAGCCTCTCGCTCTACGGCGAAGACCCGGACGGCATCGAGTTCGAGGTCTTCTGGAGCATTCCCGGCACCGGCTGGGGTGAGAACGTCGATCTCGATCTCGACGCCGAGCTGGCGAAGTACGCGCGCTGATTCGGCGTCGCCGAACCCCGCCGCGCCTGACCCCGCTTTCGCTGAAGCGAAAGCCTTTGTTGAAAGTCTCCGACGGTTGCGCTGCGCTATGTCCCGACAGGGGAAGGGTTGGTTCGAGAGCTGCCGATTGTCCTCAGACAACCCCTCCCCTGTGGGGAGGGGACAGCCGAGCGTTTACGCGAGGCAGGGGTAGGCGACGGCGCCCGCACCGTACACGCGGTGCGGGCGCCTCAGTCGCAGGGGGCTGCGGAACTGCTAGCTGGTGCGCGGCTGGTTGACCTCGCCGCGCCAGGCGCCGGTCGCCGCGCCACGCGACTCGATGAACTCTTTGAAGTGCTTGAGATCACCCTCGATCCGGCGCTCCGGCACGCCAACCGCGTCGCCCACGCTCTCAATGAAGCCCTGCGGATCGAAGTCCATCTGCAACGTTACACGCGTGGTTTCGTCGCCAAGGCGATGAAACGTCACCACACCGGCGTTCTCGGCGCCGCTGGTCGAGGTCCAGGCCACGCGCTGATCCGGCGTCTGCTCCGTGATCTTCGCGTCCCACTCTTTCTCTTTGCCGCCGATCTTCGCCCGCCAGTGCA
The DNA here is from genome assembly GCA_937879875.1 of uncultured Chloroflexota bacterium. Taxonomy (GTDB): domain Bacteria; phylum Chloroflexota; class Dehalococcoidia; order CAUJGQ01; family CAUJGQ01; genus CALFMN01. The sequence goes on along the minus strand of CALFMN010000120.1, from coordinate 20,608 downwards.
GCCGCGTGTTGTCCAACTGCCGCACTTCCTGCACGCCGTCCATGAAGCGCGGGAACGACTCGAACTGCGTCCACTGGTCGTAGGCCGTGCGCACCGGCACGTTCACGTCAATCGACTTCGTTACGCTGCCCATCGTCTCACCTCGTGTGTTGTCGCTGGCAGGTGCGGAGCGGCTCTCGCCCCGGTGCAACCAGTGTCCACCGCTGCGCGATGCGCCGGATCACTCGGGCGCGTTACACGCGGATAGTCCGTCTGCATGGCAAACGCCGGCGGGCGTACGTCGCATGGTCGTTGGTCCGGTGCGCAGCGCACGCCGCTGTACGGGCGCAGCGCTGGATCGCCAGGCACACCTCTGAGCGGGTCTATCTGTTGCGAGGTTCACAAGCGCCCCGTCGCACGGTTCATGCCGCCGCCCAGCGTCCTGACGATATCGTCATCCTGACAGCATCCCGCTGCCGCCAGGTCGGAAACACGAATTTGTCATCGCGCAGCGCGCGAAATACAGGAGGTGCACGCATGATCATCGCGGGACTTTTCGGCAGCCCGGGCATTCTGATGACCCCCCCCGCCTACGGGTCGTTCTTCTATACCGGCGGCACGCCGGTGGTATTCAACACCCCCGGCTTTCTCACCGTTGGCGGCACGAACTTTCAGCTCGCTTGATTCCTTCCGCCACGACGCCGCACCGACACGCCGTATGCCCCCGCTCCGCTACGCTGGAGCGGGGGAGTGCTTTGTGCCCCGCGGGCCGGCGCAGGCCCGTGAGCGGGAGTAGACGATGGAAGAGCGAGCCGAGCTGAGCGGCCGGGCCGCGCTGGTGACCGGCGGCGGGCGCGGCATCGGCCGGGCGATCGCGCTGGCGTTGGCCGCCGCGGGCGCCGGCGTGGCCGTACTCGCCCGCGGCGAGCAGGAAGTACAGGAGACGGCGCGATCGATTACGACCGCCGGTGGTCGTTGTCTGGCTCTGACTGCCGATGTTACGCGGCAGGCCGAGGTCGAGACGGCCGTGGCCCGCGCCGAAGCAGCGCTCGGACCGCTCGATCTGCTCGTCAACGGCGCCGGCAGCCATCTGGCCGTCGGCGAGCTGTGGGAGGTCGATCCGGAGCCGTGGTGGACGGATATCGAGTCGAACCTGCGCGGCCCGTTCCTTTGCTGTCGCGCCGTGCTGCCGGGCATGATCGCGCGCGGGCATGGGCGGATCGTCACCATCGCCAGCGGCGCCGCGCTCGAGCCGCGGCCGCACTCCACCGCCTACGCCGCCGCCAAGGCCGCCGTGCTGCGGCTCACCGACAGCCTGCACGCCGCCGTGGCCTCGCGCGGCGTCTCCGTCTTCGCTATCCATCCGGGCGGCGTACGCACGGCGCTGACCGAGCGCATTCTCACTTCAGAGGCGGGCAGCGCTGCCTATCCGCACTGGCAAACGCTGGACTGGCAACCGCCCGAGCGCGCCGCCGCCCTGGTCGTTGCGATCGCCAGCGGCCGCGCTGACGCGCTCAGCGGCCGCTACATCGACGCAACCGACGACTTCGCTGCGCTGCTCGCCCGAGCCGACGATATCGTGCGCGAAGACCTGTACACACTGCGCCTGGCCCGGCTCGGCGATCCGCGTTAGCGAGGACGGGCTGCACATCCCACTGCCCATCGCCCATCCTGTACCCTGCACCCGACACCCCTGGGAGCGAGCGAGCGGCATGGCGAGCACGAGCGCGGCAACAGATCTGATCGCGGCGGCGCGGGCACTGGCGCCGCGCGTGCGTGAGCTGGCGGACGCAACCGAACGCGGCCGGCGGCTGCCCGCCGAACTGACCGCGGCCTTCCGCGAGGCCGGCTTCTGGCGCATGTGGACGCCGCCGGAGTTCGGCGGCACGCTCGTCGATCCCTTCAGCTTCATCGACGTGGTTGAGGAACTGGCCCGCGCCGATGGCTCCGCCGCCTGGAACGTGCTGATCGGCGCCGGCAACGCGATCGTGGCCGGCTGGCTGCCGCACGAGACGCAGCGGGAGATCTGGGGCGACGATCCGGATACGATCACCGGCGGCGTCTACGGTCCGCGCGGCGCCGCGGTCGCCGTGCCCGGCGGCTATCGCGTGAACGCACGCTGGGCGTTCGGCAGCGGCGTGCAGCAGTGCGCCTGGATGGTCGGCGGCTGCTTTGTATACGACGGAGAGCAGCGCCGCCTCACGCCCACGGGCCAGCCGGCCACGCGCATCATGGTCGTGCCAATCGCACAGGTCGAGATCATCGATACCTGGCGCGTAGCGGGCATGCGCGGCAGCGGCAGCCACGACTACGCCTTTCACGACCTGTTCGTGCCGGAGGCGCACAGCTTCAGCTTCGCCGATCCGCCGCTGCGCCCCGAGCCGCTGTACCGGCTGCCGCGTTTCGGCCTGCTCGCCGGCCTGCTCAGCGCCGCCTGCACCGGCATCGCGCGGCACGCGATCGACGCCTTGCTGGCACTGGCGCAGGCGAAGACGCCGACCGGCCAGACCAGCCTGCTGCGCGAGCGCACGGCGGTGCAGGCCGACGTGGCACGCGCCGAGGCGCTGCTGCGCGCCGCCCGCGCTTTCCGCACGGAGATGCTGCGCGAGGCGTGGGACGCCGTGAACACCGGCGCCGCGCTCGCCGCCGAGCAGCGCGGGCTGGTGCTGCTGGCCGCGGCCCACGCCGCCACCGCTGCCACACAGGCCGTGGACCTGCTGTACAACGCCGGCGGCGCCACCAGCATCTATGAGACGAGCCCGCTGGAACGTTGCTTCCGCGATGTACACGTGGCTACGCAGCACTACATGCTCGGCCCGCTCAGCCTCGAACTGGCCGGCAAAGCCCTGCTCGGCTTCGACATGGCGGGCAGCGGGCTGTAATCCCGCTATCGCTTCGGTGCATTGTGCAATGCTCAGCAACCGGGCCAGGGCCGTTTCATCGTGTAATGGCTGGTAGCAGACTCATGCTGGCGCCGCGGTGTGCGGCGGCTGGCGGTGGCTGATGGCTGCCGGCGGAGCGGCGTGGCCGGCGGCGTCCAGCGGGTGCTGCCACGCGCGGCTCCGCCCAGCTCCGCGGAGCGCCAGGCCGTCACCCGCCTGCCGCTCGCCCAGGTCAGCGCCGCGCAACGCCCGCAACGCTGGCGCGGCCACGGGGGATCGCGACCCGCGTGCCCTCCGTCCGGGACGGGCGGTTGGGCGCCGATCGCGGTCAGCTCCGGACCGGCAACGGCCCGCAGGGGCTGGCCGCCGTGCGCACGGCCGGGATCGGCGTGTGGCGCCAGGCCGGGCACGCCGACCGCATCGCGGCACGCCGCACCTCCGCGGGCCGGCCAGCGGATGCCCTTGCCCTCCTCGGGAGTGCACGATGCAAAGACCCTGGGCTTCATCCGCCGGCAGCTTGTTCGCGTTGAGCGGCGCGCGTATGGTAAGTGCCACCTGAAAGACCCGCGAGAGACTGACGGGCGGTGCGCAAACGCCCCGTGCGCCGTTCGGCGCGAAAGGAGAGTTGCAGCTAACACAAATCTGTGCTTTTCTGTCAGCCAATTGGTCCGGAGGCTATCCGAGGACATCAACGGACATCAACGAGGAGGGAAGTGCTTCATGCTCCGCGAGAAACGATCGCCGGTTTTGCTGACCGGCGTCATGGTAGCAGTGGCCGCGCTCGGCCTCGCCTGCGGCAGCAGCAACAACAACAAGGGCAACGCTGCGAACACAGCCAAGCCTTCCGCCAGCTCGGCCGCCGCGCCCTCGGCCGCGGCGCCGTCCGGCGGCACGGCCACCGCGGGCGCGGCCAGCGCGACCAAAGCTGGCACAGCCGCGGCCAACGCTTCTGCTCCCGCTGGCGGCGCGGCGACCGGGGCGAAGCCTGCCGACGCGGCGCCCGACGACCAGCAGAAGCTGACCATCCAGCTCCCGGCCGAGCCGGAAACGCTCGATTGGCAGGTGTCCGAGTTCGAGCAGGACATCTCCGTCGAGCACCTGCTGGCCCGCGGCCTCTTCTACTTTGACAAGGACGCCAACGTCGTCCCTGCCCTGGCAGCGCAGATGCCGACCAAGGAGAACGGCGGCCTCTCCGCCGACGGTCTGACCTACACGATCAAGCTGAAGAGCGGCCAGAAGTTCAGCGACGGCAACCCGCTGACCGCCAAAGACATGGTCTACACCGTGCAGCGGGCGATGGACCCGAAGCTGGCCGGCAACTACGCGGGCTTCTTCTACGACATCGTCGGCGCCAAGGACTACAACACGGCCCTCGGCACCAAGGACAGCCCCAAGACGCCCTCTGACGCCGACCTCGCCAAGATGAAGGCCGCGATCGGCGTGAAGGCCGTCGACGACAGCACGATCCAACTGACGCTCACGAAGCCGAGCGGCTCGTTCCTCACGCGCCTCGGCCTGTGGGCGATGTACCCGGTCGAGCAGTCGGTGATCGAGAAGTTCGGCGACAAGTGGACGGACCCGGCCAACATCGTCGGCAACGGGCCGTATGTGCTCAAGGAGCATGTGGAGAAAGACCACCTGACGCTGGCGGCGAACCCGAACTACACGCTGGACCCGAAGCCGCTGATCAAGACGCTGACGCTGCGCGTGATCGAGGACAACGTCCAGGCGCTGAACGCCTACAAGAACGGCGAGATCGATGGCGTGAACGTGCCGCAGCAGCAGGCGCAGCAGATCTTCGCCGATCCCTCGCTTAAGGATCAGCTACACCGCCAGCCGCGGCAGGAGACGCGCGGCTGGGAGTTCAACGACGCGCAGAAGCCGTTCGACGACGCGAAGGTGCGCATGGCCTTCGCCAAGGCTGTCAACCGCGACGACTACATCAAGGCTGTTTACGGCGGCATCGGCACGCCGGCGACCACCTGGCTGCCACCCGGACTGCCCGGCTATGCCCAGGCGAACGAGAGTATCCAGGCGTTCGACGCGGCTGCCGCGAAGAAGCTGCTCTCCGACGCTGGCTTCCCCAACGGCCAGGGCTTCCCGAGCGTCAGCCTGCTGCTGACGGACACGCCGCTCAACCACACGATCTTCGACTTCCTCCAGAAGCAGATCAAGGATAACCTGAACATCAGCATCGGCAGCGAGTTTGTTGACGCGAAGACGCGCTCGTCGCGCTACAGCAACAAGCAGTTCACCCTCTTCTACGGCGGCTGGGTAGGCGACTATCCCAACGCCGATGACTGGCTGCCCGACCTGTGGACGACGGGTGGCTCGACGAACAAGCCGGGCTACACCAATCCGCAGTTCGATGCGGCGGTGAAGGCAGCGCTCGCCGAAACCGATCCGCAGAAGCAGGCGCCGCTCTGGTCCGCCGCGGAGAAGATCATGCTGACCGACGCTGCCGGTGGCTGGCTCTACCATGGCGAGATGGTGATGCTGTTCAAGCCCAAGGTGAAGGGCCTGACCGGCGTCTCGATCGACTCCGGCTGGTTCGGCAGCGAGTTGTTTGAAACGACCTACATCAGCAAATAGCCAGCGAACGACGGAGGGAGTACGACCTGCCGGAGACGCCATGCGTCTTCGGCAGGTCGCGGTGGGCGCACGACTCTTCTCGGGAGGATGACGAAGTGACCGGCTACCTGATGCGCCGCTTGTTCTGGTTGGTGCCGGTGCTGTTCTTCGTCGCCACCATCACCTTTCTGCTCATGCACAACGTGCCCGGTGGTCCCTGGTCACAGGATCGGCCGTTTCCTCCACAGGTCGAGGCGAACCTCAACAAGAAGTACAACCTCGATAAGCCGCTGCTGCAACAGTACGTAATCTATCTCACAGACCTGGTTCACGGCGATTTCGGTGTCTCCTTTGCACAGCGCGGGCGGCCTGTGTCGGCGATTATCAAGTCTGGTTTGAAAAAGACCGCCGAGTTGGGTATCCTCTCTTTCCTGCTCGCCGCTGTCGTCGGACTCACGCTCGGGACGGTCGCCGCGTTCAATCAGAACGGCCCGCTTGACTACGCCTGTGTCTTCTTCGCCACGATCGGCGCGAGCTTCCCCAGCTTCATCATCGCGATGTTTCTAATCCTGTTATTTGTTGTCAAACTGCACTGGTTCAACGTGATCGGCTTTGGGAGCTGGAAGAATTCTGTGTTGCCGGTTGCCTCGCTGGCGTTCTTGCCGGCGTCGTATATTTCGCGTATCACGCGCTCTTCCGTGCTCGAGGTGATCCGTCAGGACTACGTGCGCACAGCACGGGCGAAGGGTCTTGCCGAGCCTATCGTGGATCTGCGTCACGTCGTGCGCAATTCGTTAATCCCCATACTGACGGTGCTCGGCCCGATCTTCGCGGCGCTGGTTTCCGGATCGTTCATCATCGAATTCGTCTTTTCAATTCCTGGCATCGGCAGAGAGTTCGTCGAGAGCACGTTCAATCGCGACTACGGCGTGATTATGGGCACGACGCTGTTTTACGCGCTGGTGATCGTGCTGGCGAACCTCGTGGTCGATGTGATGTACGCGGTCGTCGATCCGCGCATTCGCTACAGTTAAGCGGGGGCGGCAGGATGGCAACGGCACAAACGCAACCGGCGCTCAGTGCCTTCGCCGCGGGTGAGGTCCACGGCAAACAGCGCAATCTCTGGGTCGACGCGGCGCGCCGCCTGTCGAGAAACCGCCTGGCGCTGTTTGGCCTGGCGCTCGTCGCACTGTTCATCGTGCTGGCCGCGCTTTCGCAAACGCCGTTCGGCATCAGCCTCGGCCGCTATGCGCCGTATTCGTATCAGAACTACAACCAGATCGAAAAGGCTCCGAGCTGGCAACACTTTTTCGGCACCGACGAACTGGGACACGATAACTGGAGCCGCGTGCTCATCGGTCTGCGCGTGTCGCTGGGCGTGGGCTTTGCCGTCGCGGCGATCGATCTGTTCATCGGGCTCGCCGTGGGCACGCTCGCCGCACTCGGCGGCCGCTGGAGCGACAACATCGTGATGCGCGCCACCGACGTGGCCTACGCCTTTCCCGATCTCTTATTGATCATTCTGATCCAGGCGACGTTTGGGGGCGGCCTCTGGCAGGTGATCGTGGCGATCTCTTTGGTCGCATGGACCGGCATCGCCCGGCTCGTGCGCGCCCAGATGTTGAGCCTGCGCGAGAACGACTTTGTCATGGCCGCGCGCACGCTCGGCGCCTCGCAGTTTCGCATCGTCGTCGTCCATATCCTGCCGAACACGCTCGGACCGGTGATCGTCGCGCTGACCTTCGCGATTCCGGCGGCGATCTTCGCCGAGGCGGCGCTCTCGTTCATCGGCGTCGGCCTGCCGGCGCCCACGGCCAGCCTCGGCCGCCTTGTGAACGACGGCTACACGCTCGTCAATGTCAACGCCGCGGTCGTGATCTTCCCGGCGCTCGCCATCGGCCTGCTGATGCTCTCGTTCACCTTCATTGGCGACGGCCTGCGCGACGCGCTGGATCCGCGCACGCGCGGCGCCTGATGGCCCCAATGTCCACTGAGGGCGAACCGGCGGATGCGGCGCGGCTGCGCGGCCTGCTCGCGCGCCGCCCCTTCGGCCTGTTTCTCGACATCGACGGCACGATCAGCCCGCTGGCGGCAACGCCGCCCGAAGCGGTGGTACCCGAGGACATCCGCGACCTCTTGCGCGGGCTGAGCCGCCTGGCGCACGTGGTGATCGTCTCCGGCCGCACGCTCGTGGACGCGCGGCGCATGCTTGCCGTCGATAGTCTGATCTACGTCGGCTCACACGGTCTGGCGACCTGGATCGACGGCCACGAGGAGCTGGATGCGTCCGTGCGCCCCTACGTGCGCTTCGCCCAGCAGGCGATGGTGGAGCTGGCGCCGCTGCGCCGCATCGACGGCATCCTCTTCGAGGACAAGGGCACCGGCCTGGCGATTCATTACCGCCTGACGCGCGACGCCACGCAGGCCCGCGCCGACATCCTGCGCGGCATCGCCGCCTCCGGCTCGGCCGCGCACTTCGATCTGCTCGAAGGCGTCAAGGTCGTGGAACTGCGGCCGCGTCTGGGCCTGAACAAGGGAACGTCCGTGCGCTCGTTGGTGAACCGCTTCCGCCTCGAAGGGCTGATCTACGCCGGCGATGACGTCACCGACATCGAGGCGTTCGAGGCGGTGCGCGATCTGCGCCGTGGCGGCCGCGTGGACGCGATCGCGGTCTGCGTGCTGCATCCCGATTCGTCGCCGCTGGTGGAGCGGGCCTCGGACTACACCGTCGAGGGTGTCCAGGGCATGCGTTTGCTGCTGGAGTATGCCTTGCGCGAGATCGCCCGCGGCACGTAGCGGTCGGCCCTCATCCTCTCCTGTCTCCTTCTCCCAATCCTGGGAGAAGGAGACGATCCTGCCTGAAGCGTTCCGATCAGCCTGCGGTTAACCCGGCACCGTCCGAGTCGTGCTGCGCCCGATCGCCCCTCGCCCAGGATTGGGAGAGGGGACGGGGGTGAGGGCCGACGGCAGTGTCAGGCGAGCGCGTGCAGATCGGAGAACTGGCGTATCAGCCAGTGCAGGATGTCGTCTTCCGCGATCAGCTGGCGCAGGCCGGCGGCGCGGCGTTGGCGCTCCTCGGCCGGCATCTCCAGCGCGTCGCGCAGGGCGCGCACGGTGCCTTCGATATCGGCCGGCGCCAGCGGCAGCGCCAGCGAGCCGAGCTGCTCGTAGGCGCCGGCGGTCTCGGAGAGCAGCAGCACGCCGTCGCGTGTGTTGACCAGCGGCCCTTCCTTGGCGACCAGGTTCATGCCGTCGATTACCGGGTTCACCATCAACACGTCGTAGCGCTTCATCGCGGCGACTGCCTGCGCATAGTTGTTCTCGTAGAAGTGCACGATCGGCTGCCAGTCCGCCTCGCCGTACTCGTCGTTGATCGCGTCGATCAGCTCAAAGACCTCGTCCGTGTAGGTCTGATAGAGGCCGACATCCGTCCGCGAGGGCACGATGAAGGCGAGCATCTGCGTCGTGCGCCGGTACTCGGGATAGCGCTGCAGTAGCAGATCGTAGGCGCGGAAGCCGCGCAGCAGGTTCTTGCTGGGCTCGGCGCGGTCCACGCGCACGATCGTGCGTTGCGCCAGCAGCGGCGCCAGCTGATCTTCGTAGCCGCATACCGCTTCTGAGCCGGCAAACTCCTGCAGCCCGCCGGCATCGACCGCGATCGGGTAGGGGCGAACCAGCGTCAGATGTCCCTCCCACCAGACTGTCGAGCGGCGGTAATCGACCTCGGCGTCGGGCAGGAACGACTCGGCGCACTGCAGGAAATTGCGCGTGTCGCGCAGCGTCTGCAGGCCGATTACGTCCGCGCCGCAAAGGTGGCCGAAGAGCTGATCGCGCATCGTCCGCGGCAACAGCGCCCAGTAGCGCGGATCGGGCCAGGGAATGTGCGTGAAGTGCTGAATGATCGCGCCAGGCACACGTTCGCGCACGAGCCGCGGCGTCAGGTATAGATGGTAGTCTTGCAGCATCACGTAAGGCGGCTGGGCGCCCTCGGCGGCTTCGGCGGCGATCGCCTCGGCGAAGGCGGTGTTCGCCGGCACGTAGCCGTTCTCCCACGCTTCGTAGATCGAGCGGCTGATATTGGGATTGCGCGGTGTGTTCCACATGTAGTGCTGCAAGAACCAGAGCTGCTGGTTGCAGATCACGTTGTAGAACTGATGGTAGGTGCGCGGCGGCAGCGTCACGAAGCGCACGCGCATGCCGTCTTCGCCCAGGGGCACGGCACGCGCGTCCGCGGCGACCACGCGGTCGCCTTCGGTCATCGCGGAGGCGATCCAGCTCAGCTCTGCAAAGCGGCTGAGCGCCGCCAGCGCCGTGACGAGGCCGCCGCTGCCGCGCGTACTGCTCAGCGAACCGCCGTCCTCAACCTGAAACTCGGCCGGGCCGCGGTTGCTGGCGATCAGCAGCCGCCGCTCGGCCAGCATGCGCTCCGCCAGCTCGCGCAGCGCCGTGACCGGCGTGTTCGGCTCGTCCAAGCGCTGCCCCCTCGCCGTCTGCTTCGTGAACGTTTATTCCGCCGGGCCAGCGCCACGCTAGCACCCCCAGGAAAGCGGCGTCAACGTCCACTCGGCCCTCACCCCCGTCCCCTCTCCCAATCCTGGGCGAGGGGCGATCGGGCGCAGCACGACTCGGACGGTGCCGGGTTAACCGCAGGCTGATCGGAACGCTTCAGGCAGGATCGTCTCCTTCTCCCAGGATTGGGAGAAGGAGACAGGAGAGGATGAGGGCCGACCCGCCGCGCCGTTATGCAATTCCTGCGGCACTTGCCTCCTCGCCCGGTTGCCTCAGGCGCTGGACGCTTGTTACTGTGTAAACGAGCCGCCCACCACGGGCGTGTCGCGAGCCTTTAAGCGGGTTCTGTGAGGCCTGCAAGGAGCGCATGATGCCCCTGCCGCTGCCCTTCGCCCCTCGCCAACCAGCTACTGTTCGCGCTTTGGCCTCCCATGCACGGGAGGTTTTTCCATGAGCGGCCGCGAGTTGATGTCCGCCGACGACCTGCGCCGCGCCGTCGTCCGCCTCTCGCACGAGATCGTGGAAGAGGCCCACGGCGCCGCCGGCCTCGTGCTCGTCGGTCTGCATACGCGCGGCGCGCCTCTCGCCGAACGGATGGCGACGCTGATTAGCGGCTTCGAAAGTGCAGCGGTGCCGTGGGGCACCCTGGATGTGAGCCTGCACCGTGACGATTTGGGCCGCCGCGGCGTGCGGCCGGCCCTGCATCGCAGCGAGATTCCCGTCGGCATCACCGACAAAGACGTTGTACTCGTGGACGATGTGCTCTACACCGGCCGCACGATTCGCGCCGCGCTCGATGCGCTGAACGATTTCGGGCGCCCGCGCCGCATCTTGCTGGCGGTGCTGGTTGATCGCGGCCATCGCGAGCTGCCGATTCGCGCCGACTTCGTCGGCAAGAACGTGCCGACCCGGCGCGACGAAGAGGTGCAGGTGCTGCTGCGGGAAACCGACGGCCGCGATGCGGTGCTGCTGCTGGCGCGGGAGGGCGACTGATGGCGCGCGACGATCTGCAGACGGCCCCGGTGAACGGTGCGGCGCGATCGAGCGGGGCCGTGATCGCGGCTGAGCATGGCACGCGCAGCTCCGCCATCGCCGGAGCGGAGCCGGGCGCGGGCGCGCGCGGTGCGGCGCAAGCGGCCGCGGGGCGCTGGCTCCATCACCATGTGCTTGACCTCGACGACTTCAGCCGCGACGAGATCGAGTACGTGCTCGAAACCACCGACGCGATGCGCGAGGTGCTGGCCCGCGACGTGCCGCGTGTGCCCGCCCTGCGCGGCACGACGGTGGCGACGCTGTTCTATGAGGCGAGCACACGCACGCGCGCCTCGTTTGAGCTGGCCGGCAAAGTGCTGGGCGCCGACGTGATCAACGTCAGCGCCAGCGGCAGCAGCGTGGAGAAGGGCGAGTCGCTGGTCGATACGGTGAGAACGCTGCGCGCGATCGGCGTCAACATCCTCGTCATGCGCCACAAGAGCAGCGGCGCCCCGTATCTGGCGGCCGCACACACCGACGCGGCCGTGCTGAACGGCGGCGACGGCTGGCACGCGCACCCCACACAGGCGCTGCTCGACCTGTATACGATGCAGAGCCGGCTCGGCAGCCTGCGCGGCCGCCGCGTCGCCATCGTCGGCGACATCGCCCATAGCCGGGTGGCGCGTTCGGATATCTGGGGGCTTTCAGTGATGGGCGCGGAGGTGGTGCTCTGCGCCCCGCCGACGCTGCTGCCCGCCGGTCTCGGTCGCCGCGTGCAGACCGAGCAGGAGGAGGTTGCGCTGCCCGGCGTGACGATTGAGCCGCAGATCGAGCGGGCGCTGCGCGGCGCCGACGTGGTGATGACGCTGCGCCTGCAGCACGAGCGCATGCACAGCGGCCTGCTGCCCAGCCTGCGCGAGTACTCGCGCCGCTACGGCATCACCAGCGAGCGTGTCGCATTGGCCGCGCCGCACGCGCTGGTGATGCATCCCGGCCCGATGAACGAGGGCGTCGAGATCGCGCCCGATGTCGCCCGCTCCGTGCAGTCGGTGATCGAGGAGCAGGTGACGAACGGTGTCGCCGTGCGCATGGCGCTGCTCTATCTGATCGGCCGGGGCGCCTAACCCCGCTTTCGCTGAAGCGAAAGCTCCCTTCCCCACGGGGGAAGGGTTGTCCGAGGACGGGCGGAACCTTTCGAAGAACCCTCACCTGTGGAGGGTGTGCGGTCTGAGGACAATCGGTCGTTCTCGGAAGAACCCCTCCCCTGTGGGGAGGGGACAGCCGGCGAAGCCGGCAGGGGTAGGCGACGCAGGAGGCAGGCATGGGCTCGCTGCTGATTCACGGCGCGCGGCTGATCGACCCGGCGCGAGGCGTCGATCGGGTTGAGGACGTGCGTTTCGTCGATGGCCGCGTAGCCGCCAATGCCGGGGAGCCGGCGGACCGCGTGCTGGACGGCGTCGGCCTGGTGCTCGCCCCCGGCTTTGTGGACCTGCACTGCCACCTGCGTGAGCCGGGCCAGGAGTACAAAGAGACGATTCATTCGGGCCTTGCAGCGGCGGTGCACGGCGGCTTCACCACGGTCTGCGCCATGCCCAACACCGAGCCGGCGACGGACAATCGCTCGGTGGTCGAGTACGTACTGCGTACGGCGCGCGCCGCCGGCCTCGCCCGCGTGCTGCCGATCGGCGCTGTCACGCTCGGCCGGTCGGGCAAACAGCTTGCGGAGCTGGCCGAACTCGCCGAAGCCGGCTGCGTCGCCTTCAGCGACGATGGCAGCCCCGTGGCCGACGCCGAACTGATGCGCCGGGCGCTCGAATACGCCTCCGGCCTCGGCCTGGCAGTGATCAACCACTGCGAGGAGCCGTCGCTGGCAAAGGGCGGCGTGATGCACGAGGGCTGGGTCTGCACGCGGCTTGGCCTCAAGGGCCAGCCCGCCGCCGCCGAAGAGGTGATGGTGGCGCGCGACTGCCAGCTCGCGGCGCTGACTGGCGGCCACGTTCACATCGCCCACGTCAGCACGGCGGGCGCGATCGAGGCCGTGCTCGCGGCCAAAGCCCGCGGCGCACAGGTCACCTGCGAAGTCACGCCCCACCACCTCACGCTGACCGACGAGGCCGCGCTGTACGGCCCGCCCGGCTCGCCGGTGCCTGCCTACGACACCGCCGCGCGCGTGAATCCGCCGTTGCGCGGCACAACTGACCGCTACGCCTGCCGCCTAGCGCTGGCCGATGGCACGATCGACTGCGTGGCCACCGACCACGCGCCGCACGCGCTCACCGACAAAGAGTGTGAATTCGACCAGGCCGCGCCGGGCATCAGCGGCCTGGAGACGGCGCTGCCGCTGCTGCTGGAGCTGGTTCAGGCGGGTGAGTTGCCGCTGGCACGCGCCGTGGAGGCGCTGACCATCGCACCGGCGCGTGCGCTGGGCCTCGATCGCTTCGTGCCTGGCATCGGCACGCTGGCGCCCGGCGCGCCGGCCGATGCCGTCCTCTTCGACCCGGATGCCGAATGGATCGTGGACCCGCGCGAGTTCGCCTCGTTGGGCAAGAACACGCCGTTCCGCGGGCGGCGGGTGCGCGGACGCGTGATCGCCACGGTCTGCGATGGTACTCTCGTGTACGATGGGTACGAGGCGGCGGCAGCAGTGACCGCCGGGCGGAGCGGCTGAGCGTGGACGAGCAGGCCTGGCTGGTGCTCGAAGACGGCGCGACGTTCGCCGGCCTTGCGGCCGGCGCACCGCTGCGCGGCTTCGGCGAGCTGGTCTTCAACACCTCGATGACGGGCTACGAGGAGATCCTCACGGACCCGTCGTACGCCGGCCAGATCGTGACGATGACCTATCCGCTGATCGGCAACTACGGCACAAACCTCGAAGATGCCGAGTCGCGCCAGATCCAGGCCGCGGGCCTTGTGATGCGCGAAGAGTGCGATTTGCCCAGCCACTGGCGCAGCGGCGAGAGTCTGCGTCACTTCCTCTCAGAACGTGGCGTGCCGGCGATCGCCGGGCTCGACACGCGTGCGCTGACCCGGCGGCTGCGTTCCAGCGGCGTGCTGATGGCCGCGATCTCCGCGCCCGGCGAGGCGCCGGAAGACACGCTGGCCTGGCTGCGCGAGCGTCCGCTCTACGGCACGACCGACCTGGCGCTCGCGGTTTCGACGCCGGTGCCCTACGCCTGGGAGGCGGCGGGCGGCGAGCCGCGCGGGCAGATCGCCGTGCTCGACACCGGCGTGAAGTTCAACATCATGCGTGTGCTCAACACGAAGGGCTACCGCACCACGACGCTGCCGGCCACCACCGACGCGGCCGACGTGCTGGCGCTCAAGCCCGACGGCGTGGTGCTGTCGCCCGGCCCCGGCGATCCGGAGAAGCTGGATTACGTCGTACGCACGGTCGAGGGGCTGGTGGGCCGCGTGCCGATTCTCGGCATCTGCCTCGGCCATCAGGTGCTCGGCCAGGTGTTCGGCGCGAAGACGTACAAGCTCAAGTTCGGCCATCACGGCGCCAACCACCCGGTCAAGGATCTGCCCACCGGCAACGTGTACATCACCTCGCAGAACCACGGCTACGCGGTTGACGGCGAGGGCCTGCGCGGCGGCGCCGAAGTCAGCCAGCTAAACCTGAACGACGGCACCTGCGAAGGGCTCTCGCACCGCGCCCTGCCGATCGTCTCGATTCAGTACCATTCCGAGGCGGCGCCCGGGCCGCGCGACAACATGTACCTGTTCGACCGCTTTCTGGAATTGGTGCGGGCGGGGCACTGATGCGATCGAGAGGGGGCAGGCCATGACGACGGCAGAGGCGACGCTGCGGCTGGCAACGGCGGCGGATGCGCCCGCGATCGCGGCGATCATCGCGCAGATCATGCAGGAGCCCAATCCGGTCGGCTTCCGGGAGGCCATGTCGGGAGACCAGGTCGCGGGCTGGCTGCGCCGCCTCGGCGACCAGGGCTGCCTCTATGTAGCTGAAGTCGGCGGCCAGATCGTCGCCTTCGCCGCGCTGGATTACAACACGGAAGAGCCGGACACGGGCACGATCGGCGTCTGGGTGCTGCCCGAGCAGCGCCGGCGCGGCCTGGCGACGCAGCTCGGCGAGTGTGCGCTCGACTTCGCGCGCGAGCACGGCTACCGTCGTGTGCGTGGCCGCCTGCCGGAAAACAACGCCCCGGCGCTCTCGTTCCTGTCGGCGCTCGGCGCGCTGGTGCCGCTGCAAAACCCGGAGATGCGCTTTGAGCTGCCGCTCTAGGCGAGGAAATAGGAGAAGGGAAATAGAAAATAGGGATAGGAGGCCGTCTCCTCCTATTTCCTATTTCCTACACGCTATATTCTTCTCCGCCGGTTCGCGTTGTGACGAATGAGCCGATCGCGCTCAGCCGGCGGCAGGGGTACGGCTGCCTGGCGATCGCGGCAGTGGGGCTGCTCGGCGCGGCGTTGTGCGTGGTGCTCGGCGTGCGCTGCCTGGCGACGGACGACCTGTTCAACTGCATCGGGCTGCTGACGGTCTTTCCAGCGGCCTTCGCGGCGGTTGGCCTCGTCTCGCTGGCGGTGGGTGTGCGGCGCTTCACGACAGCGGATGGCGCCGCCAGGGCGCCCGGCCGGCTCAGCTTCGGTGGGGGCTGGCAGCGCGTCGAGCCGCCGGTGCAGAGCGGCGCCGCGCGCAACGGCGATGGCGTGATCGAGTTGCCCGGCCGCAGGGACGGCGGGCAGCGCGGCGAGAGCGACGAGGGAGCAGACGAGCAGCGGTGAACAAGCCCAGCAGCGTCCTGATCATCGGCTCTGGTCCGATCGTGATCGGCCAGGCGGCGGAGTTCGACTACGCTGGCACGCAGGCCTGCAAGGCGATGCGCGAGGAGGGCGTGCGCTCGATCCTCGTCAACTCCAACCCCGCCACGATTATGACCGACGAAGGGATCGCCGATGTCGTCTACATCGAGCCGCTGACCGTGCCCGTGCTCGAACGAATCATCGCGCGGGAGCGGCCGGAGGGTTTGCTCGCCACGCTCGGCGGTCAGACCGGCCTCAACCTCGCGGTGGCGCTGCACGAGGCGGGCGTGCTCGACAAGTACAACGTGCGTCTGCTGGGCACGCCGCTGGCCGCGATCCAGCGCGCCGAGGACCGCGAGCTGTTCAAGCAGTTGCTCGAAGCGATCGGCGAGCCGGTGCTCGAAGGCGAGACGGTGACGACGCTTGACGCGGCGCACGCGACGCTTGAACGGATCGGTCTGCCCGCCGTGATCCGGCCGGCATTCACGCTCGGCGGCACGGGCGGCGGCATCGCGTACACGCTCGAAGAGTTCGACCGCATCGCGCAGGGCGGCATCGACGCCAGCCCGATCCATCAAGTCCTGGTCGAAAAGTATCTCGGCGGCTGGAAAGAGGTCGAGTACGAGGTGATGCGCGACGGCGCCGGCACCTGCATCACCGTCTGCAACATGGAAAACCTCGACCCGATGGGCGTGCACACCGGCGACAGCATCGTCGTCGCGCCCAGCCAGACGCTCTCGGACCGCGACTACCAGATGCTGCGCACGGCTAGCCTGAAGATCATCCGCGCCCTGGGCATCGAGGGCGGCTGCAACGTGCAGTTCTCACTCGGCCCGCGGCCGGACGTGACAGCCTGGGAGCCGGGCGAGCGGCAGGCGCTGCCGTACTACGTGATCGAGGTTAACCCGCGCGTTTCGCGCTCTTCCGCGCTCGCCAGCAAGGCGACCGGCTATCCGATCGCCCGCGTTGCGGCCAAGATCGCCGTCGGCCGGCGCCTGGACGAGATCGCCAACGCCGTCACGCAGAAAACGACGGCTGCCTTCGAGCCGGCGCTGGACTACGTCGTGGTCAAGATCCCGCGCTGGCCGTTCGACAAGTTCCCGCTGGGCGATCGCTCGCTCGGCACGCAGATGAAGGCGACCGGCGAGGTGATGGCGATCGACCGCACCTTCGAGGGCGCGTTGCAGAAAGCGGTGCGCTCGCTCGAAGTCGGCGGCCGCTCGCTGCTATGGGAGCGGCCGGAGTGGTCGAACGATGGGGAGTGGCCGTTGGCGGCGAACGACGAGCGCTTGTGGACGCTGATGGCGATGCTGCGCCGCGGCATCGAGCCGCTGGCGATCGCCCGGCAGACGGGCATCGACCCCTGGTTTTTGGAGCGGCTGGAAAACCTGGTGGCGATGGAGAGGCGGCTGCTCTCCGAGCCGCTGACGCCCGCCCTGCTGCGCCGTGCCAAGCGTATGGGCTTCTCCGACCGCCAGATCGGCACGCTGGCCGACCTTTTGCCGGAACAGGTGCGCGAGCAACGCCAGCGCTGGAACATCCGCCCGGTCTACAAGATGGTGGACACCTGCGCCGCGGAGTTCGACGCCGCCACGCCCTACTTCTACAGCACCTACGAGCAGGAGAACGAGGCGCTGCCGGACGGCCGGCCCACCGCGCTCGTGATCGGCAGCGGGCCGATCCGCATCGGCCAGGGCATCGAGTTCGACTACTGCTCCGTGCAGGCGGCCTGGGCGCTGCAACGCGCCGGCTACCGCGCCCTGATGGCGAACTCCAACCCCGAAACCGTCTCCACCGACTTCGACACCTGCGAGCGGCTCTACTTCGAGCCGCTGGATGAAGAAGCGGTGCGCGACATCATCGAGAACGAGGCGGGCGAGGGCGAGCCGCCGGCCTCGATCGTGCAGTTCGGCGGCCAGACCGCGATCAATCTCGCATGGCCGCTCACGGCCGCGAACCTGCCGATCATCGGCTCCGACGCCGAGGTGATCGACCTGGCCGAGGACCGGCGCCGCTTCGAGGAGTTCCTGCAGCGCATCGGCGTGCCGCAGCCGCCCGGCTCGGCCGTCACCTCGATCGACGACGCGCTGAAAACGGCGCAGTCGATCGGCTATCCGGTGCTGGTGCGGCCCTCGTACGTGCTCGGCGGCCGCGCAATGGAGATCGTCGAAGGACCGCAGGAGCTGATCCGCTACATGAGCGCCGCCGTCGAGCTGGAGTCCGGCCGGCCGATCCTGATCGACAAGTATTTGCTGGGCAAAGAGGTCGAGGTCGACGCGATCTGTGACGGCGCGCAGGTGCTGATTCCCGGCATCATGGAGCATGTCGAGCGCGCCGGCGTGCATTCGGGCGACTCGATGGCCGTCTACCCCGGCGTGCGCCTGCGGCCCGACGAGGTCGAGACTCTGGTCGGCTATACGGAGAGCATCGGCGTGGCGCTCGGCGCCCGCGGTCTGATCAACATCCAGTACGTGATCCTGCGCGACGCCGAGGGCGGGCCGTCGTCGATCTACGTGCTGGAAGTCAACCCGCGCGGCAGCCGCACCGTGCCGTTTCTGAGCAAGGTCACGGGCGTGCCGATGGTCGAGATCGCGGTCAATATCATGCTGGGCCGCTCGATTGCGACGCAGGGCTATCCGGCGGGGCTCTGGCCGAAGCAGCCGCTGATCGCGGTCAAGGCGCCGGTCTTTTCGATGGCGAAGCTGATCGGCGTGGATACGTATCTCGGCCCGGAGATGAAGTCTACCGGCGAAGTGATGGGGGTGGACCGCACCTATCCCGGCGCGCTGGCGAAGGCGCTGCTTGCCTCCGATCTGATGCTGCCGCGCAACGGCGCCGTCTTGCTGACCGTGGCCGACCGCGACAAGGCCGACGCGCTCGACGTGGCGCGGCTGCTGCACGGCGCCGGCTACCGCTTCTATGCGACCAGCGGCACGGCGGCGCTGCTGCGCGCGATCGATATCCCCGTCGAGCAGGTGGCGAAGCGCGTGGCGGAGGGACATCCGAACGTGATCGACGTGGTCGCCGGCGGTCTGGTGAACGCGGTAATCAACACGCCGGAGGGCGGGCGCGGCCCGGTGCGTGACGGCTTCCAGATTCGCCGCGCCGCCGCCGAGCGACGCATCGCCTGCTTCACGTCGATCGACACCGCGCTGGCCGCCGCGCAGGCGCTCGCGGGCGGCGCGGGCTACGAGGTGCTGCCGCTGCCGGAATATCGCTCGCCCGCCGCACCGGGGATGAGCGACGCCCGGTGATTGTGACGCGGGCGCGGGTGATAGCAACGGAAGAGCTGCTGCTGCCCTACCACCGCATCGCACTCGCAACGCCCGATCTGCCCGCTCGACCGCAGCCGGGCCAGTTCCTGATGGTGCAGTGCGGCGACGGTCTCGACCCGTTCCTGCTGCGGCCCTTCCACGTGGCGAGCGTGGGTGAACTGCCGGGAGACACCACACGCTGCGGTCTGCTCGTCGCGGCGGCGGGCAAAGGCAGCGACTGGCTTGCGGCGCGGCGCAGCGGCGACGCCGTGTACATCGTTGGTTGGTGCGGCCGCGGCGCCGCGCCGGCCTCGGCTACGCGCCATCTGCTGCTCGGCGCCGCCGGCATCCAGATCGCGGCGCTCTTGCTCCTTGCTGAGCTGGCGATCGCCCGCGGCGTCTCCGTCGCGCTGGTGCTGGCGCCGGCGCCCGCCGAGCCCGTCTTCCCTCCGGGGTTGTTGTCGCCTGAGGTCGAGGTCGCGATCGCCGCCGATGCCGGACCAGCACTGGCGAGGGCGCTGCTGGAGCGGCTCGCCTGGGCCGACGAGGCGTTCGTCTGCGGCGACGACACCCTGCTGCGGGCGCTTGACGCCGGACGGCTCCGTGCGCAGAGCCGTACGCCTGTTCACGCGATGCGCTGGCAGCAGCTACCCTGCGGCACGGGCCTGTGCATGGCCTGCCCCGTCGAGACGCGCCGCCGCGGCACGCGCCTGCTCTGCAGCGACGGCCCCTGGTTCGAGCTGCGGGAGTTGGTGTGAGCGACGGGCGCTGGCAGGGCCCTCATAACCCCCGTCCCTGCTTCTCGTCAGGGTAGGTTTGCGGCCATGCCCTGCAGGCGCGAGGGCACGCCCCGTGGATCGGCGGGCGCCTGAGGTGTGCCGGCAGGTCGCGGAGACCGCGGCGGGTCCGCGGTCTTGCCAGGCGCCCGTCGCCCACGGGGCCGCGGACGGTGCCCAGCCCCTGCCGGTCCTGCGCCGGACGCCGGCGACCGTGCTGGCACGCTGGCGCGACGGGCTGGGGCAGCGGCGGCGCGCAGGCGGCGTTCCGACCGGCGGCGCGCCGCACGCCTGGCGCGGGGCATGGCGCCGCCTGGTGCCCCCGCTCCGCCCCGCGGTGCCGCGGCGGCGCGTGCCCGGCGCCACGCTGCTGCCGGCCAGCGGCAGCAGCGTTCAGGGGCGCGGCGTGGCCCTGGGGACACCGGGCACCAGCGCACCGGCACCCTCCTGGCCGGCTGGGCGACGCCCTCTGCCGGCCGCTGGCTGATCCGCACCGACCGCGCGCCGGCGCCGCGCCGCCCGCACGGAGACGGCCTGCGGGCCTGGATCGCGGCGGGCTTCAAGGCGCCGGGGCGCGGCGCCGGTTTCCAGCCGGGCGCCGCTGCTCCTGCCCGTGAAAGCCCCCTTCTCTCCCACACTCGCGAGGTCTTGAGACCGCACTCGGTTGAGGATTGTATGGGTGAGAAGGGGCGATCCGGTGGCGAGCGTTCCGGCAACAGCGAGTTAAGCATGCACCGCTGCGCGTCTGCCGTGCGCCTGGCTGATCGCACCGGGGCCGTCTTTCGGCGCCACGCAACACGAGTATAAAGCGGAGCCCGGCGCGACCAACAGCATTCCGCTAACCCGACGCCCTCCGAACCAGCACCGCCGGATCGCCCCTTGTATGTCTCTGACTCCGTAGACT
>CALFMN010000119.1 GCA_937879875.1 uncultured Chloroflexota bacterium | reverse complement strand
TTCGCCTGCGCCTACATCGCTCTCAAACGCGCTGCCCTTATATGAATAGACTCTTGGTGGACTCTAGCAGGGAGGGAAACAGCAACCGAGGTTGGTGCTGCAATCGCACGGTCCGCAAAGCGTACCCATGCAACCCCAGAAACACCACTGGTAGTATCCACCTGGGTTGTAGATATACTGCCAACACGAGGTCGATCCCTGGTTGGCTGTACAAGTTTGGCAAACACCATTACAGCAGAATTGGTAAAGAGCGATCGAATGACATGTGTAGTTGCACTGATCGGGGTCAGTACAACAGTCACATGCTGCCTCTACACGAGTCACCTTTGGCATGACGCCGAATTGGTTCATCGGTGGCAAGAAGCGAGCAAAGAATGCCACCGTGCCCGCAATCGCTACCTTTCCCAGTAGCGGTCGGCGCGCAAGGCGTCTCGGCGGCTCAGCAATTGGCTGGATCCCGGCGCAGCTGCCGCAGCCCACGGAACCCGGCGCGGTTGTAGGAGTAACGTTCGACTTAGCTGGGTCAGGTATATCGTCGCGAAGGTTCGACATGGTGACCGCCTCCCAAGCAAACGGACAAATGGACCGAGCTAGGGCGTCTGCTGAGACCTCCCCAACCCTGAGCCGTGTGAAGACGTGCCATCCGCGATAGTGCTGCCCGAGACCTCTGCTCGCTCGCTGCTGGTGTCATCGTTCGTGCCAGTGGGCCCTCAAGAGTACCAGGGATCAGGGTGATGGCACCCTGTATTCCGGCCGCGTTCTTGTCTCTAGCATGGGGATGAAAAATCCCTCGGCAGCCTGTCCGGCTCTTGACAGGACACGCCTGTAACTCGCCATAATGGCGCCAATTTCAGCGCTCTGGAGATCTTTTAGCAGCCTGCCAGGGAGCCGGATACCCCGGTGGCCAGCGGTGATGCTTGACACCGTCCGCGGTTTCAGCAGGAGGCTACGGCGGCCGTCGTGCCATGTCTGTAGTGAAAAATCGTAGTTACTGTAGTGAATTCCCGTGGCTGCGTGTGGAGAATTCACGGGGAGCTGAGCTGGCCGGTGAGGAGGCCGCGGCGCCAAGCGATGTCAACGAGATGGGGGCGATTCCCGGCCTCAAGTTTGTCACACAGTCGGGCCACGTAGCTGTCCACCGTGCTGGGATGCACACGCAGCACCTTGGCGATCCCCTGGTCAGTCTCGCCTTGGGCAATCAAGACGAGGACCTGCCGCTCGCGAGTCGAGAGCACGACCGTGTCTGCTGGCGTCACGGCGGTCAGCAACCGCGCTCCGATTCCTGGCGGCATGACCGCAGCAATCGCCGGATCGATCATCACGGCGCCGAAGCGCCCGACCACAAACACGGTTTCCAGGAGGAAGGTGCCGCTCGCCGCCGCCTTGCACAGGTACGCTCGCGCACCGCGGGCCATCGCCTGTAGAAATGCCGCGAGCCCGGTGAATTCCGTGTAGATACAACAGTGGCTCTCGGGACGAGTAGTCGCCAGCGCGCCGATGAACTCCACGTCGAGCCCTCTCCGGTCGCACGGATCAAGCACGATCACATCAGCCTCGTACGATGCGGCCGCGGCGACAGTGCACCCACTCAGCGCTCCGACCGTGTTGAAGCGGGGGTCGCTGTTCAACAAGGTCTCCAACCCGGCACGGGCAACGTCGTCGCGATCGATGATCAGAACCCGGAGGGGAGCGCCCGTGGTCGCGCCTGCCATATTCGTCCATCCCTGTCCTGCCCAACGGCATCGCTGCACGCACCGGATCAGGCGGCTCTGACGAAAGAGCGCCAGAAGTATAATGCGTACAGACATAACACCGTCGCCACGGCGACCCGAGTATGCGGGGTGCAGGGACCGTTGTCTAGAGGGGAAAAGTCTCCATCTGCTGGCGCGTTTGGACAGGGTTGCGAGGTGTTTGCCAGACCGGATCCGCGTAGCGGCTCAGACGATTCCACGCCGCACGGCCTCGGCGCCGAGTTGGCAGATAGTGTGCACGCCGAGTCGGTGTTGCACCCGCTCGCTGATGCGCTGGACGGTGCGTGCGCTGACCCTTGTCCCTTCAGCGGAGAGCGCGGCCGCGATCGCCTTGGTACTTTGGCCGCTGACGAGCCCATGCAGCACTCGCCGCTCCAGCGGGTCGAGCGCCGGGACAGGCACCTGCGGCCCAAGGAGCCGCGTGGCCACGAACTCAGTGCGCATCGCCTCGACGATCGACACGGCGAGGACCACGACCCGTCCGGCGCCGGCCACCGCCAGTTCATCGCAGAGGTCAGGCGTCGGCTCGGGGAGCTTCGGCAGAAATCCGCGCACCCCGAGCAGCAGGACTTCGTCAAGCGCGGCCGCCTCCCAGGACGCCGTGCAGACGACCACGTGAGCCTGCTGCGCCATGCCCAGCAGGAGTCGCAGGTAGCGCATGTCTAACTGACCGTCGATCACGGGGTCGACCAGGATCAGATGGGGCCGGAGTGCACCGATGGGAAAGCCGAATCGCAGACCTGCGTCAGCCACCAGGGTGAAGCGTCCGTCCCGTGCCAGGCGCGCACGCAGGAGCTGGCGGTACTCCACGTCGTCGTCGAGGATCAGCGTCCGGAAGAGGGTGTGGCCGGCGGCTGCCATCGGTGCGATCCTTGTCTCCAGCGTGGCGGCGGAGTCGTCCGATAGCGGCTCACCTGCTTCATGAACGCCGTTCGACCACGAATTGGCCGCGTTCGTGTGTGCGCCTGTAGGATTTGATGAGCCGGTGGCATGGCAGAAGTCAACCAGCCTGCTGTGGGAAAACCTGGGCGATCGGGTTCGAAGACCGATACGGCTCCGTGGGGCAGTTGCGCTTCACCGGCGCGCGTCCGGCAAACACATCATCGCGGCCTGCGAGGCGAGCCTGCGCCGCCTGCAAACGGACTACATCGACCTCTGCCAACTGCACGGCCCTGACCCGGAGACGCCGGTCGAGGAGACGCTGCGGGCGCTGGACGATCTCGTGCATGCCGGCAAGGTGCGCTACATCGGCTGCTCGAACTTCCTGGCCTACCAGCTTGCCACGGCGCTGTGGACGAGCGACCGGCTCAGGCTTGCCCGCTTCGACTGCCTGCAGCCGCGTTACAACCTGCTCTTCCGCGAGATGGAGCACGAGGTCTTTCCGCTCTGCCGTCAAGAAGGCGTCGGGGTGATCGCCTACAACCCGCTGGCCGGCGGCTTCCTGACGGGCAAGTACCACAAGGGCCAGGATGTCGTGGAGGGCACGCGCTTCGCCCTGCCGCGGGCGGGCGCACGCTATCAAGCGCGTTACTGGCGCGAGGCGCAGTTCGACGCGGTGGAGGAGCTGAAGCAGGTGACGGACGCGCACGGCCTGGCGCTGGCGCAGGTGGCCGTCGCCTGGGTGCTGGCGAACCCGGCGATCACATCCGCGATCGTCGGCGCTACCTCGCCTGAGCAGCTTCCCCAGACCCTGCCGGCCGCGGAGCTGAGCCTGAGCGCCGAGGTCAAAGGCGCCTGCGATGAAGCCTGGTATCGCCTGCCGCGCGAGCGCAACGCCGAGGTGGCGCGACGGTAGGGCGCAGGGCGTAGGGGTTGGGGCGTAGAAGTCCGCGCGGATCGCGGGCAAGCATTCGTGGTCTCATTCCTACGCCCTACGCCCTACTCCTTCCACTTGAGCCGCGTGCGGTTTTCCTCGATGAAGCCGTGGATCTGGTCGGCCATGCCGAGCAGCGTCTCCCACTGTTCGGGATAGAGCGTGACCGGGAAGCGGCCGAGGCCGTAAACGCTGAGGCCGCCCTTCTCCGAGACCTTGAGCGAGACGCCACGTTTGGCGCCGGTCTTGAGCTGCTGATTCTCCTGCTTGAGCCGTTCGATCTCAGCCTGCATCTCTTCGAGCGTTGGCATGTCGTCCTCCGTGCCGGCGCGGTTGGGCCGGTTCGATCTGTAACAGTATAATAGCGGCATGCCGCAGACCCGCCGCAGCTATCTGCCGCCCGCGCGCCGCCGCTCCCGCCGTCGTGTTCCCGTCCGCTGGTTCATCGCCGCAATCGTGCTGATTGCCGTGGTTTATCTGGTCGCGGGTTCGTGCGCTGCGGGCGACAAGAAGAAGAACAACGCCAACACTGCCACCGCGCACGCGACCGCCGTTGCGCCGGCGGTCCCGTCCAGCCGCGCTGCCGTTGGGCCGGCGGGTGGCTCGCCGCGCCCCGGCTCGACGCCGGGAGCGAGCTTCGCGCCCGCCTCACCCACGCCGCAGGCCACCTGCGCTCCGGCCGACCTGCTGCGGCTGGTGGACAAGGACCATGCGCTGCCCAGCGACTACGTGCCGCCCGATCTGGTGAACGTCGAGCCGAAAGACGCCTCGCCGGGCTCGGCGACCGTCGTGCAGATGCGCCGCGAGGCGGACGACGCGTTGCATCGCATGCTGGAGCAGGCGCGCACGCAGAACATCTTTTTCCTCGCACAGTCGGCCTACCGCTCGTACGAGTACCAAAACCAGGTCTACGCGCAGGAGGTCAGCAGTGTCGGCCAGGCGCAGGCCGACCGCGAGAGCGCCCGCCCCGGCCACAGCGAGCACCAGCTCGGCCTGGCGGTGGATTTCACCACGCGCGCCCTCGACTTCGATCTGAACCAATCGTTTGCGGCGACGCCGGAGGGTCGCTGGCTGGCACAGCACGCGGCGGAGTTCGGTTTCGTGCTGAGCTATCCCGAGGGCAAAGAGGCCGACACCGGCTACGAGTATGAACCCTGGCACTACCGCTACATCGGCGTCCCCGCGGCGCAGCAGTTCGTGCCGTCCGGCCAAACGCTGAACCAGTGGTTGGCGACGCGTCAGATCGGCTGCGGGGCGTAGCGGTCGGCCCTCATCCTCCTCCCCTTCTCCCAGGATTGGGAGAAGGAGAGGGGCGATCCGGCCTCGGGTGTGCCGTGGGGTATCGGGTAGCGACCCGTTCAGGGGCGCGTTGTACGCGCCCCATGGGCCTCAACTTTAAGGGCAGCACGACCCCGGGAACGCCGCGCTGGCCGGCGGTGGGGGTTGAGCCCCCACCGCCCGGAGGGCGTTCCGCTGCCGAGTCCGGTGGGCGATCGCCCGCGCCTGGTGGGGCCAGGGCGCCGCTGCCCTGCCGCCTCATCGCGGTACGGGTTCCCGACCAGATCGCGGAACGGCGCCGCGCCACCGCACGCGCCGCGGCGCAGCGAGCAGGGCGGGGCGCTGGCAGGGGGAACTACCCTGCCCGCTCTGGCAGAGCGGCGGCAAGGCGGTGACCGGCTGGCGCACGGCCGCTCCCTGGCGGGGGCGCTGCCCGGTGGACGCCCGGCTGCTGGGCTGCCTGGTGCAGCACGGGCGGCGCCGCAGCAGCGGCAGTGGCTGCCGCCTCCAGCACCGCAAACAGCATCCCGCCAGCTGCCAACGCCTGCGCAATCCGCAGCTCACCCCGTAAATTGATGCCTATGGGGGCGCACGCCGTGCGCCCAACGGGGCCGCGCTAACCCGCTCCCCCTCGCATTTCTTCCCAACGATCGCCCCTTCTCTCCCATACAGCCCCCAACCCTTTCGCGGTCTATAGATCTGCATGGGGCCATCGCCGAAAGCGCCCTTCGATATTGACTCTACTCTTGCAACCAAAATGCTTGCCGAGCCGGTCAACGTGAACGGACGTCCAAATTCGGATGTGGTGCGACCGGTGACCAGCGGCATCGATTTGGTGCAACGACCGCGGGGCATGTGGACCATCGACTTCGCCATGATGCCGCTCGATAAGGCTGAGCAGTATGAAGCGCCATTTGAGCACGTAAAGAAAGTGGTTCACCCAGTGCGCACGCAAGGTCGAAGAGCTAAATCTGCGGGCGACTGGTGGCAGTACGCCAGGCCACGTCCAGCCATGCGTGCAGCCCTCACCGGGAAAGCTCGATTCTTTGCAACCCCCGGGGTCACCAAGCACCGTATCTTTGTCTGGCTGGACGCGCGCGTTCTGAGCAATCAGCGAACGCTCGTGTACGCCCGCGAGGACGACTACTTCTTCGGCGTGCTGCACTCGCGGGCCACGGGCACGCAACTGCGCGAGGTCGAAAGCGGCTTCCGCTACACACCGACCACCTGCTTTGAGACGTTCCCGTTCCCGTGGCCGCCGGGGCGGGAGCCGGCGGAGGACGCCGACGTGCGCGTGGCGGCGATCGCGCAGGCGGCGCGCGAGCTGGTGCGGCTGCGCGACGGCTGGCTCAACCCGCCCGGCGCCGCCGAAGCCGACCTGAAAACGCGCACGCTCACCAATCTCTACAATCAGCGCCCCGCCTGGCTCGGGCACGCCCACGCCCGCCTCGACGCCGCCGTGCTCGACGCCTACGGCTTCCTGGCAGACCTGGCCGACGAGGAGCTGCTGGCCTGCCTGCTCGCCCTCAACGCCGAACGGGCCCTCACTCCCCCGTCCCCTCTCTCCTATACACAAAAGGCTTAGAGACCGCGTGAGGATTGAGGGCGGTATGGGAGAGAGGGGCGATCGTGCACGGGACGAATCGGATGGCGCCGGGTTCACCGCAAGACGGTTTCGGCAGCGGCACTCCCCGGTGCATGGTGCTGAAGAGGCTCCGACGACAGAAGCAACCGCGTGCTGCTTCCGCGCGTGCCGGCGCCTCCTCAGCAGCCCCTCGCGGGCGACCGAGGCGGCCAGCAACCGGTGTGCCACTGCGTAGCTAACCCGTATTGCGGTTAACCCGGCATCCTCTCGATCAAGCAACCGAGGATCGCCCCTCGCCATCGAACATCGCGCTCCGCGCGATCAGGATGATTGGGAGAGGGGACGGGGGTGAGGGCCGGCGGGTGCTAAAACAGCTCCCACCAGTGCTCGCGGGCGAGGGCGGCAGTGCGTGTCTCCTCAGCCACGATCTGGCCGGAGCGCATCACGTAGACGTGGTCCGCGACTTCCAGCGCCTGCGCGACTGCCTGTTCCACGAGCAGGATCGCCATCCCCTCGCGCTCGGTGAGCTGCTTCATCGTCTGGAGCAGCGTCTGGCTGATGCTGGGAGCCAGGCCGAGCGACGGCTCGTCCAACAGTAGAACGCGCGCTCCGGCCATCAGCGCGATGCTGATCGCCAGCATGCGTTGCTGCCCGCCGCTCAACGTGCCGGCGAGTTGGCCGAGCCGCTCGCGCAGGATCGGGAACAGATCGAGGCACTGCTCATAGCGCCGCTCGCGTTGCGCGGCGTCCGTGACCAGCGTGGCGCCGAGCAGGAGATTGTCGCGCACGGTCATGGTTCCGAAGACGGCGCGCTCCTGCGGCAGATAGACGAGGCCGCGGCGCACGCGGTCGTTGGCCTTGCGCGCCGTGATCGGTTCCCCATGCAGCGTAACGGTGCCGGCGAAGGTGGGCAGCAGGCCCGCGATCGCCTTGAGCGTCGTCGTCTTGCCCGCGCCGTTGTGGCCGAGCAGCGCCGTAACTTTGCCCGGAGCGATGGACAGCGAGACGTCGAACACCACGGTGCGGCCGAAGTAGCCGCTGCGCAGTCCCTCGACCTGAAGCGCCGGTTGGGTCGCAATCGCCGGAGAAGCCATCCGCTACACTCCGAAGTACGCTTTCCGCAGCCGCTCGTCGGTCATCAACTCGCCAACCGTCGCTTTGGCAGTGATTTTGCCCGCCTCCATGAAGTAGCAGGGTGCGCCGATCTTCTCCAGAAAGGCGAGGTTGTGCTCGACGATGCAGACCGTCTTGCCGAGCGCCGGCAGTCCACGGATCACGGCGGCCACGCTGTCCACCCAGCGCGGGTCCACTCCGCTCGTCGGCTCGTCGAGCAACAGCACCTCGGCGCCCGTGGCCAGCACGCGCGCGATCGCGGCCAGCTTCTGTTCGGCATAGGCAAGCCCGGCCGTCAGCCAGTCGGCCTTCTCCACCAGCCCGACGAACGCCAGATATTCCAGCGCGTGCTCGCGTACCCGCCGCTCGCTGGACGAAACCGAGGCAGGCCGCAGGAACAGGCCGCCGAGGTTCTCGCCCGGCTGCCGCGGCTCGGCGAGCATCACATTCTCCAGCACGGTCAGCCCCTGGAACATGCGCACATCCTGAAAGGAGCGCACCATGCCCAGCCCGGCCACGGCGTCGGGCGACTTGCCGCGCACGTCGGTACCGCGCAGCAGCACCGTGCCCGCGTCCGGACGCAGAAAGCCGGTGAACAGGCCGAAGAGCGTGGACTTGCCCGCGCCGTTGGGGCCGATCAGTCCGGTCACTTCGCCGGCCGGCAGATCAAGGTCTACCCCATCGACGGCGGTGATACCGCCGAAGCTCTTGCGCAGGCCGCGCACCACCAGGACGGGCTCGCGTACCGTGGCTGTGCTCGGGAGCGTGGCGACGCCGATTTCGCGCTGCTGCACGAGGCGATCCTGCGCAACGTCCTGCCGCAGCCCGCTGGTCACCGCGCCGAGTTGTGCGGCACCCACAAACGCCGGTGCATTCTCCGGCGCTGCGCTCGTTGCCGTGGGCGCCGGCGCACCAGCGCCGGCCATCGCGGCACTCAGCTCGGGAACCAGCGCCGGCGTGGGCGCGCGCCTGCGAAACAGCGGCGAGAGCCAGCCGCGCAGGCTTGAGCGCTCGGGGATGATGCCCTGCGGCCGCAGCACCATCAGCACCACCAGCGCCGCGCCGTAGAGCAGCAGCCGCCAGAGCGCCGCCTTCTCCTCGCCCAGACTGACCCACTTTTCGAGAACCGGACCGGAGACGACGATCAGCGCGGCGCCCAGCACCGAGCCGAACAGATTGGCCGAGCCGCCGAACACGACCATGGCGATGATCGAGATCGAGACGTTAACGCTGAACTCCTGCGGTGAGGCGAGCTGGTTGTAATACACAAACAAGGCGCCGGCCAGCCCGGCGATCGCGGAGGTGACGCCGAAGACGATCACCTTGTAGGCATAGACGTTCTTGCCGAGCGACCGCGTCGCCAATTCGTCCTCGCGGATTGCCTTGAGGAGGCGTCCGAACGGCGACTCGCCCAGCCGCCAGCAGAAGGCGAAGACGATCAGGAAGAGGACCAGCAGCAGCGGGAACTTGTCGCTTGGATCGGGCAGATCGTGCCCGAAGAGGTTCATCTGCTGAATGCCGAGCAGGCCGTAGGCGCCGCCCAGCTTGCTCCAGGCGATCACGATCGAGATCACGATCGTGGAAAAGGCGAAGGTGAGCAGGATCAGATACTCCTCGCCCAGCCGCAGGGCGGGCAGGCTGGCGAGCGTGCCGGCGATCAATGAGGTCACGACGGCGATCAGCACCGAGGGCGCGAAGCCGAGCCCGGATTTCGCGGAGAGGTAGCCGGCAGCGTAGCCGCCGACCGCGCCAAAGGCGGCGTGGGCGATCGAGCCCTGGCCGGCGTAGCCCAGCAGCAGGTTCAGCGACAGGGCAAACATGGCGAAGATCAGGATCTGGTTGACGATGTCGATCTGGTATTCCACGCGACCCCTCCGCGCCGGGCGCTCGGCAGTGGACCAGGCGCTCAGCGCGCGAACGCGCTCACGAGGCGGCGCGGCCGCCAGAAGTCGAGCGGCAGCAGCGTCAGGTAGATGAACAGCACGGAGAAGACGACGAGCGGCGACCATTGCGCCTTGAGCCAGAGGCCGCTCAGGCTCTCGACCAGACCAAGCAAGACGGCCGCGCCGGCGATGCGCGTCGGAGAGCTGGCCGTGCCGGCAAGGAAGGCGACGAGAAAGCCTTTGAAGACCGCGTCCAGTCCCATGTCCGGCACCGCGGCGTACTTCACCGTGAACAGAATGGCGGCGACGCCGCCCAGCGCCGAGCCGATGGCAAACACCAGCAGATAGATGCGGTCCGGGTCGATGCCGACAACCCGCGCCATCTCCGGGTTGACGCGCACGGCCGTGATCAGCCGCCCCTGGCGCGTGCGCTGCAGGAAGAGCGTAAGGCCGACGATCAGCACCCAGAAGACAATGAGTGAGATTACGTCGAGCGCGGTGAAGGTCACGTCGCCGATCGAGAGGCCGTTGCGGGGCAGGCCGGAGAGGTTTTCACTCGCCGAGCCCCAGGTGAGGCGGATGGCGTTCTCGGCAGCGATCGTCAGGCCGAGCGCGGCGACGAAGATCGTCAGCAGCGCCGAGCCGCCGGCCTTG
This sequence comes from uncultured Chloroflexota bacterium, assembly GCA_937879875.1. Taxonomy (GTDB): domain Bacteria; phylum Chloroflexota; class Dehalococcoidia; order CAUJGQ01; family CAUJGQ01; genus CALFMN01. Next base: position 3,702 of record CALFMN010000119.1, on the reverse strand, counting down.
CGCGCGATCGGGCGGTAGACCACGACTTCGATCGCCACTCCGACCGCGATGGCGACGATGATGCCGGCCAGCGCCGCGAGCGGGAAGGGGAAGCCCCAGGCATCGGCAGTCGAGCTGGCGGCGTAGGCGGCGAGCGTGTAGCTCAGCACGTAGGCCAGGTGAAAGCGGCCGGTGACGCTGATGATCAGCGCGAAGCTGACGCCGAGCAGGGCGTAGCGGCTGCCGTTGATCGTGCCGTTGACGAAGAGCTGGAAGAACTGGTGCAGATTCATGCGCGTTCCGGGCGCTGCGCCCTACTCACCCTTTTGTCCCTGCCCCTATGTCCACGGGTCTACGGGTCTACGGTCTCCGTGCCGCGGCGCCGAACAGAACGCGGCGGCCAATCTGAACCGGAGGAAGCGACGATTCGGCGTGGAGCGTACCATGCCGCGGCGCGCCGGCGGGGCTTGCAGCGGCTCCGTGTACGAGGTTGGTTCTGCACGGCCGGCGGCGCCGCTATGCGCCGACGACCTTGAAGTCCTTCGCGTTCAGGCCGAAGAAGGCCTGGGCGCTCGGCTTGCCGTCCTTGATGCCGAAGATGCCCATCGTGCGCGCGCTCACCGAGTGCGTTTGCGCGTCCAGCGTAGTCGAGCCGACGGTGTTGGCGTCGCCGCCATACAGGCTCTTGAAGGTGAGATTGGACTGCAGCGCCTGGTCGAGCTGTCCCCCGTCGTTGACGTTGCCGTTCTTCGCCAGCACACGGCGCACCAGCTCCCAGAGCACGAACGTGTTCTCGTAGAAGTTCGCCGCGTAGAAGTCGGGGTCCTGGTTGTACTCGGCCTTAAACTGCGTGACGAACAGCTTGGAGAGCGGATTCGGCGGGTTGGCAGCGTCGAAGAAGTCGTAGGCAAAGTTGTACTTGTTGTAGGAGTCACCGGCGGTCTTGGCCGCGTCGGGCGTGTACTCCGAGCCCATCACCACGGCGTTCAGGCCGCTCGTGACGTATTGCTTCATGAAGTAGCCCGGATCAAGGCCGTAGATCGAGAGATACAGCAGATCCGGCGCCTTGTCCTTGACGCGTGCGATCACCGTGGAGAAGTCGGTTTCTCCGATCTTGACGGTTTCGTTGGCGACCAGATCCAGGCTGTACGGCTGCATCGCCTTCTTGATGTCATCGGTCACGATCTGGTTCAGCTCGGCGCCGACATCCCAGGCGATCAACCCCACCTTCTTGACGTTTGGCATCTTGGTCGAGACGAACATAAACACGCCGGGGAATGGATCGTCGGGCGTGATCGCGCGCGTGCCGTAGAAGTACGGCTTACCCTTGAAGCCCGCACTCGTGCCGCCGCCGCCATCCAGCGTCAGCATCTTGTACTGCTCGATGCCCGGCAGCATCGCGCCGATGTCGGCAGCGTACGAGGCGAGGCACATCGGTGTCTTGTCGATGCCGAGCTCGCGCGCGGCGGCGGCGCCCGCGCCGGCGTCGCCCGACTTGTGGTCTTTCAGGCTGAGCTGAAACTCGGGGCCGCCGGCGGCCTGCACGTGTTTGATCCCCAGCTTCGTCCCCTTGGACATAATGTCGCCGTAGTATGAGCCGGAGCCGCTGAGCGCGAGCACCGAACCGAGCTTGATCTTCGTCCCCTGGCCGGCGGCCTTGCCGCCCGCTCCAAAGATGTCGTTGATCGATTTGGTCACGTCGGCCGGGACGGAGCCACCCGACGGTTTGCTCGACGAGCTGTTGTTGCTGCTCTTGTTGTTATTGCTGCCGCAGGCCGCGAGGGCTACGGCTGCGCTGGCGCCCCCGGCGATCGCAAGCAGGCGGCGCCGGGTGATGCGATCCGTCCAATAACTCGCCATAGCTGCCTCCTTCGGGTAATGAACACCCTGGGACCGCGACTCTGAGCGCACGTTTACGGGCTTCGGCGCCGGTAGGATACGACCGGGCCATCGATTCGTCAACGCGACAAAGGGTTCGCTGAAGCCGGCGATCTGCCGGCCAAGGCAGGCGTATCCGGCGGCACCGACGAGCGCGGCGTCTGATCGGCATGGCTTGCGACGCGTCTTAGCCCGCGACCTCGTCCAGTGCCCGTTCGGCTGCGGCCAGCGTTGCCGCGAGATCGTCTTCGGTGTGGGCGGCGGAGCAGTAGACCTTGCCGCCGTTCAGGAAGATCCCGCGGCGCGTCATCGCCCGGCAGAACGCTGCCCACAACGCGCCGTTCGCGTTCAGTGTGTCGCGGTAGTCCCGGATCGGCGTGTCCTGCACGTAGATCTGGAAGATCGGCCCCTCACCGGGCGCCTGCACCGCGATGCCGCGGCGACCAAACGCCTCCACGAGCCGCTTCCCCAGGCGCTCGCCGTAGCTGTACAGCCGAGGATAGATTGTCGTGCGCTCCCGCTCCAGCACCCGCAGCGTGGCGAGGCCGGCAGCGGCCGACACCGGATTGCCGCTCAGCGTACCGGTCATCGCGGCTCCGGCGCCCTTACGGACCGGGTCAGCAAAACCCAGCAGATCGCGCCGCCCGGCGATAGCGCCGCCCGCGTACCCGCCCGCGATCGCCTTGCCGTAGGCCGCCAGGTCGGGCACGACGCCGTAGCGCTCCTGCGCGCCGCCCCAGGCGAAGCGAAAGCCGGTGACCACCTCGTCGAAGATCAGCACAACGCCGAAGCGGCGGCAGCTTCCTCGCAGCGCTGCCAGGAAACCGGGGACGGGCGGGATCGAACGCTGGAACGGCTCGACGATCACCGCCGCCAGTTCGTCGCGATGGTCGGCGATGATGCCCGTGGCCGTCTCCGCGTCGTTGAACGGGGCGATCAGCACCGTCTCCTGCACGGCTCTGGGGATGCCGGCGCTGTCCGGCTGCGCGCTGGGCCAGGGCGGCGGGTCGGACGGCGTGCCGCCCAGCAGGCCGTAATCGTGGTTGCCGTGGTAGCCGCCCTCGAACTTGAGGATCTGCTCCCGGCCCGTCGCCGCCCGCGCGATGCGCAGGGCGTGAAACGTGGCCTCGGTGCCGGAGCCGACAAAGCGCACCTGCTCGGCGCAGGGGATGGCGCTGACCAGCAGTTCAGCCAGTTCCAGCACCTGGCGGTTGAGCGTGAAGTAGGTGGTGCCGCGCGCCACCTGCGCCTGCACCGCGGCCACCACCTCCGGATGACCGTGCCCGAGCAGCATCGGCCCGGAGCCGATCACGTAGTCGACATACTCCCGCCCGTCCACGTCCCACAGATGCGACCCCTGCGCCCGCTCCACCACGAACGCGGTGTCGTCGGGCAGCGCCTCGGTGCTGATCGCACCGCCCGGCAGCAGCTCGCGGGCGAGGCGCAGATAGTCCGCCTGGGTGCGTCGTGTCTGGGTGCCTGCCACGTCGTTCACTCCGGGTACGTATACCACGCAGCGTAGCAGACGGCTCGGTTGCAGCGTTGCCCTGGTTTCGCAGCCCAGGATGCGCGGCGCGCCCCGAGCTGGATCGGGCGAACGCTCGCGCCCTACGCGCCTGCGAGCGCCGCCGTGGGAATGGCGCTGACATCGGTGGACATCCCTGCACACCACACGGCGGCGCCGGCGATCGCCTGCGGAGGGCCGGTGTGGGCAGCTTCACGCAGGCGGCGTTGCCGCCGCGACGGCCGAGCATGGCCGGCACGGGCGATACTCCCTTCAGTGAGGCGGAGGCAGCGGAGCCGCCGCCGAAGAAAACAAGGGGAGGAATACCACCATGAACTTCG
>CALFMN010000118.1 GCA_937879875.1 uncultured Chloroflexota bacterium | reverse complement strand
CGGCGCGCTGGACGCGGCGGAGCACGCCCGCCTGGTGGAGCACCTGCGCACCTGCGCCGACTGCCGCCGCCTGCTGGCCGAGTACCGCGACGCGGCCGGGCTGCTGCCCTATGAACTGCTGCTCGAAGCGCCGCCGGCGGGCGCCTGGGCGGCCGTGCGGGCACGGCTGCATGCCGCCGAGCCGGTAGGCCGCGGCCGATCTTCCAGGCTGCGCGGCTGGCTGGTGGGCGCGGTGCGTGCCCATCCGCGTCGGCTGCTGCTTGCGCCTCTCGCGGCGGCGCTGGTGCTGGTCGTCATCGTGTTTGCCAACCGCCAGTCTGCGTCGAACAAGCCGCGTGTGGCGCTCGCACCCACCGCCGCCGCGACGATCGCCGCAACGGCCACGCGCAACGCGGTCACGGCCGGCACTCCGGCCGCTGCCGCGGCCGCGGCAACCTCGGTGCAACCCGCCGCCTCCGCCGCCGCAACGGCGCCATTGCCTGCCGCCACACGCGCGGCCAGGGCCAGCGCCACGCCTACACCCACGCCGCACGCGGGGCTGCCGCTCTTCGTCCCGCATCCCGCCGGCGGCGCGGCGGGCACAGACCCGGTATCGCTCGATCAGGTGCCGCTGTTGCGGCTGGGCGCAGCCGGGCTGGTGCTGCTCGCCGTTGGCTGGACGATCGCGCGGGGCGCACGGCGCGGCGCGGCGCGACGATCAGGCGCCCGGTACCGCGCTCGGCGTTGATGGCGGGGCACCTAACCCTGATTTCGCTTCAGCGAAATCTGTCCCTTCCCGACACAGGAAGGGTTGGGGTCGAGGACCACGGAGGGATGGGAGACGAACCGGCCGCGTGTCCCACAAGGACGCCGCAGCCCCGCCGCCGTCGCAGGGCGTATGGAGTGCTCCAGAAGTCCCTTCCCGGCTCGGGAAGGGACAGGTTCGGCTTCAGCCGAAGCAGGGTTAGGTGCCCCGCGCGATCGAGCGCAGCCGCCTTGCCGCCCATCCGACGCGCTCGTAGGCTTGAGACGCGCGCCGCAACGCTGGAGGAACGCTCATGCTGGAACGCTCGCTCGTGGTGATAGCCGATTCGGTGCGCGCCTGCGCGGAGCTGGCGCGGCAGGCAGAGGCGGCGGGCTTTGCCGGCGTCTGGACCACAGAGTTCTACGACAAGGATGCCTTTGTGCGCATGATGGCGATGGGCCTCGCCAGCAGCCGTATCCGCGTGTGCAGCGGCATCGCCTACGCTTTCGTACGCAACCCCGTGCTCACCGCCGCCGGGGTGGCCGATCTGGACGAGTTGCTCGGCGGGCGCGTCGTGCTCGGCCTGGGCACGGGCACGCGGCGCATGAACGAGTCGTGGTACGGCATCCCCTTCGCGCACCCGGCGCCGAAGATGCGCGAGACGGTGCAGCTCTTGCAGGCGCTCTGGGCCGCGCGCGCAGGGCCGAAGTTCAGCTTCGACGGTCGCTTCTATCAGATCGCGCTGGAGAACTACGGCCTGAAACAGCTTGCGCGCGAACGCATACCGGTCTACGTCGCCGGCGTCAACACCGGCATGATCGGCGTGGCCGGCGAGGTGGCCGACGGACTGGTGGGCCATCCGCTGTACTCACGCCGGTATCTGGCCGAGATCGTGTGGCCGGCGCTGCGCCGCGGTGAAGAGAAGGCCGGGCGGCCAGCGAACACGGCGAAGATCGCCGGCTATGTGATTACCGCGGTGCATGAGGATGGTGCACTGGCGCGGCGCGAGGCGAAGCACCAGATCGCCTTCTACAGCACCGTGCGCACCTACGACCCGATTTTGAATCTGCACGGCTGGCAGCAGCCGGCAGCGCGCATCCGCGAAGCATTCCACGCGCGCGACTGGCCGGCGATGGTGGACGCGGTGCCGGACGAGATGGTGGAGCAGATCGCCGTCGCGGGCACGCCGGCCGAATGCCGCGAGCAGCTTCACAAATGGGACGGCCTGATCGACGAGGCGCTGCTCTACTCGCCCACGTTCTTCCTGCCTCCGGAACGGGCGCTGGAGAACCACCGCGCCATTATCGCCGCCTTTGCGCAACCGGTGGCGGCAAGGTAATCGACACGTTCGCCGGAACGATCCGTTACCACGGTCTTCAACGACGAAAGGATCCCGCACCGGCTGAGCCAGCGGCGGCGACTGCCAATGGGTGCACGTTACGCTCGCAGCCGCTCATTGGAATCATCTTGGAAGAAAATGGCCGCGAAGTAGTGCACTACTTTACCGGCGGTGACGATCGGCGCCGGCTTTCGCCGCGGTTCGCGTGAGCGAGGCCGCTGCCCGGCCGAGTCCGGGCCTGCGCTTCGTCCAGCAGAGGTGGAGCGATGTGAACGATCTGGTGTGGGACGATCGGCGAGGGCGTCGCGGTAACCACTAAAATTTGGAGATGCTTCGTGCCGTAGCACGATTAACCGCGCAGGCCACGGAACGCTCTATGCCGGATCGCCCCTCTCCTTCGCCCAGCACGCTGTGCTACGGGCGAAGGAGAGCAGTCGGGAGTGAGGATGAGGGCCACGCCCACCGGCCTACTCCATCCCCTTCAGAAACGGCGCAATCTCCGCGGCCATCGCGTCCCACTCGATCAGGAAGGCATCGTGGCCGTGCGGCGAGTCGATCTCGACGTAGCGTGCCGCATTGCCGTTTCGCTGGAACAGCTCGACGATCTCGCGCTGCTGCCAGGTGGGATAGAGCACGTCGGAACTGATGCCCAGGCAAAGCACCGGGCCGCGGAACGGCTTCAACGCCTCGGCGGCCGAGCCACGGCCGGCGGCCACATCGTGCCGGTCCATCGCCTCGGTGATCGTCAGATAGGTATTCGCATCGAAGCGCTCGACCAGCTTGTGACCTTGATAGCGCAGGTAGTGCGAGACTTCGAAATCGCCGCCCTCGGGGACGCGTTCATTGCCCTCGGCGCGCCATTCCAGCGGGTTGGGCCGCGCCGCGCCAGGCGCCAGCCGCCGGCCGAAGCGGCGCTCGAACGAGACATCCGAACGGTACGAGATCATCGCGACCTGCCGCGCCAGCCCCAGCCCCTCGCGTGGCTGCGCATCCGGCGGATAGCGGCCGCTCCGCCAGGCCGGGTCGAGCCGGATCGCCTCGCGCGCGATTTCGTTTAACCCGACGCACCAGGCCGAATGCGCGAGCGAGGTGGCGATCGGCACGATCGAGGCGACCAGCTCCGAATACATTGACGCCCATTCGAGCACCTGAAAGCCGCCGAGCGAGCCGCCCGTCACCGTCAGCAGCCGGCGCACGCCGAGCCGGTCGATCAGCAGCCGCTGCGCCCGCACCATGTCGCGCACCGTGATCGGCGGGAAGTCCGGGCCGTAGGGCCGGCCCGTTGCCGGATCGAGCGAGGCCGGCCCGGTCGTGCCGTAGCAACTGCCGAGAAAGTTGGCGCAGATCACAAAGCAGCGGTCGGTATCCAGCGCGAGGCCGGGGCCGATCAGCGGCTCCCACCAGCCGGGCTGGCCGTCGAGCGAGCCATCTTCGGCGTAGAGGTTGCCCGCGTGGGCGCTGCCGGTCAGCGCGTGGCAGACGAGGATGGCGTTGCCGCCATCCCCGTCCAGCGTACCGTAGGTTTCGTACGCGATCGTCAGCGGCGCCAGCCGGCCCGCGTCCAGCTCCAGCGCCTCGAAGACCGCGGTGGCCGCAAGCGTAGGCGGAACGCGCGAGGCGCCGGAGGGCATCATGTCAACTCGCGGCGAGCGCCTGCTCGAAGTCGGCGGTGATGTCGTCGATGTGCTCGATGCCGACGGAGACGCGCACCATGTCGTCGGTTACACCGGCGGCCTGCTGCTCCGCGGCATCGAGCTGCTGATGCGTTGTGCTGGCCGGGTGGATCACCAGCGTCTTGGCGTCGCCGACGTTGGCGAGCAGCGTCGCCAGCTTGACGTTGTTGATGAACGACTTGCCCGCCTCCATGCCGCCCTTCACGCCGAAGTTCAGCATGGCGCCGAACTTGCCGGCGCGCACGTACTTGTTCGCGTTCTTGTGCGAGGGATGCCCTTCGAGCCCCGGATAGTTCACCCAGGTCACCTTCGGATTGCGGCTGAGCCACTGCGCCAGCGCCATCGCGTTCTCGCAGTGCTTGTCTACACGCAGCGAGAGCGTTTCGAGGCCCAGCAAGAAGAGGAAGGAGTTGAAGGGGCTCATGCAGGGGCCGAGGTCACGCAACCCCTCGACGCGGGCGCGGATGATGAAGGCGACGTTGCCCAGGTCGGGGAAATCGCCGAACACGTCCCAGAACTTCATGCCGTGATAGCCGGGCGAGGGCTCGGTCATGATCGGGAAGTTGCCGTTGCCCCAGTTGAACTTGCCGCCGTCCACGATCACGCCGCCGATCGAGTTGCCATGGCCGTTGATCCACTTCGTGGCCGAATGCACGACGATGTCGGCGCCGTGGTCGATCGGCCGGATCAGATAGCCGCCTGCGCCGAAGGTGTTGTCCACGATCAGCGGGATGCCGTGCTTGTGCGCCACGGCGGCGATGCCCTCGAAGTCCGGCACGTTGTAGGCCGGGTTGCCGAAGCTCTCCAGATAGAGCGCCTTGGTCTTGCCGTCGATCGCCTTCTCGAACTGCTCCGGCTCGTCCGTGTCGATCCATTTGACGTTGATGCCCAGGCGCGGGAAGGTGACTTTGAACTGGTTGTAGGTGCCGCCGTAGAGCAGCGGCGTGGAGACGATGTTGTCGCCTGCCTGCGCGATCGTCGTGATCGCCAGCAACTGCGCCGCCTGTCCGGAGGCCGTGGCCAGGCCGCCGCTGCCGCCTTCGAGCGCCGCCATGCGCTGCTCGAAGGCGTCGGTGGTCGGGTTCATGATGCGGGTGTAGATATTGCCGAACTTCTGCAACGCAAACAGCGCTGCGGCGTTCTCAGCGGTCTCCAGTGCGAAGGTCGCGGTCTGGTAGATCGGCATCGCGCGGGCGCCGGTGGTCGGGTCGGGCGCTTGTCCGGCATGGACCTGGAGCGTCTCGAAGCGGTAGCCTTCGGGCATCGGAACACACTCCTGGGGGATCGGGCACACGCGATGGGCACGTGCGGTCGTGCGAGAGCCGCACAACAACGGCGGCCGCCTGCTCGGCGGTTGCGAAGATTGTTACCGAACGGGATTGGAGAAATCAACTTTCCCCGCCACAATGCCCACGGTGGTCCCAGCCCACAAACTTCCATAGGCTCCCCCTCTCGATTCGAGATCGCGCCCCGCGCGATGGGAAGCCCTGGCGAGGGGGCCGGGGCCATAGCGCAGCGCAACCGCCGGAAACTTGAAACGAGGCCGCGCCATGCAGATCAGCCCGAGCGTACGCGCCGTGCAGGTGCCCGACGAAGAGCCGATGCACCCGCTCTTCACCTCGATCTACCTCGTCGGCAAGCACGGCGGCGGCGAAGCGCTGACGATCGACTCTGGCGAGGAGATCGACCGCTACAAGTGGATGCTGCGCGGCTATCTTGCCGCGACGGAACGCTCCGAGATCGCGCTCGCCGGCATCACGCACTTCCACCTCGACCACAGCGGCAATCTGAAGTGGGTGCGCGAGACGCTCAAGGCCGAGGTCGTGCTGGCCGATGCGGCGCGGCCGTTTCTTGCGAAAGACGGCCGCCTGCCCGAGGGCGAGACGCGCACGATCCGCGACGGTGACGTGATCACGCTCGACGGCGGCGTGCGCGTGCAGATCATCTTCACGCCCGGTCACTCGCCCGACTCGCTCTGTTACTACGTTGAGGAAGAGGGCGTGCTGTTCACGGGCGACACGCTGCTCGGCAGCAGCACGACCACGGTGCACGACCTGGCGACGTATCGCGCCAGCCTGCAACGGCTGCTGGCGCTGCCGAAGCTCGACGTCATCTGCCCCGGCCACGGCGCCGTCGTCAACGACCCGCGCGAGCGCTTGCAGATGTACGTCAACCATCGCAACGAGCGCGAGCGCCAGATCGTCGAGACGCTGGCCGACGGAGCGGAGCACACGAGCTGGGAGATCATGCTCAAGCTCTACCCCGAGATCAACACCCGCCTGCGCCGCGCCGCCGACAGCAACGTGCAGGCGCACCTGCGCCAGCTTGAGGCCGAAGGCCGCGTCACACTGTTCGCAGGCGTGCGCAAGGAACCGGAGGCGCCGGCGGCGGCAGAGGTCGCCGAGCACGAGCGGCGCGAGTCGGTCAAGGCCGAGGCGAAGAAGCTCGAGGACGCGGAGCGCAAGGCGGCGATCGCCCGGCAGGAGAACCCGCCCGACGATGAGTGGCTGGAGCGCCCGCGCTACGAGCTGGTCGGCACGGCGCGGGAGTAGCCGTGGACCGCTCCCTGCCGCACGATCGCGTCGCAGTCGTGGGCACCGGCGCCTGGGGCACGGTGCTGGCCACGATGCTGACGCGGGCCGGCGCGGAGACGGCGCTGCTCTGCCGCGACGCCGACGAAGCACGGCAACTGCGCAAGGGTCGCGAGAACCGCCGCTATCTGCCCGGTGTGCCGCTGCCGGCGACGCTGTGCTGTGCCAGTGAGCCGGCGAAGGCGCTGTCCAGGGCCGGGCTGGTCGTGCTGGCGGTGCCGGCGCAACGGCTGCGCGAAAACCTGCGCTGGATCGGCGCGGCGCTTGACCCGCGCACAGACCTGCTCTGCGCGAGCAAGGGCATCGAACTCGAGAGCGGACTGCGCATGGCGGAGGTCATCCGCGACGCGCTGGGCGAACGGCCGGGCGCCTGTCTCACGCTCTCCGGCCCGAACCTTTCCGGCGAGATCGTGCGCGGGCTGCCGGCCGCGGCCGTGGTCGCCGGTCCGCCGGAGCAGGCGACGGCGGCGCACGCCGTGCAGCGGCGGCTTTCGTCCGAGCGCTTCCGTATCTACACCAGCAGCGACCAGGTCGGCGTCGAGATCGGCGGTGCGATGAAGAACGTGATCGCGATCGCCTGCGGCATCTGCGACGGCCTCGGCTACGGCCACAACGCCCGCGCCAGCCTGATGACGCGAGGACTGGCCGAAATGACGCGCCTCGCCCGCGCCTGCGGCGGACGCACGCGCACGCTCGCCGGCCTCGCCGGCCTGGGCGATCTGGTCGCTACCGTCGCGAGCACGGCCAGCCGCAATTACGCGCTCGGCCTGGCGCTCGGCCGCGGCGAACAGCTCACGGCGATCACGGCGGGCAGCGTGCATATTGCCGAAGGTGTGCCGACGGCCGACGCCGCGCTGACCCTGGCGGCCCGCCTCGGCGTCGAGCTGCCGGTAACGGCGCAGCTTGCCGCCGTGCTCTCGGGCGGCTGCACGCCGGAACAAGGCGCCCGCGCGTTGATGGGGAGAGCACTGTCGACGGAGTGAACGCGGGCGGCTCGGCCCTCAACCTCACCCCTTCCCCTCTCCTTCTCCCAATCCTGGAAGAAGGAGAGGGGCGATCCGGCGTGGAGCGTTCCGTCGCCGGCACGGTTAACCCGACGCCGCTACGGATCGCTCCAACCCGGGATCGCCCCTCGTCCAGGATTGGGAGAGGGGATGGGGGCGAGGGCCGACGGCCGCGTGCTACCATAGAGCCCGCTTCGCAGCTCAATGCCCTCAGGAGGCAGCGTGATGGCATCCGCCGGCTACGTCCACCCCGAGCTGCTTGCCGAGCCGGACTGGCTCGCCGAGCACGCCAACGACCCCGATGTCCGTGTGATCGACTGCGCCACGCTCGAGGCCTACCGCCGGGCGCATCTTCCCGGCGCCGTCGGCCTGCCGGTGCATATCTACATCAAAGACCCGGCCGATGAGACCTTCGTGATGCCGCCCGACGGCTTCGAGCAGTTGATGGGCCGGCTCGGCGTGGGCGACGACACGACCGTGGTGACCTACGATGACAACAACAGCCTGGTGGCGACGCGGCTGTGGTGGGTGCTCAACTATTATGGTCACACCAAGACCAAGGTACTGAACGGCGGCTGGCACCGTTGGCTCACCGAAGGCCGCCCGGTCACGTTTCACCAGACGCACGCCGAGCCGGCCACGTTCACGGCGAAGCCGAACGAGGACCTGATCTGCCGACTCGACGACCTGAAGGCAAAGATCGACAAGGCCGGCGTGCAGATTATGGACGTGCGCACGGACGAGGAGTGGCTCGGCACGAACAACCGCGGCAACCAGCGCGCCGGCCACGTCCCCGGCGCCGTGCATCTCGAATGGCTGAACTTCGTCGCCAAGGACGACAAGCGCACCTTCCTGCCGGCAGAGCAGTTGCGATCGATGCTCGCGGAGGTGGGCATTTCGCCCGAAGCCGAAGTGATCACCTACTGACAGGGAGGCATCCGTGCGGCGCACGGAATGTTCGTCCTCAAGCTGCTGGGCTGGAACAACGTCCGCAACTACGACGGCTCGATGCGCGAGTGGGCCAACCGCGACTATACGCCGCTCGTGCTCGAACCGCGCTGACGCTGCTTCGACGGCGCCCGGTGCTACACTGCCTTACATGAAGGGTTCCGCGCGGGGCATTGAACAGCTCTCGCAAACCGGCCGCTGGACGCTGCTGGCCGGCATGTCGCTGTTCGCGCTGGTTTTGCTTGCCTGCACGCATGGCCGCGCGGCACAGGCGAAGAAGGTTTCGCCCGTCGTGCTGGCGCTGCTCGCGCTCGCGCCGGCCGATTTGGGCGGCGCCTATACCGTCGCCGCCGATCAGTATGTGGACGACGATGGCCAGCCCGTGGCTCGGCCCACGCGTGAGTTCGAGCGCCGCCTCGTCGTCAAGGCGCAGCAGCCGAACGGCGTCGCGCCGCCGTCCGCGACGAATCTGCTGATCACGCTTGGCCAGAAGACCAGCGACGAGGCATCGGACTTCGTCACGGCCGCCTCGGATCAGGACGTCGGCCCCGCCGATGTGCAGGAGGATCTGCAGACCGAAGTGCCGGACGCGCGCGACATCCGCACAGAATTGCTGCAGGACTTCGACACGCTGGCCGACGATACCGTCGCCTTCCGCCTCACCTGGACGCAGGGCAGCGGCGACGCCGCGCTCACCTGGCATTCCTACCGCGTCTACGTGCGCTACGGCGGCTACCTGGCGCTCGTGGCGCTGCGGGCGCCGAGCGCAGCGGGCGGCGCCGAGCCCGACGGCTTGCGCAAGCAGGCCGAGGCGCTGGCAAAGAAGCAAGCGGACAAGCTGCAGGCCGGCGCCCCGCCGGTGCTGGCGCCCACGAGCTGAGCGAGAGGATGGCATGAGCGAGAGCGGCATCGCTTACGAGCGCGTCGATTCCATCGGCTGGCTGACCTTCAACCGGCCGGAAAAGCTGAACGCGATGACGTATGCGATGCTGAGCCGCATCGAAGCGGTGGTGCGCGAGGCGCGCGACGACGATGCCGTGCGCGTGCTGATCGTCAGCGGCGCCGGCCGCGCCTTCAGCGCCGGCACTGATTTAGCCGAATTGAGCGAGCGCCCGCCGGCGCAGGCCCGCGGCAGCGCCTACGCCGACGCCTACGCGGCCGACCGCCCCGCACCGTGGACCTTTCTCAGCCTGCCCAAGCCGGTGATCGCCGCCGTCAACGGCGCGGCCGTAGGCTTGGGCGCCGAGTTCTCCTTGCAGGCCGACATCCGCCTCGCCGGCGAAAGCGCCCGCTTCAGCTGGGTCTTCCCACACCGCGGCCTCGTGCCCGATACCGGCGCCGGCACCTGGCTGCTGCCGCGCGTGATCGGCCTCGCCCGCGCGGCGAAGCTGCTGTACACGGGCGCCATGATCGACGCGGCCGAAGCGCAGCGCATCGGCCTGGTCGACGAGGTGGTGCCCGACGGCGAGCTGCGCGGCCGCGCCGAGGCGCTCGCGCTGCAGATCGCGCGCGGGGCGCCGCTGGCGATCGAGCAGATCAAGCGGCTGCTCTATCAGGGCCTCGCGCGCGATGCCCGCGCCCACGTGGACGACAACGCGCAGACGCTTACGCGCATGTTCGCCACCGAGGACCATCGCGAGGGCGTACGCTCGTTTTTGGAGCGCCGCGAGCCGCATTTCGTCCGCCGTTAAGCATATGACAGCATAGGGGCGCCCGGCGTGCGCCCGGCGCCGCGCCGGCCCGATGCATTCGCCCGCTCCGAAGGAGAAACGTCCGCATGGTTGAGGTAAAGCTGATGCCGATTCTGGCGAAGCGGGCGGCGTCCAAACAGCAGCGGCTCACGCTCACCTTCGCGCCGGGGCTGACGCCGGGCGCCGTCGCCGAGGCCGAAGGCTTTCATGGCCCCGATCTGGAGACGATCCTGGCGATCGTCAATGGGCAGCAGGTGGAGCTGGACACGCAGCTCGCGGACGGCGACACGCTCGAGCTGCTGGTCGGCATCGCCGGGGGCTGAGACGCGTGCGGCCGAACACACCGGAACTCGTGCGCGGGCTCTCCGCGAATCTGCTGACCGAGCTGCTGCCGCGGCTCGATTCGGCCTGGGCGCAGGCGCAGCTGCGCTCCGTCGTCGGCGTGCTGGAGAGCATCGCCGCCGAATGGGACGGCGCCGCCGACCATTTGGTGCGCGAGAATGAGGCGCTGCAACAGATCTGCACCCATGCGGCAAGCCTTATCAGTGATGCCGGCGCCGCGCCCGCGCTGGCCGAGAACGCGCCAGCGCTGCGCCCAGCAAGCACGCTTCCGCCGGCCGCCGACTTGCGTCTCAGCACCCTCGCCGAACGTAACACCGCGCTCTGGACCGCCCTGATCCCGCTGATCGAGCTGATCGTGGGGCCGTGCGAGGCCGCGCCCTGGGCGGCGGACCTGAAGCGGGAACTCGCGCCCGCACTGCGCCGCCACGTCGCCGGCCACGCGCCGCGGCCCGTTGGCTAAGAAAAGATCCGGCACCGAGTGCGGCAGAATCCGACGCGCTGTGCGCAGTCGCGGCGCTCGGCCCTCAACCTCTCTTCTCTCCTTCTCCCAATCCTGGGAGAAGGAGACGATCCAGTCCGAAGCGCTCCGATCGACCTGCGGTTAACCCGACGCCGCCTTGGAACGCACTACACCGGGTCGCCCCTCGCCCAGGATTGGGCGAGGGGAAGGGGGTGAGGGCCGAAGGGCCGCGGCCCCGCACGTCACAGCCCCACGGCGCGGTAGAGCAGCTTCTTGTAGCCGGCGACGTCAAGCGTAAGGGCCACGCGGACGTTGCCCGGGACTTCGACGCCCGGGCGACGATCGAGGATCGTGGCGCCGTAGCTGAGGCCGGGGCGCGTCTCTATTTCGACCGGACAGTCCACGTATTCGCTCATCAGCCCCGGGTCGAGCGCGATCGCCATCGCCACCGCGTCCGGAATCGCCGCCTCTCCCTGCCAGCCGTAGCGGTCGCGGCCCATGCCGCCGATGTGCTTGAACATCAACCAGGCGAACTGCGGCAACGGCTCCGTGCACCCCTCCAGCGGCCCGTACTCTGCGACGGTCGAGCGCGCCGCGCCGCGGCACAATTCGATGCCGGCCATCGTGATCGGCAGGCCCGAACGGAAGACGATCTGCGCCGCCTCGGCGTCGGCCCAGATGTTGAACTCGGCCGCCGCCGTCACGTTGCCGGCGAGGCCGGCGGCGCCGCCCATCACCACGCAGCGCCGCACCAGCGTCGCGATCTGCGAATCGAGCGAAAGCGCCAGCGCCACGTTCGTCAGCGGCCCGAGCGTCACCAGCGTGCATGCGCCGGGCGCAGCGCGAATCGTCTCGATCAGCGCGATAGCGGCGTGGCTCGCGCCGGGCCGTCGCCGCGGTGGCGGAAAGCCGTAGTCGCCGAGGCCATCTTCGCCGTGGACGTGGCGGGCATCGCCCGGCTCGCGCAGCAGCGGCCGTGAGCAGCCCGCATGCACCGGCACATCGCTGCCGCACAGCTCAGCAACGTAGAGCGCGTTGCGCGTGGTGTACTCCAGCGGTGCGTTGCCGGCAACGGTGGTGATCAGTTCGATGCCGGCGCCGGGATGGCGCAGCGCCATAATCAGCGCCAGCGCGTCATCGGTGCCGATGTCCGTGTCGATGATCAGGCGCAGCGGGCCGGCGCTGTCGGGCATGGCTGCTGACCTCCGCAAGCGGCGGCCTGCTCGCTGCCGCCCCGCAGCGTATACTGCGCTTGCCGTGCGCCGGGCGCCAGCGGTTGGCCCGGCAAACTCGCGGCCGGAGGCATGGCGTGAAGGTCGAGGCGCGACTCAAAGAGCTGGGGGTCGAACTGCCGGAGGCGAGCGGCTCCGGGCGCGCGGGCATGAACTTCGTCACCTGGCGGCGCACCGGCAACCTCGTCTATCTCGCCGGCCACGGGCCGAACCGCGGCGGCACGCTGGAGTGGGTGGGCAAGGTCGGCGCGCCGGAGGACGGCGGCACGTACAGCGAGGAGCAGGGCTACCAGGCGGCACGGCAGACGGCGATCAACCTGCTCGCCACGCTGAAGCTGGCGATCGGCGACCTCGACAAGGTGCGGCAGCTCATCAAGATGCTGGGCATGGTGAACTGCACGCCGCACTTCGGCCGCCAGCCATACGTGATCAACGGCGCCTCGGACTTCTTCGTAGAAGTCTTCGGCGAGTCGGGCCGCCACGCGCGCTCGGCCGTGGGCATGCAGTCGCTGCCCAACGAGATGACGGTCGAGATCGAGCTGATCGTCGAGGTAGCGCCGGAGTAAAGCCTGGTTCTTACCAGGATTCGGGTGCGTGGAAACGCCGCAGTCCGGTGCGGCAACCGCTCAGCGCCGCTTCCTGGTCTTCGTCTGCCGCGTGGTGCGCAGCAACTCGGTGATTTGGAAGAGGGCTTCGGCAAGGCTGGCAACCTGCGGTTGGGCGGCGCTGTGCGCGACGATGCGGTGTTCCGCTTCCTCGTAGCACGCCGCATCGCCTCGGTCGCCGATCACCCAGACAGTGGCGACGGTTTCCGCGGGGTTGGTGGTGAAGATGATGCGCCAGTCGCGGTCCCCGACGACGATCTTGCGCCAGCCGGTCAGCCACTTGGCCGTGGGCTGACCGGCATCTTTGCCGGCTTTTTCCAGTTGCAGCAGCTTCTTAAGGAAGAGCGGTAGGTTGCCGCTTGTAGCGTACCGCTCCAGATCGGCGACGGCTTCGTTGATGAGCTCGACGCGGACAGGCATCTACTCGGGCAGATCCGCGAGCTGCTCGCGTGTATAGCCGAAGCGGGTGAGGACATCATCGAACGTGGTGCGTTGCTCGCCCGTGGTTAGCATGCGGGCGCTCGTCAACGCGATGTCCATCACGTCCTCCTGCATCTGCTGCAGACGCTCAAGCTGATCCATCCCGATGATCACGGCCACGGCACGGTTATTGCGCAGCAAGACACGCTCACGCCCCGCCTCTGCCTCGCGGACGAGCGCGGAGACTCCGAGCTTGTTGGCGTCGGATATCGAGATCAACTCCGAAGTATCGATGATGGCCATGCTACGCCTCTTACATTCTGCCTATGATTCTAGATCGAATTGCACACAGGTATCAACCTCGCCGGTCGTAATGGCCTTTCGGGTGACACTCCGCGAGGCTCTTGCTGAAGATATGGCAGGCAGTTTGCCCGGGCGCCGCGCCCGGGCTATGTGGATACGCCGACGATCGACTCGTAGCGCTCGATCTGCGGGCGGCCGTCCAAGAGGCCGCGCAGCTTGCCGCCGAACGCCTTCATGTGCTCGGTCTGGCCGTGAGCGCTCAAGGCGTCGCCGTCGCTGTACTGCTCGTCGTTTCAATCCTCACCCGGCTCTCGGGCCGGGTGCGAGGGCTCACACGAAGCGGATATCCTCCTTTACCATAATTCGGGCGCTTTCTCGCGGGTCAGGCCGTGGTGTGCCGCTCGACCTTGTCCAGCAGCTCCGTCAGCTCGAACGGCTTGGGCAGCGTATCACGGGCGCCGAGCTGGTCGCGGTAGCGCGAGGCCTCGGCGCCCGCGGTCATGATGATGATCGGCAGATCGCCGAACTCGACCCGGACCCGGTTGGCGAAGGTTACGCCGTCCATGATCGGCATGTTGATGTCGAGCAAGACAAGCTCAGGCCTCTGCTCGCGCACCCGCTGCAGCGCGTCGCGGCCATTCCGTGCGGTAACAACCGCGAGCCCCTCGCTCTCCAACGCCAGGCGAATCACCCGGGCGATGTCCGGGTCGTCATCGACGACGAGGATCACGGGCGCCTCCGCGACGCGCGACTGTGCCGCCGTCTGCCCGCCTGCACGGCACGACGCCGGCTCGAAGAAACCATAGCACAGGCTTTCGTACCGGCCGGTGAAATGCGGTAACAAGTTCGTGGCAAGCGGCATGTAACCGTATGCCGGTGAAGGCGATCACGCGCGCCATCGCCGGGTCTGCGTGCGGTGTATGCTGGGGCGGCCGGGTGGCGCCGGCTCAGGAGGAGCACGATGGCCGAGGAGACACGACGGCTGATCCGCAAGCTGCAACAGGCGATGAATGCGACGCTGGACCGGCTCTACGACCTCACGGAAGGCGATCTCGACGCCGCCTGCTCGCATCCTTGCGGCAAGGGTCCGGGCGAGACGACCTCGATCTGGCACCTGCTGGCGAACGACATCGACCACGAAAAGCTGCACGCCGCCGGCGTGCTCAACGCACGGCATGACCTGCGCCTGATGCAGACCGGGCCGCAGCGCCTGCTGGCCGAATGGCTCAAAGAACGCGCCGCGCTGATCGGCGCGCTGATCGGCCTCGAAGACGACCAGCTCGATCTGCGTCTGCGCGAGGGCGAGTGGAGCTTTCGTGAGATGATCGAGCATACGATCTACTGGGAGCAGGACTCGATCGCTGCCGGTCTGAAGGACATCGCCGGTGAGGCTCCCTGGCGCTCCGACCCCGCGCTGCGCTACGGCGGGCCAGTGCCGGCGGCAAGGAACGCGGAGTAACGAGCGGCGGGACCGAATCTGCGTGGGGAGGCCTGCCGTTGGCATACGAGCAGATCTTGTACGAGCGGCGCGGACGCGTGGCGCTGATTACGCTGAACCGGCCGGAGCGGCTGAACGCCTGGACCGATCGGATGGAGAACGAGCTGATCGCGGCGATCGGCGAGGCGAACCGGGATGCGGGCGTCGGCTGCATCGTCATTACCGGCGCCGGCCGCGGCTTCTGCGCCGGCGCCGACGTGTCGGGCTGGGCGCAGCGCCAAACGGGCGAGGCGCAGCCCGACGCGGCGCCGGAGCCATTCGCGCTGGCGCAGGTCAGCAGCCAGGAAGTGCCGATCACGCTCGCCGCGGGCAAACCAGCGATCGCCGCGATCAACGGCGCGGCGATCGGCGTCGGCCTGACGATGACGCTCGCCTGCGACATCCGCGTCGCGTCGGAGGCGGCGCGCTTTTCCGCCCGCTTCGTGCGCGTCGGCCTCTCGCCCGAATGCGGCAGCACGCGCTATCTGCCGCTGGTTGCCGGGCTGCCGAACGCGCTGTTTCTCGCACTGACCGGACGCATTGTCGATGCAAAGGAGGCGCTGGCGCGGCGGTTGGTGGACCGCGTCGTGCCGGCCGAGCGGCTGCTGGACGAGGCGCTGGTGCTGGCAGACGAGATCGCGGCGAATCCGCTGGACGCGGCCTGGGCGGCAAAACGGCTGCTGCATCAGAACGCGCTGGAGCAAGATCTGCGCCGCGTGGTGACGCAGGAGGCCTACTCGATCCGCGAGCTGCGTGGCCTCGCTGCGCACCATGAAGCCACGCTCGCCTTTTTGGAGAAGCGCCAACCCGTCTTCCATCCGCTGAGCGATGCCTGATGGCGACCGCAGGCCCAGACGCGCACGCGGTACGCAGCGCGCTGCTCTCTGCCGGCCCGGACGCGGCGCCGCCCGTGCTTGCAGAAGCCGATCTGGCCGATGTTCTGTGCGCCGATGGCTGGATCATCGTCACGCTCGGTGGCACGGCGGCCGCCGACGCCACGGCCGGCGGAGCGCCAAGGCCGCGCATCGTTGGACCTGCCGAGCAGGACGCCGTGGTGCGCGACGTGGCCGTTCACGTCTGCAGAAGGTTGCGCACGGCGTTTCCCAATGCCTCGCTCGAGGTGCGTGCGGGGAGCCGCAGCTATCGCGGCGGCGCGGGCTTCGGCGAGCGGAAGCATGTGCTCGCCGTGCTGGGCGGCAAGGGCGGTGTCGGCAAATCGACGGTTGCGGTGAACCTCGCGCTCACGCTGGCGGCCATGGGTCATGCGGTCGGGCTGATCGACGGCGATCTGAACAGTCCGGACGTGCCGCATATGCTCGGCGCAAGTCCGACGCAGCGACCGCGCCGCACGCGTACCTTCCCGGTCTCTGCCGCGGCGCCCTCGGCCTGGCGCCGGCCGCTGCAACGGTACGGTGTGGAAGTCGTTTCTGTCGGTTTTGAGGTGCCCGAGCGCTTTCCGCCGGTCATCTCCAGCCGCATGCTGGTGGCGTCACTATTGCGCGGCTTCATCTTTCAGACCGCATGGTCGGCAGACGTGCTGCTGATCGACGCGCCGCCGGGCACGGGCGAGGAGTTGCAGGTGATGGCGGGCGAGCTGCCGCTCTCCGGCGCGATCTTCGTCACCACGCCGCAAGACCTGGCGCAGATGGACGCCGAACGCACGCTGACACTGCTGCGCGAGCGCAACGTGCCGGTGCTGGGCATGGTGCAGAATATGGCCACGCTCACCTGCCCGCACTGTTCCGCAGCGATCGATATGTATCGCCTCTCGCCGCGCCTGCTGCAAGCCGGTGTCTCGGTGCTGGGCCGCATTCCCTTCGATGTGCAGCTTTCGGTCACGGCGGACGAGGGCCGGCCGCTGGTGCTGGGCGATCCGCGCGGGCCGATCGCCCGCGAGTTCGCGCAGATCGGCAGCGCCGTGCGCCGCTGGCTCGCGGAACGGGACCGCGCCGGGGCATACGAACCCGCGTAACGCGAGGAGATGGCATGGCCTCCGCGATCTCCGCTTACAAGGCGATGATCGATGCCGTGGCCGCGCAGCGCGAGCGGCTGCACGGTGGACCGTGGCCGGGCAATCGCTGGAGCGGCGAGCACGCGCGCCGCTTCCGTCTTGACCCGCGGCGCGAGCTGTCGCCCAACCTCGGGGCGGTGGCGGCATACATGCAGCGCGATGACGTGGTGCTGGACGTGGGCGGCGGCGCGGGCCGCATCGGCCTGCCCCTGGCGCTGCGCTGCCGCGAGCTGATCAACCTCGACCCGTCTGAAGCGATGCAGGCCGAGTTCGCCGCCTGCGCAGCGGAGGCCGGCATTGCGAACGTGCGTCAGGTGAGCGCGGACTGGCAGTCGATCGGCGATCTGCGCGGCGACGTGGCGATCGTGGCGAACCTGACCTACTTCGTGCGCGAGATCGATGAGTTCATCCACACGCTCGAGCGGGCCGCGCGGCGCCGGGTGCTGATCACGCTCTGGAGCGTGGCGCCGTCGGGCGAAAACGCGCCGCTGTTCGATCTGGTCTACGGCGAACCGCAGCGGCCGGTGCCGTCGTATCGGGAACTGCTGCCGGCGATCTGGGAGCTGGGCGTTCTGCCCGATGTGCGTGTGCTGCCCGAGTGGAGGCGCCACACCGCATTGCCACGGACGCGCGAGGAGGCCATGCGTAGGACACTCGACAACCTGAATGAGATCGAGAACGCCCGGGTCCGCGAGCGCATCGAAGCAAACTTCGAGACCCTGTTCGTGCAGGAAGGCGACGTCTTTCGCCCGCGCTGGCTGCCGGACGTGCGCGAGCTGCTGGTTACGTGGGAAACAGCGAGGCGCTCGTAAACTCAGGCAACGCGCTTAAAGCCCAGACTGAGAGACTGGTCGAACCGTCTGATTCGCTCCTGCCGAGGCCAGCGCCCGCCCCCTACTCGGATGGACCCTTAGTATTACAGTGACCGTTTCCTGGTAGCCTGAGGAGAGGAGGCGTCTCAGT
>CALFMN010000117.1 GCA_937879875.1 uncultured Chloroflexota bacterium | reverse complement strand
CGTAAGATCGTCGGCAGCGTCAGATGTGTATAAGAGACAGGGGGATGGGGGCCGGTCCGATGATCGTCCTCCGCTCGGCCCTGTTCGTGCCGGCGATCCGGCCGGAGATGATCGACAAGGCGCGTGGCCTGAGCGAGGCCGACGCGCTCGTGCTCGACCTCGAAGACTCGGTGCCGGAGAGCGGCAAAGAGCAGGCCCGCGCCAACGCGCGCGAGGCGCTGCCGACGCTCGTGGCGCCGGGGCGGCAGCTCTGGGTGCGGGTCAACAACACGTACTCGCTGCGCACGCGCGACGACGTACGCGCCGTCGTCTGCGAGCAACTCGACGGCATCATGCTGCCGAAGGCGGACAAGCCGGAGCAGGTGCTGTATCTCGAAGCGCTGCTGCGCGACGCCGAAGCCGCGGCCGGGCTGGAAGCGGGCAAGATCCGGCTGATGCTCGTGATCGAGAGCGCGAAGGGTCTCGTGAAGTGCTACAAGACGGCGCGGGCCTCGAAACGCACGCTCGCCATCCAGCTTGGTGCCGAAGACTACGCCACTGACCTCGGCATCGAGCGTACGCTGGACGGCGCCGAGCTGAACTATCCGCGCAGCATGATCGCCGTGGCAGCGCGGGCGGCGGGCGTGCTCGCGCTGGACACGGTCTATCCCGCCTTCCGCGACGAGGCCGGGCTTGAGCGCGAGGCGCAGGCGGCGCGGGCACTCGGCTACAAGGGCAAATTCGCCATCCACCCGGCGCAGATCGCGCCGATCAACCGCGTGTTCACGCCCGCGGCGGAGAAGGTCGAGCAGGCGCGGCGCGTCGTTTCTGCCTACGAAGAAGCTGAGCAGCAGGGTCACGGCGCCGTGCAGCTCGACGGCCAGATGGTGGATGCGCCCGTGGTCGCCCGCGCCCGCGACCTGATCGCGCTGGCCGAGGCGATCGCGGCCAAAGAACGCGGCGCCGAGAACGAGCCGTCGGCGTTGTAGGTTTGCGGGAGTGGTGCGGCCGCGCGGGGCACCTAACCCTGCTTTGCCTTGCGGCAAAGCTGTCCCTTCCCGACACAGGAAGGGTGGGGGTCGAGGATAAGCAAAGGGCTGGGAGGCGATCCCTCCGCGTGTCCCACAAGGACAGCGCAGCCCCGCCGCCCTCGTATGGCGTTGGGAACGCTGCAGAAGTCCCTTCCCGGCTCGGGAAGGGACAGGTTTCGCTTCAGCGGAACCGGGGTTAGGTGCCCCGCCAGCCCGCCGCCACCTGGAACGCCTGCCGATCCAGACCTCGGAAAAGGAGCAAGCGATGCCTGCAACCCTGGACTGGCTCGGCGTGGCCACCTTCCGCCTGCAGGTGGACGGATTGACGATCTTTTTGGACGCCTACATGGACCGCGTGCCCGCCGCGCCGGCCGTGGGCCTGACTACAACCGAGGTCGAACGCGCCGACTTCATCCTCGTCGGCCACTCGCACTTCGACCATCTGTGGGGCGCCGAGCGCATCGCCCGCAACACCGGCGCCACGATCATCGGCTCGCACGAGACGGTGCGGCTGATGGCCGAAGAGGAGGTGCCGGAGCCGCAGCTCATTGCCGTGGCCGGCGGCGAGCGCGTACGCCTCTCGGACAGCGTGACGGTCCGAGTCTTCCCCAGCCAGCACTCCTGCATCTGGGCGGGCATGAGCGGCGAGCCGGACGAGGTCTGCCTGGGCGACCGCGGCCTGACCTTGCAGGAGCGTCAGACGAACCTGCAATCGCGCCAGGGCCGGCGTGGCAGCGACGAGCGGCCGGGCATGGCCGAGGTACGGGCGCATCTGGGCGCCAACCGTCAGCATCCGCGCGGCGAGGGCGGCGCCTTCGCCTATCTGATCGAAACGCCCGAAGGCAGCATCCTCTGGAAGGACACCTCCGGCCACTGGACCGGCATTCTGCGCGACCTGCGCCCCGATGTGGCGCTGCTGGCCGCCGCCGGCCGCGGCAACATCGACGGCGAGCCGGTGCAGGGCAGCCTGGCCGAGTTCATGGCGCGCGAGGCCGACCTGCTGCGGCCGCGGCGCATCGTGCTCTCCCACCACGACGACTGGATGCCGCCGACCACGCGCCCGCCCAACGTCGCGCCGATCCGCAAGGAGCTTGCGCGCCAGGCGCCCGGCGTCGAACTGATCGAGATGGGCTACTCAGAAGGCTATCCGATTCTGCGCGGCGTTCGCTGAGATGGACGCGCCGGCAGGGCAGGCATGAACGAAAGCGACACGATCGCGGCGCCGCGGCTGATCGTCTTCGACCTCGACGGCACGCTGGTAGACAGCAAACAGGGCATCGCCCGCTGCTTCAACGGCGCGCTCGCAGCGGTTGCTGGCGTGGCGCTGGTACCGCCGGAGCGCGTCTACATGATGATCGGCCTGCCGCTCTCGCAGATGTTTCACGACGCGCTGCCTGCCGCCGATGATGCGCTGGTCGAGGCGCTGATCGCGCACTACCGCGTGCAGTACGACCTGATCGAGGTGCCGCGCACGCTGCCCTTTCCCGGCGTGCTGGCGACGCTCACCGCCTGCCGTGCTGCCGGCATCCGGCTGAGCGTGGCGACGACGAAGGGCCAGCGCGTGGCCGATGCCGTCGTGGATGCGGCGGGGCTGCGGCCGTACCTGGCGCTGGTGCTGGGCGGCGACTCCGTGCCGAACCACAAGCCCGCGCCGGATCTCGTGCTGCGTACGCTGGCCGAACTGGCGATCGCGCCCGAAGACGCGCTCGTGGTCGGCGACAGCAGCTATGACATGCTGATGGCGGCGAACGCGAAGGTCCGCGCCGTGGGCGTGACCTACGGCACGCAGCCCGCCGAGGCGTTGCGAGCCGCCGGCGCCTGCCGGCTGATCGATGCCCTGCCCGCGCTGCTGCCGCTGCTGCGCCTCGCTTCGCTGGAAGGCTGAGGAGGGCCGAACGATGTCGCGGCTGTTCGGCCGGCGCGGCATGCGGCAGGGCGCTTCCGCTGCGAACGTGGCTGCAGCCAGCGAAACGCTCGATCCGGCGTTGCAACTGCGGCCGATCGGCGTGGTGCGCAACGGCGTGACGCGCCCGCGGCCGGACGGCTGGGAAACGGTCGAATCGCGGCTGGTGATCGCGAAGGAGCACACCGAAGGTCTGCGCGGCATCGGCGGCTTTTCCCACCTGATTGTGCTCACCTGGCTGCACCTGACGCTCGATGCCCGCGAGGCCGTCGCGATTCATCCGGGCGGCGACGCGCACCTGCCGCTCACCGGCGTCTTCGCCCTGCGCGTGGCGGGACGGCCGAACCCGATCGGCGTCTCCGTGGTGCGGCTGCTGCGCGTGGAGGGCAGCGAACTGCTGGTGCGCGGGCTAGATGTGGTGGATGGCACGCCGCTGCTGGATCTGAAGCCGTATCTGCCGCCCTACGACAGCGTGCCGGAGGCGTTGCTGCCCGGTTGGGCGTCGGGCTGAGGTGCATCGAGTGCGGCCAGCGGATCGAGGCCGGCGCTGAGGATCGAGACGCGGTCGCCGGGATGGCGGCGCTGCCAATCGTGCGCAAAACGCACCGCGTCGCGGAAGTTGTCGAGGTGGATCACCACCCCGTCGTCGAGCCGGCGGCGCGAGCGGACCACAACGACGATTGACACGCGCGACCCGTTCCGCGGAGCGCCGGCCGGCGGCCGCTGAGAGAGTTAACACGTGCAGCATCGGCCGCGCGGCGCCACGCCAGCAGCGCGGATGCAGCACGAACACCGAGCGCCGGCGCGTTGTTACCCTCTCGATCCGGCCCCCATC
>CALFMN010000116.1 GCA_937879875.1 uncultured Chloroflexota bacterium | reverse complement strand
TCCAGGGCCATCTGGCCACTCCAGTATAGGCCAGCGTTATGGAGAGTTGGTATAACCCTGACCTCGCAAGCGGGGTCTGTCCCTTCCCGAAACTGGAAGGGACTTCTGGAGCGCTCCCAGCGGCGCCGGACGGCGGCGGGGTGGGGTGTCCTTGAGAGACAAGCGGCGGGAACGTCTCCAGCCCAACCGGTTGTCCCCGAACCAACCCTTCCTGTGTCGGGAAGGGACAGATTTCGCTTCAGCGAAATCAGGGTTAGGCGCGCCGCGCTCAGGCGAACAGCTCGTCCACCGCGATCGTGAGATCGGACAGCACCGGCTCGCAGGAAAGCGTTTCGCCCGCATGGAAGATCCGCCGTGCGGCCGGCGTGGTTGCAACCGTCACCGTTTGCGTGCCTGGATCGAGCAGCAGGACCAGCCGCACGCCAGCGGCCAGCCACTCCTCGGTTTTCTGCATCACCTGGGCGGCGCTGTCGCTCGGCGAGAGGATCTCGACGACCAGATCGGGCACGATCTCGCTGAACTTCTCGGGCAGCGGGCCGGCCGGCAAACGCTCGGCGGCGATGAAGCTGACATCGGGCGCCCGCAGCCGATCGGGACCGCGGCGCAGCATGATGCCGGTATCGCCGGAGAAGACACGGCCGGCGCCAGAGGCGCGAACGTGGGTAGTAAGCACGTACGCCGCGTTATTGCGAATCCCGTCGTGCCACAAGTTTGATGGAGCCAACTCAATCAGCTCTCCGTCCAGCAACTCGTAGTTGCAGCCGTCGTGCGGCAGCCGCTCCAGGTCCTCGATCGTGAACAGCGTCTTCTCCGTGGTCATCGGTGGGACTCCTGCGCAGGCGGTCGCCTGGACCGCAATCAGTCGGCGGGGGCGCTCGCCGCGGCGCCGAGCCGCCCGGCCAGCGCCTCAACGTCGGCGATGCCATAGCTGCCCGGCTTGCCGCCTTCCGCGGCGAGTTGCTGCGCGAGGCGGCGGACAGCGGCGTTGTAGGGAGTGGGCACGCCGTGCACGCGGCCCAGCAGGACGATCTCGCCGTTCAGGTAATCGACTTCGAGCCGCATGCTGCCCTTGCTCAGGCTCTGCCAGGTGGAGCTGCCGCCGCGCTCAGCGCCGGGGATCTCGCCCCAGCTCGTGTGGCGGGAGACATGCGCGTTGTACTCGTCGCGCGGCGTGTAGGCGATGGCGGCTGCGTCGAAGCAGGCGATCGCTTCCTGCGTGAGCGCGTGCATGACCGCGCGGAACGGCTCGTCGGCGCGGCTGAGCGTGGAGAGCGCGTCGAAGCCGTTGCCCAGATTGGTCAGCAGCTTGGCGTACTTCAGCCGCATCACCGCCGGATCGGGCCGGCAGATGAACCCGGCATCGCCCAGATCGGCGCCGAGCTGCTCGCAGAGCGCGTCGCTGCCGCGCGGAAAGCAGCCGACATCCAGCACGCCGGCGACGGGCGTGCTCCAGCCGAGTACCACGCCCGGCTCCATGAACGTCGCCGGCAAGGCCACGAGCATGGCGTAAACGCGATCGAAGCGCCGCGCTGCCATGCGCTCGTTCGCCACGCCGTTCTGGCAGCAGACGATCGCCACATCGCGTCCACCCGCGGCCTCGAGATCGTCCAGCGCCGCGCTCGTGTCCTGCGCCTTCATCGTCAGAATCACGACATCTTGATCGGAAAACCGCAACACCGCGGGGCTGCCCACGGCAGGCACCGGCAGCGCGCGGTCGCCCGCAGGGTCGCGCAGCAGCAGGCCGCGCTCGCGGATCGCGTCAAGGTGGCGGCCGCGGCAGATCAGCACCGTCTCCTTGCCGGCGGCGAACAGCCGGCCACCGACCACGCCGCCGATCGCGCCTGCGCCGTAGATGATGTACCGCATCGTTTCCTCTCGTCTGCCGCCGCGTCAGGCGCTCTCACTCCTGCGAGCCGGCGTATCGCGGTAAGCGCTCCAGGCGGTTGCGGCCGTCCGGGGCACCTAACCCTGGTTTCGCAAGCGAAACCTGTCCCTTCCCGAAACTGGAAGGGTTTGTTTAGAGGACGAACGGGCGGTGGGAGACACTGCCTTCGTTTGTCCCATAAGGGCACCCGAGCCCCGCCGCCGTCCGGCGCCGCTGGGAACGCTCCAGCAGTCCCTTTCCCGCCTCGGGAAGGGACAGACTTCCCGCACGGGAAGTCAGGGTTAGGCGTCCTGCTCTCCTCGCATTGCTCAGTGTACGATGCGAGCAGCAGCGAGGCGACGGCGTGCAGCCGGCACGGCCGCGCGGCAGAGGGCGCTTCGCGGTGACCGGCGAGATCGATTTGCGCTACGGCAAGCGCCATGCGGAGCCGCTCAAGCGGCTCGGCTACCGGCGTCATCCGCAGGGGCTGGGCTGGGTGCGGCCGCTGAAGAAAGCCTGGTTTCCGCGCTTTCACCTCTACGCCGAAACCGACTGGGCCGCACGCGTGGTACGGCTCGACCTGCATCTCGACCGCGAGCGCGAGAATCCCGACGCCCGAGGCCCGACCGCCTCGGCCGACAGCGCCGAGGTCGCCGCCGAGCTTTCCCGGATCCTCAAGGCGTTCCCGGCCGGGGACCAATGATGCGCGGCCGCGGCGCTCGGCCCTCACCCCCATCCCCTCGCCCAATCCTGGGCGAGGGGCGATCCTGGGTTGCTGAAGCGAAGCGGCGTCGGGTTAGTCGGGCCGATCAGGGAACGATTGACGCCATTGCACAGTTAACCGCACCGTTTATGGAACGCACTACCCAGGATCGTCTCCTTCTCCCAGGATTGGGAGAAGGAGAGACGAGAGGATGAGGGCCGAACGCCGCGGCCCGGCATACCGCTGTGAAGCGTCTTCCCTATTCCCTGTTCCCTGTTCCCTGGCCCCTCGTTCGGCGCTTGCCGAGGTGCTGCGGTACGTCGGCGACAACGGTGTTCGGGCGGAAGAGCAGCGAGGCCTTCAGCCGCAGCGCCGTCTGGCCGTGCAGCAGGTGCTCGTACCAGTGTTCCGGCACGAACTCCGGCAGCACCACGGTGATGATGTGGTTCGGCCCGCGCTGCTGGCTCACCAGGTCGATGTAGGCCATCAGCGGGCCGTTGAACGAGCGGTAGGGCGAATCGATGATCACGAGCGGCACGTCGCTGCCCCACTCCTCCCAGCGAGCGCGCAGCCGTTCGGCGTCCTCCAGCGTGTCAGTGATATGCACGGCCGTCACATCGTTGGAGAGCGAGCGGGCGTAAGCCAGGGTTTGCACCACAGGCCGATTGATGCTGCCCACCGGCACCAGCACGGTGTGTTTCACCGGCGCGGGCGGAGGCAGGTGCTGCAACTCGTCGTCGGAGAGATGCACCTCGCGTTCGACCGTCTCGTAGTGGCGCCCGATCGCGCGCAGCAAGAGCACGATCAGCGGAATCAGCAGGATCACGATCCAGGCGCCGTAGATGAACTTCGTTCCCGCGATCACGAGTGCCACAACGCCGGTTGCCACGGCGCCGGTGCCGTTGATGATCATGCTGCGCTGGGCGCCGCGCGCCTCCTCGCCGCCCGCGCGCCGACGCACGATCCAGTGCCGCACCATGCCCGACTGCGAGAGGGTGAAGGAGACGAACACGCCCACGGCATACAGCGGAATCAGGGCGTCGGTGTTCGCCTTGAAGCCGATGATCAGCAGGCCGGAGATGATGCCCAGCACGATGATGCCGTTGGAGAAGGCGAGCCGCTCGCCGCGGAAGGCGAACTGGTGCGGCATGTAGCCGTCGTGCGCCAGGATCGAGGAAAGCCGCGGGAAGTCGGCGAAGCTGGTGTTCGCCGCCAGCACGAGGATCAGGAAGGTGGCCGCCTGCGTAATGATGTAGAACGGATTGTTGCCCTGGCCGAACGACTCGTGCGCGATCTTGGAGAGCACGGTCTGGGCGCCTTTCTGCGCCGGGTCGTCGGGGCGGATGCCGTAGTGATGGGCAAGCAGGCTGATGCCCATGAACATGACACCGAGGATCGACGCCATCCAGACCAGCGTGATGCGCGCGTTTTGCGATTCGGGCTTTTCGAAGGCCGGCACGCCGTTGGAGATCGCCTCCACGCCTGTCATCGCCGTGCAGCCGGAGGCAAAGGCACGCAGGATCAGGAAGATGCCGACACTCTCCGTGCCCTGCTTCAGCAGATGCACGCCGGTCTGCGGCGCCCCGCCGCTGATCGGACTGCCGCCGCCGCCGATGATCTTGAAGAAGGCGACGCCGATCATCAGCAGGATGCTGGCGATGAAGACGTACGTCGGCGCGGCGAAGATGCTGCCCGACTCGCGCACACCGCGCAGGTTCACGATCACCATGAACAGCAGCGCGGCGATCGCGATCTCCACCGTATATGGATGGAGTGCTTCGACGGCGGACGTGACGGCCTGCACGCCGGAGGAGATGCTGACCGCGACGGTGAGGATATAGTCCACCATCAGCGAGCCGGCGGCGATCAGCCCAGGCCAGACGCCCAATTCGTTGTGCGCGACGATGTAGGAGCCGCCGCCGTTGGGATAGGCGCGAATCGTCTGCCGGTAGGAGATCGCCACGATCGCCAGCAGGATCACGATGCCGATGCTGATCGGAATCACGGCGCTGGCGATGCCGATGCTGGCCGCGCCGACCAGGATGTAAAGGATCTCCTCCGTGGCGTAGGCCACCGAAGAGAGCGCGTCCGAGGAGAAGACGGCGAGCGCCTTGATCTTGGTCAGCCGCTCGTGCGCGAGCTGTTCGGTGGCCAGCGGCAGGCCGATGAAGCGCCGCCGCAGGGCCGTGCTGAAGCGGCCGAAGCCGCTGCGCGGCCGGAACGCCTCCGCCGTTGCCATCAGCACGCCGGGCTCGACCGTCTGAAACGTCGTCGAATGCACGCGCATCTGGCGCACGTACTTTGACCCGGGACGCGAGCCGGTGCGCACTTCGCGCAGTTCGAGGTCGGGCCGCAGGCGGTTGGCCGGCGGCGGCTGGGGGCCGCGCTCCTCGATCGCGGGACGCAACCGGCCCTCTTCGTCGCGGGCGCCTTCCGCGTGCGGCGCCACCACGTCGGAGCCGCGCAGCTCCATCGGCGCGCGCGGCTGGCGCGGCGGCGCCGGGCGTGAGATCACGCGGCGGCGCCCCGCGTCAGCGTCGGGGGGCGGTTCGGCCGGCGCGCCTGGTTCGGACGCCGGACGGTCTTCGTCGGCCATGGTTCACCCGGTCCGCGCCGGTTCGTCGGCTAGCGCGCGGTCCCCTCGTTTGCGAGTGTGTCGCGGAAGATCCAGACCTGGCATGGCGCCTCGCGCAGCAGATGGTCGATCTTGGCGCCGACGGTGGGTTCGCCGATGCGCTCTTTCAACTCCAGCCCCAGGAAGATCGCATCCACCGCCAGGTTCTCGGCCTCGTCGATGATGCTGCTGCCGGCATCGCGCGCCTGCAAGAGCTCCGTCTCAACGGACTGTCCCATCGCCTTGCCGATCTCCTCGGCGCGGGTGAGAATCGCGTTCCCGCGCTTCGATTCCGGCAACATCGGGTCGTCGATCGGCAGCGAGCGGCGCACGACGATCACATGCACCGCGAACACCCGGCCACCCGTGCGGTTGGCGATATCGCAGGCCAGTGCCAGCGCGGAGAAGGCCGCGTCCGACCCGTCGCAGGGCACGAGCATGCGGCGCGGGCTCAGCAACGCGCCGGTTCCGGGTGGTGGCTGGGCGGGCATGCAGGCACCTCGCGTGCGTGGCTCCGACGCCGCGGCGTCGAAGGCCGTACGCAGACCATAGCAGTCCGGCGTGCCACGTTCCAGCGAAGACGATCGTGTTGGACACACCGCGGAGGGACGACAACGCTGGAACAATCGGCGTCGGGCGATGCGGCGGGGCGCCCAACCCTGATTCGGCTGGCGCTTCCTCACAAGTCACAAGTATGGTGCATCGGCGTAGACGCGATGGGGGCGGAGCGGTGGCGCACGGGAGGCGCGCAGGGCAGCGGCTCGCCCCCAGCCGGCAGCGAGCTGCTGCGCAACGCACTCGGCGAGCACCTGATGGAGAGCTTCGTGCAGAACAAGCTGATCGAGTGGGAAGCCTATCGCAGCGCGATCACCGACTTCGAGCTGAAGCGCTATCTGCCAGTGCTGTAAAGCGGCTTGTCATCACGACTCCGTCTGCTCTGCTACGCTGGCCACAGGACGGCGGCCTGATGCGCGGAGGGCTGTATGCGGTGCGGCAGTCGAGGCCGCCGAACGCTGTTTCTGGCGGCGGCCGCCGTCCCGATCGCTGCCCTGATCGTCGTCGCCAGCCGAAGCGAGCCGCTGCCTCCACTCTCCCATGCCAGCCGTGCGCGGCCGGCGCCCGCGGGCGCTGCTGCCGCCGCGATGCCGCCACAGAGCCCGGTTTCAGCAGCCGCGTCCCTGACCGGCCAGGCCGGGGCGCCGCCGTCGCCAACCAGCGCCCCGGCGACGGCGTCCGGTACCTTCGCGCCAATCAACATTGCCGATGGCGCGGCTCCCGCCTTTCACCCTACGCCGCACTATCCATCCGCTGGTCCGGCGCCAAATCCTCGCGATCTCGCCTTCTTCGACGATCAGCACGGGATGCTCGTCAGCGGCATGCCCCACGGCATTCGCGGCGCCGGACAGATCCAGCTAACGGACGACGGCGGTCAGACGTGGCGCACGGTCTGGAACGAAGACGGTGTGTATCTGAGCGCGATCAGCCTTGTCGATGAGGACACGGCATTCGTGGCCGGCCTGCGCTACCTCACCGACGCGCTATTCGGCGCCCCGTCCAGTCCGCTGCTGCTGCGCAGCGACGATCGCGGCCGAAGCTGGGCGGAGGTTCCGATCGCCATTGCGCCGGAAGCCCACTGGCCGTTTGTCCACCTGCAATTCGTGACAGCCGCGATCGGCTTCGCGCTCGCAGGTGCGATCCCCGTTTCGGTCATGGCCACGATCTGGAAGACCATCGACGGCGGGCAAACCTGGTCGCCGCGTGTTGCCGATATGGTGCCGGAGTCATTCTTCTTCCTCGATGCCGAGACGGGCTACGCCGCGGGCCTGTCGCGGCAAGACGCGTGGGGCGGCCAGATCTGGAGAACGGACGACGGCGGCGACAGTTGGCAGCCATCGCTTGCAACACCTGTACCGTTCGGCTTGTACGCCATCGCGTTTCTGGATGACCAGCACGGCTTCGCGGCCGGCGGCATCCTCTCCAAAGGCGGCGGTTCGCCCGCGCAGGCCATCCTCGGCACTCAGGACGGGGGCGCCACCTGGGCGGTCCTGTACCAGACGGGAGCCGAGCCACCGGGCGGCGGGCAGATCCATCCCGCGGTGGACATTCACTTTGATGATCTGCTGCACGGCTGGTACGTCGTCGGGGGCTGTGAGATCGGGCAGAACGGCCCCTGCGGCGGCGCGGCCTACGCGACCGACGACGGCGGTGCCTCGTGGCGCGACACCGGACAAGCGCATGTCGATCGGCTCGTTGCGCCTTCGACGGGGCACGCCTGGGCGATTCGCGGGGAAAGCAGCGTACTGGAGCGCACCGATGACGGCGGGCGGACCTGGATACCTGTCGCGCAGCACGATGGCGTCGCCATAAGCTCGGTTCAGGCCTACGGGCCGTCGCTGCTGCTCGCAACCGATGCCGGCCGCTACCTCAGCCAGTACGGCGCCGCGGCCACGCCGTTCGCACCGCCCATGTTCGCTGACGAGCGCCCTGACTCGGCAGTCGGCTTCGGTCCCAAATTGACGGTCGCAACGGGAGCTACACTGCGCGTGAGCGGCGACGGCGGACAGACGTGGTCGACCTTCGCCGTTCCCTCGACGCGGCAATTGTTGCAGCGCATCACCGCAGCCGCGTTCGCCAGCGCGAACGATGGCATCGCGATCGGAGACGCCTTCGGCTGCTCAAGGCGGCCCGAAGCCGACCGTGCTCCGGTCTACGGCACCACGGACGGCGGACAAACGTGGCTGCTTCGCGGGCAGATTCCGCTCGGCGATCTGGCGCTCTCGTCGGCGCCAGGGCTCGCGGTCGCAACCGGTTTCTCCTCGGAGACGGACCGGCCCTGCGCTGAGGTGATTGCGCTCAGCCACGACGGCGGCGCGAGCTGGCAGATCGAAACGCTGCCGCCGGACAGCTCGTGCGGATCCCCTGCTGCGGCCTCGGCAGCGACGGTCTGGCTGATCTGTTCGACGTCGGATCGCGCGTCCTTTACGAGTACATCTGCCCTGCTCGTGAGCCGGGACGCCGGGCAATCGTGGCTTCGGTTACCTGACGGCGTCGCCGGGCCGTATCGTCAGATTGCCGCTGCCAGCGGCCACGAACTCTGGTTGCTCGGCGCAGATAATCGCCTCTGGCATTCGCTCGACGACGGCGCGACGTTCGATGAGGTGCTGGCCCCGCTGCCCTTCCGCTGAGTGGAGGCGCTCGCAACGTTGGCGCCGTTGTTCGTGTCGCCGCCCGGCGCTACGATACCCCGTGCGAGAATGTTGCGCCTTCAGCCGAGGCCAATCCCCCGCGCCGCCACCGCGGCCGCGTCACAGGAGCGCCCGATGACCCAGTGGCAGCACGCCTTCCTCACCGTCGATCCGATGAAGCCGGAGGACATCACCAAGCTCGAATCCTACGGCAAGGATGGCTGGGAGTGCGTCTCGGTGCTGCCCTGGAGCCAGGCGTGGCAGGTCGAGACGATGGCGCACGTGCCCGGCGACGCGCAGCACGGCACGCTGCACACCGTCGGCCCCGGCACCTTCCTCATGTTCTTCAAGCGCGCCATCCAGGAGGCCGGCCCGAACATTCCGGGCTACACGCGCTAGCGAGGCGCAGTCCGGCGGCCAACCCAGCCCGGCGCCCGGCTCGCCGCTGACGCGATCAGGAGTACGGCAGTCGGCGCGGCGCCCAGCGTCGATCAGTCGCTCATGCTCGGTTTCGAGGTCGATCGGGCCACCGATGTCGCAGAGCACGGCGCGGCTGAGCTGCCCCGGCATGCTGGCACTCGATGGCTGTCGTGAACTACGGGCGCTTGCGGCTGCGCAGCCGCTCCTTCTCCAGGTCCTTCTCGACCTCGGTGTAGTAGACGTTGAGGACGACGATCGCGATCAACACGCCGAGGATACCTGCCACCGCGCCCTCGCCCTGTCCGTACCTGCCGCCGAGGCCGCCCGCGGCGCCAACCAGCGGAACGCCGATGCCCAGCGAGGCGGCGATCCGCTTCGTGAGACCGCTCTGCAGCCGGGCCAGTGCGTGGGCCGATTCGTCGCTCTGCGCGGCAGCCTGCTGATCGACGCGGGCGGCCAGCGTCGCTTCCATCCTTGCGAGATACGCTTCGATAATGTCGGCATCGGCGGACACGGCGGGCGGCAGCGCGGCGGCGCGGCGCAGTTCATCACTGGATGGCGAAGCGGGTGAGTTCGCGAGTGCCCCGGACATCAACTACCTCCGCATGGTACGAATCCAGTATAGCGCCGGAGGCGGACGACAGGGTCTTTTGATTCTCAGTGGTGGTGAATCCCGAGGAGCTTGAGAGCGGCGCCGGGCGTCCAGGCGAGGGTACGCAGCGCGGCGGCGACGTTCGTGGTGCGCCAGCGGCGGAGCAACCCCAGCACGGCATTGCGCAGCGCGGCCATGACCTGCGGCGCCGCGCCACTGCGCACCCGGCTGGCATCCTCGCCGAAGGTCACGTCGCGGACGTAATGGAGGCGGTTCTCGATTGCCCAATGACCGCGGCGCGCCTGCAACAGCCGCGCGGCATTCGCCCGCTCTGGCGCCAGACTGGTGAGGCCGTAGCGCACCTGCTGCCGCGTCCGGCCCTTGCGCGTCACCGTGCTCGTCACCTGAAACACCTGCTGTACCCCCGGCCAGGCCAGATACTCCCGCAGGGCCGTCGAGGCCTGGAGCCAGCGCAGCTCGTGGCGGTCGCCATGCCGCCCGCGTTCCTCCGCCTCGCCGAAACCCTCGCCCGGCGGTGGCTGCGCAAACAGCACCCGGATGGCGGTGTACAGCATCGGTTGGTTCGCCTTCACCGTCAGGAGGTAGTCACCGCCCGCCGCGCACACCTAGGCACACAGATCGCGCTGGCACTACTCCGCATCGCCCGTCAGCAGACGCCCCGCAAGCGGCAGCCGCGCCAGCAGCGCACGCGCGACCGTCAATTCCCCTTCATGCTGCTCCCGGCTCACCCCCCGTTTGCGCCAGCACCAGGCCGGCCGTGTCTGCATAGGCCGCGACCAGGTCCACCCCCGGAAGGTGCTCCCCGTGGCTGCCGCGTAACGCCTTGCCGTCGATGGCGATGGTACGGTCGCGCGGTCCCAGTTGTGCCTGTGCCCACGCCCCCAGGGCGGTCTCGAACGCCGCCACGTCCAACGCTTTGAACACCAGATGCAGCGTCGAGACGGTGGGCGTGCGCTCGCGCGTGAAGCCCAGTGCCCGCACCACGGCCGGCTCTTGCAGCCGGCCCCACTGGGCGATGGCGTAGAGGCTGCGGGCTCCGCAGAGCATCGCCGCCGTCGCCAGCGTCAGGATCGCCGGCAGGGGATGCCGACGCCCACTGGGCTGCCGCGGATCGGGCACCTGCGCAAACGCCTGGATCAGGCTCGGTCCAGCCTCGGTGATCTTCATGGCCCGAGCCTGCCACACTTCGCCGAGAATCAAAAGACCCTGAGGCGGACGAGCCGGCGCTTGACAAGCGGCCGGCCGCGTGGCCACCATACCGGGCGCCCCGCATGGCTCATCTGAGTCTCATCTGATCGCTGGAGGCGCCCGTTCATGGCTACTATCCCCTCCGCCACCGGCCCGCTCGCCACGGCCGATCTCGGTCTGACCTACATGCACGAGCATGTGATCGTCGGCACGCCCGGCCTTTACCAGAGCTACCCCGAGCTATGGAAGCCCGAGCAGTTCATGGCTCAGGCCGTGCAGCGGCTGAGCGAGGCGCGCGAGCACGGCGTGCGCACGATGGTGGATCTCACGCCCGCCGACTTTCACCGCGACGTGCGCTTCGTGCAGGAGGCGGCAAAGCGTTCCGGCATGCAGGTGATTCTCGCCACCGGCATCTACTGGCGCTCAACGCCTTTCTTCGACGGCCACCCGCTGGAAGAGCTGGTGCCGCTTTTGGTGAAGGACATCACCGAGGGCATTCAGGGCACCGACATTCGCGCCGCCATCCTCAAAGCCGCGACGGACGAGCCCGGCGTCACGCCGCAGAACGAGAAGGCGCTGCGCGCCGTCGCCCAGGCGCACCGGCAAACCGGCGTGCCGATCTCCACGCATACCAACGCGCGGCTGGAGATGGGCACGAAGCAGCAGGATGTATTCGAAAGCGAGGGCGTCGATCTGTCGCGCGTCGTGATCGGCCACAGCGGCGACACCGATGACCTCGATTATCTCAAGCGGCTGCTGGCGCGCGGCAGCTACATCGGCATGGACCGCTTCGGCCTCGACCGCATGCTGCCCTTCGAAAAGCGCGTGGCCACGGTTGCCGCGCTCTGCCGCGAGGGCTTCGCCGGGCGTATCGTGCTTTCGCACGACGCCTCCTGCCTCTTCGACTGGGCGCCGGAGGAGCGGCTGCGCGAGTGGGCGCCGAACTGGCACTTCCGCCACATTGTGGACGACGTGCTGCCGGCGCTGCGCCAGCAAGGCGTCCCGCAGGCGCAGATCGATCAGATGACGACCGGCAACCCGCGGGCGATCTTCGAGCAGCAAGGCCCGTATTAGGGAATAAGGAATAGAGGCTGGAGCGTAGTCGGGCGGCAGCAGGCGGAAGGTGCATCATGACCACAGAGGAGCCGCTGCAGAACGCCGGCGCGGACAGGCCGCGGCCGGAGATCGGCGAGTACGCGGGCGAAGCGCGCGAGGCGGCGCCCGGCGTGCTCTTCTTTCCCACGTTCGGCACCTCGATTGCCTTTCTGACCGACGCCGGCGTGATGCTGTTCGATACGGGCACGCGCCCGGCCGGCGCCCGCGTGCTGCGCGAGCTGCGCACGCACACCGATCTGCCCATCCACACGATCGTCTGCAGCCACGGCCACCTCGACCATGTCGGCGGCGCGCCGCTGTTCGTGGCGGAAGCCGAGGAGCGCGGCCGCCCGCGCCCGCGCGTGATCGGCCAGCGCCGGCTTGTCGACCGGCTGCGCCGCTACGAGCAGATGTGGCCGTGGATCGGCTTCATCGGCGCATGGCAGTGGGACCGCGAGGCCCAGCCCTCCGCCGCGTCGTTCCGCGAGGCACGGACACCGCCCGATTTCATCTATCCGGACACGATCGTGGACGAGCAACTCACCTTCGAGGTCGGCGGCGAGCGCTTCGACCTCTACCACGCGCTGGGCGAGACGGACGACGTGCTCTGGCTCTGGAACGCGCGCCGGCGGCTCGTTTGCTCCGGCGATCTCGTGATCTTCAGCGCGCCGAACGTGGGCAACCCGTGGAAGGTACAGCGCTGGACGCGCGAATGGGCAGAAGGCCTGGAGGCGATCGCGGCGAAGGCGCCGGAGATCTTGCTGCCCGGCCACGGCCGCATGCTGCGCTCGCGCGAGGAGGTCGAGCGCGTCACCCTCAGCACCGCCCGCTACCTGCGCTCGATTCACGACCAGGTCGTGGAGCGCATGAACCAGGGCCAGTGGCTGGAGCAGATCTGGCACGAGGTGCGGCCGCCTGACGATCTGGCGGCGCTGCCCTGGCTGCAAGCCGTCTACGGCCATCCGCAGTTCATCGTGCAGGGTGTCTGGCGCCAGTACGGCGGCTGGTGGAACGGCAATCCCGCCGACATGTTCCCCGCGCCGGGCGGCGATCAGGCGCGCGAGATCGTAGCGCTGGCCGGCGCCGAGGCCTTGCTTGCCCGCGCCCGCGCCCTGCGCGAGGCCGGCAACCTGCCGCTCGCCTGCCATTTGGTGGGCTGGGTGCGCAGCGCCGAGCCGGAGAACCGCGCGGCGCTGGCGCTGTGGCGCGAGTTGTTCGCCGCGCGCGCCGAGGGCGAACGGAATATGATGGCCCGCAACACGTATCGGGCGGCCGCGCGCGACGCGGACGAGGGATCGGGAAGTAGGGAATAGGGATCAGGGGTTAGGAAATAGAGGCGTTGGGAATGCACAGTACGGCGCGCGAGGACGCATGGTGAGCGCGGATACCAGCTTCGACGGCATCGCCGGCGCCTTCGAGAGCGAGATCTACGGCTCATCGAAGGGCTACATCCGGCTGCGTGTCCTCTGGGAGGACATGCTCGGCGCCATCCCCGGTCTGACGGCCGGCGGGCTCGACGTGCTCGACGCCGGCGGCGGCGCCGGGCATCTGGCGATCAGGCTGGCCGGGCTGGGGCATCGTGTCGTGCTCTGCGACGCCTCGCGGGAGATGCTCGACCGCGCGCAGGCGGCCGCGCGTGCACAGGGAGTGGCCGGCGCCATGACGATCGTGCAGGCGCCGATTCAGGATCTGCGCGGACTGCTCGACCGCCGCTTCGACCTCGTCGTCTGCCACGCCGTGCTCGAATGGCTGGCCGATCCAGGCGCCGCGATCCCCGAGCTGGCGGCGCTGCTGCGGCCGGCCGGCACGCTCTCGCTGATGTTCTACAATCGCAACGCCAGCGTATTGAAGCGAGCCCTCACTGGAGCGATCGCGGAGGCGCTGCACAGCTATCGCGACGGCTTTGCGCCGCGTGGTTGGGGGGCCGGGGCGACGCCGCTGGCCGAAGAGAGCGTGCGCGGCTGGCTCGAAGCGTGCGGCCTGATCGTGCAGTCGAAGGCCGGCATCCGCATCTTTCACGACCACGTCCCCGCCGCGGCGCGGCAGCCCGAGCGGCTGGATGAGCTGCTGGCGTTGGAGCTGGCCCTGCGCGGCGCAGAGCCGTTCGCCTCGCTCGGCCAGCATATCCACCTCGTCTGCACGCCGCGGCCCGTTCGGACCGTGGCCGGATGAACGCAGGGAGTGCATCCGGAGCAGGGGGCATGGAACGGAAGAAGGGATAAGCTGGATGCAGGCTTCGGCCGGCACTCGGCGAGAGGGAGAAGGTGCAGCATGACCACAGCCACGCCGGCGGGCGTTCCCACGCAGCTTGGACATATCGCCTTGCGGGTGCGCGACGTGGACCGCGCCGTGCGGTTCTACAGCGAGGTGCTCGGCCTCAAGGTCAAAAACCAGGGGCGCGGCGTCGCCTTCCTCGGCATCCGCCCGGACGCCTCGCATGAGCTGGCGCTCTTTCCCCTGCCCGCAGGCGCGCCGGAGCCGGACCCGCAGCGCGTGGGCATGTACCACATGGCCTGGGAGATGGCGTCCTTCGCGGAGCTGGAGCAACTGCACAAGCGCTTGCAGGCGAAGGGCGCCCGCATCGTCGGCTACAGCGACGGCCAGTGCAACGTGATGTTTTTGGACCCGGACGGCAACGAGCTGGAAGCGATCTGGGAGCCATCGGAAGATGAGCTTGCCCGCTCACGCGAGCCCGGCGGCACGCCGCTGCCGCGCCTGCCGCGCTGATCGCCGTCGGTCAGGCCAACATCGGAGCAGGAGCAGGCCGTGCCCGCCGTCTCATGCCGTGTCGGCGCGCTCACCGTGCTGTCGCTCTCCGACGGCGCCGTCGCGGCCACACCTGCGCAGTTCTTTCCTGCGGTACCGACGACTGCATGGAGCACCGAAGACACCGCGTACGTGCGCGCTGACGGTCGCTTCGCCATGAATCTCGGTTGCTTCCTCGTTCGCGAGGGCGAAAGCTGGGCGCTTGTGGACACGGGCAACGGCACGCGTCCCGGCTCATACGGCGGCAAACTGCTGAGCGGGTTGCAGGCGGTGGGTGTTGTACCGGAGCAGATAGAGCGCGTCATCATCACGCACCTGCACGCTGACCACGCGGGCGGCAATACCATCGATCGCGGCGCAAGTGCCGTGCCGATGTTCCCCAACGCAGGGCACTTTTTGCAGCGGCAGGAATGGGAGGCGCGCGCGGAGCTTGCCCAGGGCTTTCCCGACCTTGATCGCTGCATCGACCCGATCGCGGAGGCAGGGTTGCTGGAGCTGGTCGATGGCGACGCGGCGATCACGGCCGGCATCTCCACGCTGCTGACGCCTGGGCACACGCCTGGCCATCAGTGCGTGCTGCTCTCGTCGGGCGACGAGAAGGCGGTGATCATCGGCGACTTGGCGCACACGCCAGCGCAGTTGAACCACCCGGACTGGCCGCTGGGCGCAGAGATGAACCCGACGCAGGCCGCCAGCAGCCGCGCGGCCATCTTCGACCGCGTCGAGCGCGAGGGGCTGCTGCTCTGCGCCGGCCACTTTCCCTACCCCAGCATGGGCAGCGTGATCCGCGTCGAGAGCCGCCGGCGCTGGCAGAGCCGCTGAGCTGGTCTGGCAAGCGAGCGCCATGTTCCACCAGCAAATGGCCTGCTTCTGAAGTGCAGGAGTGGGGAACCGCAGCCGCTCGGCCAGCGCCAGCGCCCACTGCACCAGCGGCGGCGCAAACGACGTTGCCTGTTCGGCGCTCATCCAGCAGCGGCCGGCGTGCGTGAGCGCAGTTGCCACAGCCACCACGCGGCCGCGCCCAGCGCTGCGCCGAGGTTGATCGTCGCGCCGCCGCGGTTGCCCCGCCGCAGCCAGCCGAGGCCGATCAGCGCCGCGCCGGCCTCGAAGGCGGCGAAGGCAGGCGTTTTGCGCTCGCGCACGATCGGCGCCAGCCGCAGCGTCGGCGCCGTCGAGAGCAGATAGCCGGCCACGAGCAACGGCACACCGCCTGTCTCCAGCTCCCCCTCGCCCGTCGCGGCCCATAGCGCCTGTGCACCTGTCAGCGCCGAAGCGGCGGCGCCGAGTGCCCCGCCGCGCCCCGGCAGCCGGCCGCGGCCAAGCAGGAGCAGCAGGGTATCGGCGAAGCAGATGCCGGCCACAAGGCGCAGCAGCCGGCGCCGGGTGGCAGCGTTGCGCGTGCCCAGCACTGCCGCGCCGAAGGCCAGGTCACGCACGCCGACCAGCCGCGCAAACAGCGGCGCCGTGCCCTGCTCGCCGCGAATACCGGCCAGTGCCAGCACGCCGTCGGGTGCCGTCGCCAGCGCCGCGCCGAAGGCACAGAGCCCGCCGCCGAGCGCCTCAGCCGCGCGCGTTCTCCGATCCTGCACGATTGCCTCCCTCCGCTCACACGATCGCGCTGCGCCGTCGCAGGCGCGCCATGCTGCCGCCACTGCCGCTCCCGGCGCAATGTCGCCGTCCTGGGTTTGCCGCTATGCTCAAGGCGAGCGTATCACGCCGGCGGGCGGCGATCGGCGCGCCGGCGGCGAGGGCGTCGCACGACGGGCAGCCGCCGCGTTTCTGCGGCAAAACGGTATAAAATGCGGCTGTCGCGGCGCGCCGCCGCGGGGAGCGTGGCCCGTGGTCATCCCTGCTGATACCGTCTTCGGTCAGTATCGCATCGTCGCGCCCGCCGGCCAGAGCGGCATGACACAGGTGTACCGCGCTACCACGGCCGGCCAGAACGGTGCGCCGGGCGAAGTCACGCTGAAGGTCATCGATCCGGCGCTCTCGACGCAGCCGGGCTTCGCCGCGCGCTTCGCCACGGAGGCGGCGGCGCTGGCCGCGCTGCGCCATCCCAACATCCTGCCTGTGATCGACTACGGCCAGGTCGAAGGTCGGTCGTATCTTGTCTTTCCGGCGCTGCCCGGCGCCACGCTGCGCCAGCAGCTCGGCCAGCCGATGCCCCCCGGCCAGGCCGTGACCTTGCTCGCCCCGGTGGCCGCCGCGCTGGATGCGGCGCACCAGAGCGGCGTAGTGCATGGCAATTTGAAGCCGCGCAACATCCTGATCGCACCGAACGGCGCCCCTGTGTTGGACGACTTCGGCCTGGCGCGGCTGCTTGGGCCGGACGGAGCTGCCGCGGGCGGCGCGGCGCTGGGCACGCCGGCCTACATGGCGCCGGAGCAGGTGCAGGGGCAGCCCGTAGACGGCCGCGCCGACCAGTACGCGCTCGGCATTATCGCCTACCAACTGCTGACCGGCTCGGTACCGTTCTCCGGCTCCAACCCGGAGGCCGTGGCCTGGATGCATGTGCGCGAGCCGCTGCCGCCGCCCAGCGGCCGCAATCCCGCGCTCGCCGGGCCGATCGAGCAGGTCTTGCTGGTAGCGTTGGCGCGCGCCCCGTCGGGCCGCTTCCCCTCCTGCGGCTCGTTCATCGCGGCCCTTGGGCAGGCGGTGCGAGCGGCGCCGGCGCCTCCTCCCCAACCCTCGTCCACGCCGGTCGCGCAGGGCGCGATGGCAGGGGAAGATCCAGGGTACGCGCCGACGCTGATCGGGATGCCGGGAGCGAGCGGCGCGATGCCGCCGGGCGCCGGCATGGAAGCGCCGACACCGGCGCCCACGCCCTTTGGCGGCATGCAGCCGGCCTATGCCGCGGGCGGGCCGTTCGCAGGTGCGGCTGGCGTGGGCGGCGCGCTGCCGCTGCTGGCGCTGGTGGGCGGCGCGGGCTTCGTGCTCGCGATCGTCGCGACACTGCTGCCGTGGGTGTCCGTGCCGAAGGATGAGGGCAGCCACTATGTGAACGGCTGGTATCCCACGGCCCCGTTCCAGATCGACGACTGGCTCAGCAACCGGCACACGGGCCGTGCCGATGCGGTGGTGCTGACGCTGCTCTGCGTACTTGGGCTAGCGCTCGTGACGGCACTGCTGGCAAACCGGCGCAGCGTCGTGCTGGCCTTCATCGCTGCCGGTCTCGGCGCAATCATCGCGCTGCTTGGCGTGTTCGAAGTCCACTACATCGGCCTGCGCACCGGCGGTGGTGAGGGCACCGGCTTCGGTATCTGGCTGCTGATCGCGGGCGGCGTGGTGGCGCTGGCAGGCACGCTGATCGAAGGGCTGCGTCGCACGCAGAGCGGGTAGCCCGCGTCGGACGCGGCGACACAGGGGTGGAACGCGGACGGGCGCAGGCGAAGAGAACAGCGTCCGGGGGCGGCTGCATGACGGCACGGCTGATCGCCCAGCGCGGCGAGGGAACGACGAGCATCCACCAGCTCAAGCCGGCCGGCACCACGCTGGGCCGTGACGAAAGCTGCGAGATCGTGCTGCCCGATGACCGCATCTCGCGCCAGCACGCGCGCATCAGTTTCGAGAACGAAGGTTACGTGCTGCACGACCTTGGCAGCCGCAACGGCACCTTTCTCAATGGCCGGCGCATCACGCGGCCCGAAGTGCTGCACCATCGCGACGTGATCGGCCTGCCCGGCCTCACCCTGCGCTTCGACCAGGCCGACGAGACCGTGCCCTGGGAGCCGGAAGGTACGCCGCTTGCCCAGATCCGCGTCGATACCAGCCGCGCCGAGGTCTGGGTGAACGGCCGTCAGGTGAGCCTGACGGCGAAGGAGTATCTGGCGGTCGAGCTGCTGCACAGCCGCGGCGGCGGCCTGGTGCGCAAAGAGGAACTGGCAACCCACGTCTGGCCCGAGTACAACGGCGCCGTGGGCGACTACAACATCGACCAGCTAATCTTCCGCCTGCGGGGCAAGATCGAGAGCGAGCCGGGCAAGCCGCAATACCTGCAAACCGTGCGCGGCATGGGCTACAAGCTCGTGGCGGAGTAGCGGCGCGGCGGCGCCAGAGGCGGGGTGCGCTGGCCTGTCAGGCGCTTGTGCAGCGGGGGATGGGGCCCGGCGCTACTTCTCCCGGCTTGCGCTGAAGCAGCGTGAAGTAGCGCCGGCTCTTGCAGTGGCCTCGCGCGCGAAGTATTTCCGTCGCCCGCGCCCGCTGAAAGACTGCGGATGGGCCGGGTGGCGGGCGTTTCGTACCGCCGCCGCGTGTCCTGACGGAGGCGCGCGGTGATTCGCGTCGAGCTGACCTTCCGCAATCTGCTGCTCGCCTGGCTCATCTACATCCTGCGCGACACCGTCGTGCTGCTCGGCATCGCGCTGATGCTGATGGCGACGCTGCATCCGCTGGTGCAGATGGCCGAGCGTCGCGG
This sequence comes from uncultured Chloroflexota bacterium, assembly GCA_937879875.1. Classification (GTDB taxonomy): domain Bacteria; phylum Chloroflexota; class Dehalococcoidia; order CAUJGQ01; family CAUJGQ01; genus CALFMN01. Next base: position 11,255 of record CALFMN010000116.1, on the reverse strand, counting down.
CCTCTCACATAGCTGGGCCGTCGCGGCCGTGATGCTCGGCCTGGTGCTGGTGCCGGTGCTGATCGTGGCGGCGCTGACGCCGCTGTTCATCCGCGAGGTGCAGAACCTGGCGAACAGCTTTCCCGGCATCCAGACCCGTCTTCAGGATCTGCTGCACAACTGGGGCGTCGCCGACCGCGTCAACCAGGCGATCGACCGCGCCAACCTGCAGGACCGCGTCGCCAGCCTCGCCGTCGTGAGCGTCCAGCAGACGATCACCATCATGGTCGAAACGTTCACGGTGATCGTGATCGCCGGCTACCTGCTCTCGGACAGCCGGCGGCTGCAACTGCTGCTGCATGAGTTCGTGCCGCGCACGTCGGAGCGGCACATCGAGCCGCTGCTCGAAGGCATGGAGCGCGTCGTCGGCGGCTACATTCGCGGGCAACTGCTCACTTCGGCGCTGTTCGGCGTGTTCGCCTTTGTACTCAGCATGGCGCTGCGTGTGCCGGACCCGCTGCTGATGGGCATCGTCGCTGCGGTGGGAGACATCATCCCGATCTTCGGCGTGCCGCTGGCGATGGTGATCACGATGTTCGTGGCGCTGACGCACTCGATCTGGCAGCCGATCGGCGTGCTGGTGGGGTATGTGATCTACGGGCAGCTCGAAGGCCACCTGCTTGTGCCGAAGATCTATGCCCGCACGGTGAATATGTCGCCGCTGCTCGTGATCGTCGCCACGATCGTGGGCGGCTCGCTCGATGGCTTCATCGGCGTGCTGATCGGCATCCCGGTGGTGGGCGCCCTGAAAGTGATCCTGGACTACATCGTCGCGGAGCGCGTGCGCGGCCGGGAGGCGTCCAGCGAGACGATGATGAGCGAGCCCACCGATCCGGTTGGCGCGCGGAACACCGTCGAGAGGTGGGGGGCACCGTCTGTGCAGGGTCCGGCGGAAACCGACGAGGCCAAGGCGGCCGCGCCGGCCGAAGGCGTGCCGCAGCCGACCTACAGCCCGTTCGAACCCATGCCCGCGCCCGAGCCGCAGCCGGAGGAACGGCTCTCCGGGGCGCGCTTCATCACCCTTTCCCGTGTGCGCGCCCGGCGACCGCGTGTCGTTCGGCGCTCGGCCGGCAGCGAGCTTCGCAACGGTCACAGCAGCGGGAACGGGTAACGGCGCTATTGCGGAACCTGCGGCTCGCCGGAGAGCTGCGGCCGGCTTGCGGGGCAGATGTTCACGTCGAACAGATCGCCCCAGAAGGCGTCGATCAGGTCGCCCGGCCCCTCATCCTCGGCTTCCCAGATCAGCACGACCTGCGGCGAACCGTTGACCCAGTATTCACCGAGCACGTTCATACGCGGCGGGAAGCTGAAGCTCAGACGGCGCAGGTACGCTTGCATGCCCTGCTCCGTCGTCGTGCCCGCTTTGAAGCTCAGATAGGCGACGAAGAGCGGCACGCGGCGGCTCCGGTGTGTAGTGATGGATCGCTCGCGGGCTTAGCCTGCCTGCTCGGCCGGCGGCGCAGCCCGGCTGCGCCTGAGCTGCCAGCGATCCAGCCCGACCCCGATCAGGAAGCCCACGAGGCCCAGGATCGGCGCGACGACGCTGTTGAGCGGGTCGCCCGTCTTCTCCCAGCGGTTGAAGATGGCGAAGTACAGCAGCGTAAGCACGACCGCCGCGGCGGGCGGCACGATCAGGCGCGGCAGGTCGTGCTTATCGGGAACCATGCGCCACTCCGCTCGCGAGCGGCCACGCCGCCCGCGCGGCGGCATCGTAGCACCGGCGCGCATGGCGGACAAGCGGCGCGGCAGGTGACGCGTGACGATGCGCGGAGTACGATCGAGGCTCTGAACCGCGCCGCGCCATGCGCGGATGGAGGCTGCAGCAGCATGGCAACCCGGCTCGAACTCACCGTAGGCGGCGCGATCGCGCGGCTGACGCTTGCGTCCGACGATGGCGAGAACCGCATCGGCAGGGAGACGATTACTGAGCTGCAGACGCTCTGCGCAGCGCTCGCCGAGATGCCCGGCCTGCGAGCGGTCGTGCTGCATGGCGAAACCGGATTTTGCCCGGGCTGGAGCGCGGCGCTGCTCGAGGAAGCGGCCGCAGGGTCTGGTCTTCTGACGGCGCCCGGCGATCCGTTCGGCTGCCTGGTGGAGCTGCCGCTGCCCGCAATCGCGGCGATCGAGGGCGACTGTTGCAGCGCTGGCCTGGAGCTGGCGCTGGCCTGCGACCTGCGCGTGGCGTCGGCGGCGGCGCGTTTCGCCTTTCCGGAAACGGAGTTCGGCCTGATCCCGCTTGCGGGCGGCACGCAACGGCTGCCGCGCCTTGTGGGTCGAGGGCGGGCGCTCGCCATGATTTTGCTCGGCCAGACGATCGACGGCGCCACGGCTGAGGCATGGGGGCTGGTCAATACGGTGGCCAACGCTGACGGAGCGCTCGCCCTGGCCGAACGGCTCGCGGCGACGATCGCCACGCGTGGCCCGATCGCCGAGCGCTTCGCCAAAGAGGCCGTGCAAAACGGCAGCGATCTGCCGCTGGCGCGGGCGCTGCGCTACGAACTGGATCTGACCGTGCTGCTGCAAACGACGGCAGACCGCGCGGAGGGCGTACGCGCCTTCACTGAGAAGCGCCCGCCGGAGTTTCACGGCCGCTGAGGGCGATCCCACTTCAACGATGCCGGTCGGCGCGTGCAACGCGGCGCCGGGCGACCCTCATCCTCTCGTCTGCGTTGAAAGTCTCCGACGGTTGCGCTGCGCTCTGGCCCCAATCCTGGCGGGAAGGAGACGATCCAGCCCAAAGCGCTCCGACCTCTAATCGGTTAACCCAGCACCGTCCGAGTCGTGCTGCGCACGATCGCCCCTCGCCCAGGATTGGGCGAGGGGACGGGGGTGAGGGCCGACCGCCCTGCATCGCGCTACCGTGCTCGATTCGCTACGATCGGTTCACACCGACGAGCGTGGCGGCGCGTGACGGCCGCCGCAGACATGGAGGCAAGATGCAGCTCATCATCGATGGAGAAGAGGCCTGGTCGCTGATGACGACCATGCTGTCGCAGATGATCGACAGGGCCGGCCTTTCCGGCGACGGCAAGACGAAGCTGCGCCGCTGGCGCACCGACCGTGCCGAGGGCACGCCGGCGATGAACGAGCTGACCGTCTCGCTGAACGAGGCGCTCGGCAGCACGATGGATGAGAAGACGTATCGGCTGCTGCGCCGCAAGGGCGGCTACGTGCCCAGCCACGACTAGCTGAAGACGAAACCGGAGCAGACGCCGATGAAAGTTGAACTGAATCCCGATGAGGTCTGGGGCTTGCTCTCCGTGGTCACGAAGGCCGTGATCGACGAGACAGACCTCTCGGATGAAGATCGTGCCGCTCTGCGTCGCTGGCGCAGCAGCGAGATGCGCCAGGGCAGCGAGGCGATGAAGGCGCTGGTGGTGAAGCTGAATCTGGACCTTGAGCGGGTGATGCGCACCCGCGAGCGCAGCCCGATTCAGAAGCACGACTGGATCTGACCGGAGCAACACGGCGATGGCGAACACCGACGGCGTGGCCAGCGGTGATCTGGTTCTGTTCGAGAAGGACGGCGCGGTCGCCTGGCTGGCGCTCAACCGGCCGGAGGCGCTGAACGCCGTCAACCTCGTCATGCGCGACCAGCTCTGGGCGCTGCTCCGGGCCGTGCGCGACGACCCGGACGTGCAGGTGATCGTGATTCGCGGCAGCGGCGAGCGGGCGTTCTGTGCGGGCGCCGACGTGAAGGAGTTCGGCACCGCGCCGTCGTATCTGGCGGCGCGCGACGCACGGCTGCAACGCGACCTCTGGGGGCTGATGCTGGCGCTGGAGAAGCCGCTGATCGCGGCTGTGCACGGCTGGGCGCTGGGCGCTGGCTGCGAGCTGAGCCTGCTCTGCGACCTGCGCGTCGCCGCTGAGGACGCCCGTTTCGGCTTGCCCGAAGTCAACCTGGGCTATATCCCCTCGGCCGGCGGCACACAAACGCTGCCGCGGCATATTCCGCCCGGCGTCGCGCTCGGCATGATCATGACCGGCGACCCGATCGACGCGCAGCAGGCGCTGGCGCTGGGCATGGTGCACGCCGTCGTGCCGCGCGAACGGCTCGACGACGAGGCACGCGCCGTTGCCGAACGGCTGCTGCGCCGGCCCGTTTTCGGAGTCCGGCTGGCGCGCGAGGCATTGCGCGTGGCGATGGATCTGCCGCTGCCGCAGGGGCTCGCGGCCTCGCACCGGCTCGGGCAGCGCGCGCTGCAAGCAGCCGACGCCGGCCGGCTCAGCGCACTGGCCGGCTGGAGGCCGCACGATGGCTGATGACCTCGCGGACGAAGCGCCGTCCGTGCCAGGCGTCCCGGCGCCGGCGGGAGGTTTGCGGCGCTGGCTGCCGCGGCTCGGCGCCAGCGCGCTTGTGCTGGGCGCGTCGGCGCTCGTTTGGTCCTGCTTCGTGCACGGCGACCGCTCCAGCTACTCGGCGCCGCTCGCCCGTCTCGCGGCGGCCAGCGCGGGCGTGACCTATCTGCCACGCGGCCATCTCTACATCGTCGCTCAGCCGAACGATTCGCTGCTGGCGCTGGACGAGGCGTTGCCCTCGCCGCCCGCCGGCACGGGCGCTTGCGCCGTCGAATGGCGTCCCGATCTCTCCGGCGGCGTGTTTCAGGCCCGGCTCGGCTGCGGCGACGCGACCTTCGCGCGCGATGGCACAGCGCAGGCCGGCGGCGCCCCGCTGCTGCACCACGTTGTCAGGCTTGCGGGTAAGAACGCGGTCGTGGATATTCGGCAGTGCGCGACGCAAGCGGGCGGCCCGGCGCGGCCGTGCGTCGCGCTGCGTTCTGGCAGCGCGTAAGCTCGCAACGTCCGAGGGGGCGCAGCTTCTCTCGGTGCGGCCGGCGCGGTATCTTCATCTGCGCGGACAGCGCACAGCCCCTACATCTCGCCCAAACAGCGGCCGCCGCGTCGCCGGGGCCGGGGAGGCAGCATGAACACCGCGGAGTTCCTGCAAATCAGCTCGTTCGTCGTGCCGGACCGCGAGGCGCTGGTCTGCGGCGACACGCGCATCACCTACATGGAGATGGTGGAGCGCACCAACCGCCTGGCGAGCGCGCTGGCCGAACGCGGCCTCGCCCGCGGCGGCAAGCTGGCGGTGATGGCCGTCAACTCGGCCGAGTACGTCGAGGCCTACTACGCCTGTGCCAAGCTCGGCGTCACGTTCGTGCCGCTCAACTACCGCGCCAAGGACGAAGAGCTGACCTACATGCTCAACACGTCCGAGGCGTCGGTGCTGTTCGTGGGCGAGCGCTATCTCGACCTGCTCGGGCGCATCCGCGCCGAGTTGACCGGCTTGCAGCACCTGTTCTGCATCGAGAAGCCCGTCGAAGGGATGCAGAGCTACGCACAGTTGCTCGAATCCGGATCGCCCGACGATCTGTACGTCGAGATCGATGACGACGACCCGACGATCTTGATCTTCACCAGCGGCACGACGGCGCTGCCCAAGGGCGTGGTGCTGACCTATCTGACGCTCACCGCCTACGTGACCAACACGATGGAGCCGGCGATGCCGGAGGTCCACGACAAGACGATGGTGACGGTGCCGCTGTTTCACATCGCCGGCGCCACGGCGATGATGTCCTCGATCTGGGGCGGGCGCACGCTGGTGATCCTGCCGCAGTTCGAGCCGGAAGTCTGGCTGAAGACGGTGCAGCAGGAGAAGGTCACGCACGCCTTCGTCGTGCCGACGATGCTGAAGCGCATCATGGAGCACCCGAAGTTCAAGGACTACGACATCAGCTCGCTCAAGCTGATCACCTACGGCGCCGCGCCGATGCCGTACGAGGTCGTGCGCCGCGCGGTGGAAGAGTTCGACTGCGGCCTGATGAACGCCTACGGCCAGACCGAGAGCACCTCGTCGCTGACCTATCTCGGCCCCGACGACCACGACATCAAGGGTCTTTCGGATGCGGAGAAAGAGCAGAAGCTGCACCGCCTGCGCTCCGTCGGCCGGCCGATGGACGACATCGAGCTGGCGATTATGAACGACCGCAACGAACTGGTGGGTATGGGCGAGGAGGGCGAGATCTGCGTCTCCGGCGCCCGCGTGATGCGCGAATACTTCAAGCAGGAAGAGGCGACGCACTCCGCGATCATCGACGACTGGCTGCACACCGGCGACGTGGGCTACCTGGACGACGAGCGCTATCTTTTCATCACCGGGCGCAAGAAAGACCTGATCATCCGCGGCGGCGAGAACATCTCCTCAGGCGAGATCGAGGGCGTGCTGGAAGAGCACCCGGCGATCGAAGAGGCGGCGGTGATCGGCGTGCCCGACGTCGAGTGGGGCGAAGAGGTCAAGGCCGTTGTCGTGTTCAAGCACGGCCAGCACGCCAGCGGCGACGAACTGCGCACGTACGCCCGCTCGCGCCTGGCCAGCTACAAGACGCCGCGTTACATCTCCGTGGTGGACGAGCTGCCGCGCAACGCCCTGGGCAAAGTCTTGAAGACAGAGATCCGCAAGCAGCACGGCGGCCCGGACGAGCGGTGATTTGGGGCGTAACAATGCTGTGCTTGCCCGTGGCTTTCGGCCCTCTATCCCCCTCCCCTTTCCCCCAATCCTGGAGGGAAAGAGGCGATCGTGTTTGCAGCGATCCGAAAGGCTGTCGGGTTAACCGTTCATCGGTCGGAACGCTCCAAGCTGGATCGCCCCTCTCCCAGGATTGGGAGAGGGGACGGGGGTGAGGGCCGACGAGCGCGGGCTGGCGCAAAGGCAGCGTGATCATGGCTACTGAACGAGGGCACGCGGACGAGAACGTGCAGCCGCTGGCAGCATCACCGCCGCGCGGGCGCCGCGGGTTACGGCTGAACGGGCTTGCGGCGGGCGTGTGGATCGTGCTGCTGGCCGGCGGCGCGTTGGTCGCGGCCGCGGTGAAGAACGACGGCGTGGCCGAGAACACGCCGCACCGCGTCTTTGAGTGGAACATCGTCGGCGGCTGGGCGATCTATCTCTTCCTCGCCGCGCTCGTCTCCGTGCTGCTCTACGTGCCTTACCGCCGCATGCGGCTGTACCGCATCGGCCGCAAAGACCTGCGCACGAACGAGCTCTTACGCCGGCTGAAGAACGCCTTCGCGCGCGGCGCCTCGTCGCAGCGCGTGCTGCGCGACCCGTACGCGGCCGTGTTTCACACCTGTATCTACTCCAGCATCGTTGCCTTGTTCATCGTTACGAACCTGATCCTCATCGACCACGAAATCTGGGTGCCGCTTGCCGGCGAGTCCTTCCTGCGCGGCCAGTTTTATCTGGGCTACAAGCTGTTCGGCGACGTCTTCGGGCTGATCGGCCTGCTCGGCGTCGGCATGGCCTTCTCGCGGCGCTATCTGTCAAAAAAGCCGCGCCTGCAGTGGGACATGCGCCGCGAGGACCAGGCGATCCTCGGCCTGCTCGGCTTCATTCTGATCACCGGCCTGTTGCAGCAGGGCTTCCGCATCGGCGCCACCGAGCTGCGCAACGGTCACGGCGGTTGGTCGCACTGGGCGCCGGCCGGCTGGTTCGTCGGCAAAGTGATGAATCACTTCGGCGCCAGCGTAACGCTCGAAGAGAACCTGCACCGGCTCTCCTGGTGGACGCATATGCCCGCGGCCTTTTTGTGGCTTGGCCTGATCGCCTGGACCAAACTCGGTCACATCTTCCTCGCGCCCACCAACGGCTTTTTCAAGACGCTGCAGCCCTACGGCCGCCTGAGCTATCCCGCCAACCTGCTGGACGAGAACGCCGCGCTGGCCGAGGACGCGACCTTCGGCGCCGCGAAGCTGCAAGACCTGAGCTGGAAGCAGCTCTTCGAGACGGATGTCTGCGTGCGCTGCGGGCGCTGCACGGACAACTGCCCCTCGCACATCGCCGGCCAGCCGCTCTCGCCGATGTCGATTATCCAGAACGTGCGCAACTACATGAGCGAGTTCGGGCCGGGCATCGCCAGCGCGCTGGAACACGGCCAGAAGCCGCCGGAACCAGCGAAGGCGCTGGTGGGCGAGACGATCGCCGAAGAGCAGCTCTGGGCCTGCCGTACCTGCGGCGCCTGCATGGAGGCCTGTCCCGTCTTCATCGAGCACGTGCCCACGATCGTCGATTTTCGCCGCCACCTGGTCATGGATCAGGGCTCGATTCCGGCCACGGCGCAGGCGGCCTTGCAGAACATCGAGCAGCGCGGCCACCCCTGGCGCGGCACACAACTGCAGCGCACCAGTTGGATGGAGAACGTGCAGGTGCCCGAGTACACGGGCGAGCAGGAGTATCTCTACTGGGTCGGTTGCACCGGGGCGCTGGTAGACCGCAACGTGCCGATCACGCAGGCGATCATCCGCCTGCTGATGGACGCGGGCGTGGACTTCGGCGTACTCGGTGCGCAGGAGACCTGCAACGGCGACCCGGCGCGGCGGCTGGGCAACGAGTTCCTGTTCCAGATGCAGGTGCAGGCCAACGGTCAGCTGTTCAAGACGCTGAACGTCAAGAAGGTGATCACGCACTGCCCGCACTGCTTCAACACGTTCAGGAACGAGTACCCCGACTACGGCGTGCAGTTCGAGGTCACGCATCATTCGGAGTTCCTGCAAGGGCTGATCGCGCAGGGCAAGCTCAAGCCCAAGAACGCCTTCGGCCAGCGCGTCACCTTCCACGACTCCTGCTATCTCGGCCGGCACAACGGTGTCTACGAGGCGCCGCGCCAGGTGCTGGAATCGATTCCGGAGCTTGAACTGGTGGAGATGCCGCGCAACCGCCAGCAGGGCTACTGCTGCGGCGCGGGCGGCGGCATGATCTGGCTGGAAGAGCACAAGGGCCGGCGTGTCAACCAGGTGCGGGCCGAAGAGGCGATCGCGACCGGCGCGGATGTCGTCGCCGTGGCCTGCCCGTTCTGCATCCAGATGTTCGAAGATGCGATTCCGGCCGTGCAGCCGGAAGAGAGCGGCCGCATCCGCGCGATGGAGATCTCGGAGCTGCTCGAAGTCGCGGTCCAGGAGCCGGCGGCGACGGGCGACTAACGGGCAGCGTGCTCGACACAGCCGTGTGGCGGCCGGTCGAGGAGGCCGTGGCGTGGGCTGCCCTGCTCACGCGCCACCAGGCTGCAAAATGACTGACTCTGCAAGGATAGGGGCACAGGGGTAGGGGTACAGGGGTGCTCTGCAATAAGGCACAGCCGTTCGGCAACCCGACGCCTGTGCCCCATTGCCCTGGCCGATGGCGCCGCAACCGGCATGACGGGTGATGAGAGCCGATCGGCGGATGCGCCGCCGCCCGCCCGGGCGAGACGATGAAAACGGCCCCGCGCCAGACCACGTCCTGAAGGAACATCTTGATGGATCGCACCACCGGCCAACAGGCACGGCCGTCCAAAGCCGACGTCACGCCTGCGCAAGGGGAGATGCCGCAGCATCTTTCGAGCGACGATGACGAACTGGACAGGCTCGACGCCGAGAGCGCCGATTCGTTCCCTGCCAGCGATCCGCCGTCGACATCGATTCCTACGACGCTTGGCGCGGAGAAGCAGGGCGGGGAGCAGGACCGGCGCTGATCTTCGGACAGCCTTCGTCGGTCGCCCGGTGTGCCGTAGATCGCGGCTGACGCACCATGTGTCATGTGTCATGTGTCATGGGGGCCGTTCGCGGAACGGCCCCTGCCGTGGGTTAGCAGCACCGCAGGCGCATGGCAGGCGCTCCCGCATTCCCCTGCCTTCCGCCCTACGGTCCACGCCCTCGATTCCCTCGTCGCTCGCGCCTCAGCCGGCGGCGCAGAAGCGGCGCACGACCTCGTAGGTCAGTTCGCAGCCAAGATTGAAGTTTTCGAGGCTGAGCTTCTCGTTGTTGCCGTGGAAGCCGGCCTGCTCCTCCGGCGAAAGCAGCGCGGGAATGAAGCCGTAGGCCGGAATGCCGCGCTCGCGCAGAAAGCGGTTGTCTGTGCCGCCCGTCGTCATCACCGGCGTGACCACGGCGTCCTCCATCGCCTCACTCACCACCTGCTGGATCACGCGGAACAGCTCCGTGTCCCAGTCGTTGGCGACGGTGTCACCGCGGAACTGCGCGAACTCGACCTCGATGCGTGCGTCGTCGATGCGGGCGATCACCTGCTGGCGCCACTCCTCCGGGTCCTGGTCGGGCAGCAGCCGGCAATCGAGCGTCGCCTCGCTCAACGCGGGGATGACGTTGATCTTGATGCCGGAATGGAACGTCGTCGCGTTGAGCGTGTTGATGTACATCGCCGCCTGGCGCGGATGCGAGGCGGCGAGATCGGGCAATACCTTCTCCAGATCCCCGTCAGGCGCCTCGACCAGACCGGCGTCGGCCAGACGGCGCAGATACTCGGCCACGATGGGCGTGAGCCGCGGCGCCCGCTCCCAGTCGGCCAGGCGGGCGATGGCGCGGGCGAGATGCACGAGGCTGTTATCAAAGTGCGGCACGCTGCCGTGGCCGGGCTTGCCCACGGCGCGCAGGCGCAGGCCGCAGATCTTCTTCTCGGCCACGGCCACGGTGATCAGCCGCGCCGGCTTGCCCATCACGCGGTCCATGCCCATGCCACCCTCGTTCAGCTCGTACTCGACGTCAACGAGGTCGGGCCGCTGCTCGCAGAGCCACTGCATGCCCCAGCGCCCGCCGGCCTCTTCGTCCGGTACGGCGCAGAAGACAATATCGCGCGCCAGCGGCACGCGGTTGCGGGCGAGCAGCAGGAAGGCCATAAGCTGCATGATGCCGGCGCCCTTCATGTCCACCGCGCCGCGGCCAAAGACGAAGCCGTCGCGCACGATGCCCTCGAAGGCGGGCACGTCCCAGAACTGCTCTTCCACCGGCACCACGTCCGTGTGGTTGCAGAGCATCAGCGTGCCCTTCGCGCCGTTGCCGGCGAGCCGCGCCACGACGATCTCGCGGTTGGGCTGCGTCTCGATGTACTCGCATGGCAGGCCGGCCGCCTCGATGATGCTGCCGAAGAAGCGGGCCGCCGGCGCCTCGTTGCCCGGCGGGTTGACCGAGGGGATGCGCAGGTAGCGGACGAAGTGCTCCAGCGCCTCGGCCTGTACCGCCGGCCAATCGATGGCCGGCCGCGCGGGGTTGCTGGTCATAGCGTGCTCCGCGTCGGGATTCGGGACGATGGAGAGGGCTATCCGCGCACAGCGTACCGTGTCGCGGCCTCAGCCTCATCCCCCGGACGATCGGGGTATCAGTGCCCTTACACGGCCGCGGTTGTGTCGGGCTGCCGGGGCACCTAACCCTGCTTTGCCTGGCGGCAAAGC
>CALFMN010000115.1 GCA_937879875.1 uncultured Chloroflexota bacterium | reverse complement strand
TGGTCATGGTTTGTCGCTCCACGGAAGGCTTCCGTGGACAGCGTACAGGCGGCGAACGATGGCCGGTAGCCCGTGGGCACCGGCCGGCCGCGCGAGAGCGAGCCGCCCGAAGGACGTTACTCCTGATCCGGCGCCCCGCTGCGCCAGAGCAGCCTCGCGGCGTCGCCGCCCATCGGCAGGAGCGGGCGGCGACGCGCCGGCCGCATCAAACAGTTCGTTGCGGCGGAGATGGGCGGCGAGGATCCGCTCCGTGACGGGGCTGCTGATGAGCTAGCTGCCCGCGGGGGTCGGCGTCGCCGCGGGCTGTGTCAGGTCGGTCACGGTGATATCCGGCAGCTCCAGCGAGGCGCGGAACCGGTTCTCGTCCGTGAGCAACTGCCGCAGCAGGATGGCCTGGCTCGGATCGATGACCATGATGTCCACCGTGCTGAATGGTGCGCCGTTCTCGGCTGCTACCCGGTCGGCCGCATCGATAGAGGGCTGCACGCTTGCCACCTGATCCGCCGAACCCACCAGGATGATCCACGGGGCAGGGCTGGTGCGGGCCGAGGCCGAGACGCCTGCGGCTGGCGGATTCAGGATCGAGTCCGCCACACCACCGCGGGTTGCGGCCTGGCTGAGGTTGCCGCCCGCTGCGGCCGGCAGCACGGCGGCGCTGGGGGCCGCCCTGTGGCTCGTCGTGTGGCTGCCGATCTGCCAGGTCAGCACGCCGGCCACGGCGCAGGCGGCAAGCACTGCCCCGCCCACGGCTGCCCCCGCCTGTCGCTTGTGGGATCGCCAGGTGCGCCGTGGCAGGGTGGCGGGTGCGTTGGAAAGCATCGTCAGGCTCCTCATCGCCAATCGCGTTCGATATGTGCATCGTCGTTTCCGGCGAGCGGGCAGCCATCGCGGTACTGAGGGATTCTGCGCAAGCAAGATTTGCCGGCGCGGCGGCCGTGCGAACGCGGCGATAGCAGCAGTGTGCTATTGGTATTGGGTGGAGAGTGCGAGCAGCGGCGGGCGCCGGCCGCGGACGAGGCTACGGCTGCGAGGCGTCCGCGAGGCCGCGGCGGTGGGCGTAGGCGGCCGCCTCGACGCGGTTGTTCGCGCCCGTCTTGGCGAAGATGTGGTTCATGTGGCGCAGCACCGTGTTGCGGCTGATGCAGAGCGCCGCGGCGATCTCCGGGTTGCTGCGCCCCGCCGCCGCCAGCCGCAGCACCTCGACCTCGCGCGCGGAGAGTCCATCAGGATGAGCGGGCGGCACCTTGCCAACGGGAACCGGCGGCGTTTGCAGGGCGGACAGCCGCTGGCACCACGGCGCACCGGCACCGTGCCGCCGGTAGAGGGCGGACGCTTCCTCCAACTTCGCGGCAGCGGCGGAGCGCTGTCTCGCACGCAGCAAGCCGCGAGCCCAATAGGTCAGCGTCTCTGCCTCATCCCAGGGCAGCATGTACCGGCGGAAAATGGCGATCGCTTGTCCGAATCGTCGCCCGGCCGCATCCGGCTGCTCGTCAGCAATGGCCGCGGCCTCCGCTGCCATGACGTTTCCAACAAGTGCGCGCCAGTCTTCCCCGCCTGCCAGGATTTCCCGGCAGCGGCTCAGATGGAGCCGCCCCTGCTCTGCCTGGCCCACCGTGGACGAGAGGAAGCTTAGGGCGACCCGGATGATGAGCTCGTAGAGCACGTAGTCGCCGTTGCCGGCGATCGTGAGGGCCTCCTGAAGGAGAGCCTCTGCGTGCTGATACTGGCCCAGGCGCTGGAGCAGCCGCCTGCGCTGCATCGGCGCCTGGGCCGCCCGCGGCTTGTGGAGTTCTCGCAAACACAGCTCCTCGGCTTCCTGAACATCGCCAAGACGCAGACTCCACCAACTCCGCTGCCAGGTTGCCGCGAACCCCGCGGCGGCATCGTTCAGCCGGTCAGCGGTTTCCCAGGCCCGATCCAGCAGCGCAACTCCTGCCGCCAATTGGCCAGTGGCGCACAGATGAGCGCCATGCAGAGAAGCCGCGTTCGCCCAGAGCGCCTCATCTCCCAGCCGCTCGGCAAGCACCATCGCACGCTCGGAGGCTGCGAGCCCCTCGTCGGTTCGCACACCCACGAGAGCCGCCGCCGCCAGACCCGTGTATAGCTGGCCGAGGGATGCCCGCTCCGGCCGGCGCGCCAGCACCGCCTCCGCCGCCCGAAAGTGGGCGAGCGCGCGGGGGATATCGCGCAAAGCGATGAAGGTCGAGCAGTAGGCGCCGAGGCGCGCGTGTATCTCCGCCGCCCGCTCCTCGTCACCCAGTGCCGTATACCACTGCAGGGCAGTCTCCAGGTAGCTCATCCCCTTCGCCCAGTCCAGGCCGGTGATATACATCAGATCGCCGAGACGTTCCAGAAGCAACGTGCGCCGCTCGGAGGCTGGGTTCCACGCATCCACCATGTCGAGGCCGGTCTGCCAGTGACGTGCTGCCTCTTCATAGGCGAAGACTGTTCGTGCGTTCTCTCCGGCCAGCAGGCTGTAGTCGATCACCTTCTCGGGATCACTGAATGACCCGGCCAAACGCCAATGACCGGCGAGCATGGCGGCGTACGGTTGCAGGTTGGCGCTGTGCAGGCGCTCGATCGCTTCGGCCGCGCGGCGGTGCAGGCGCTCGCGGCGGGGCAGGCTCAGCGCCGCGTACGCCG
>CALFMN010000114.1 GCA_937879875.1 uncultured Chloroflexota bacterium | reverse complement strand
AAGGCTACCTCCCCCGCATAACCTGTCAAGAGCTATCCGGTTACAGGTTGGTTACCCCCGGCACATAGTACGGGATGGTTCCGATCGTTCTATCGCCACGCTTCTGCGCGGGCTGTGAGGTATGCGTTCGCGCGGGGTTGCCGGCGCGCGATCGATTGCCGCTGCGCCCGCTTGTGCAATAATGAACAAACCGGGACACTTCCTCCGGCACACCCCCGCCGGACCCCGTTTGGAGACGTAATCCATGCGAACTGGCCTCGTTCGGTTCATCTTGCCTGCCGGCCTGGTGCTCGCGCTGGTCGGCGCCGCGGCGTGCAGCAGCAGTAACAACGCCAACAAGCCCGCGAATACCGGGGCGAATACGAACGCCGCGCCCGTGGCGACGGTCGTCTCCACGGCGGCGCCGGGTGCGAACGCCGGCTCGCCGTCCGCCGGGGCGAACGCGCTGATGGAGGTCACCACCGACAACAAGTTCTCGGAAACCAAATACACGGTGAAGGCCGGCGCGCCCGTCACCCTGACGGTGCAGAACAACGGTCAGGCGATCCACAACTGGGACGTGACCGACATGAAGGACGACGCGGGAAAAGAGATCAAGACCGACCTCACCAATCCCGGCAAAACCAGCTCAGTAACGTTCACGATCAGTAAGCCGGGCACGTATCATTTCCACTGCGACGTGCATCCCACCGAGATGACCGGAACTCTGACGGTTCAGTAAGATCGGTTGCGGCCGCGGCGGCGTATAGCTGGTAGCCGGGGTAGCTGGTCGGAGGTCTATAGTGCTGCAGCGCGCTGCCGTCAAGGGTCGTTCGATCGGGCGAGGGCGATGGCCCTTTGCGGCCGCCGTCCTTGCTATGCTGATATCCGCCGCCTGCGGCAGCGCGACCAACTCCGGAAAGAACGCCCAGCCCGGCGGGGGCGGCGCTTCGACGCGGGCTGCGGCGACGCAGGCAGCGGCAACACCGGATCTCTCCGAAGCGGCCTGCCCGCCCGGCGGCACGCTGCGGCCCGTGATCGCCTCGTCCGAGCTGGTGACCGGCCCCAACCGCTTCACCATGGGCATACTCGACCAGCACTGCAGCCCGATCCCCGACGCGAAGGTCCATCTCAAGTTCTTTGAGCTGGCCGGCCCGGTGCAGGGCAACCAGGCCCAGGCCACGCCGCGCTTCGAGGCCGACGCCACCTTTCGCTCGCCGGGCCGTGAAGCGGGCCTGCCGGCGGTGGAGACGGTGATCCGCCCGGACGGCACGCGCATCTCGGTCGCCAGCGGCGGCGACGACGTTGGCGTGTACGAGGCGCAGGTGACGTTCGACAAGGCCGGCGATTGGGGCGTCGAGGTGGACGTGACCGGCGCCGGCGCCGGGCACAGCGGGGCGGTGCGCACGCCGTTCAAGGTGCTGGCGCAGAGCACGACGCCGGCGCTGGGTGCGCCCGCGCCGCGCAGTCAGAACATGACCGTCAAGGACGACCCGCAGTTCAAGCTGATCGATACTTCGGCGCACCCCTCGGCCGACATGCATACGGAGACGGTCGCCGAAGCGATCGCGCAGCACCATCCGACGCTGGTTCTCTTTGCCACGCCGGGCTACTGCACCAGCCGGCTCTGCGGCCCCGAACTGGAGCTGGCGCGCAAGCTCGAACCGAAGTATCAGGGCAAAGCCGACTTCATCCACATTGAGATCTACAAGAATCCGGCGACGAAGGAGCTGATGCCCGCCGTCGAAGAGTGGCGCCTGCAAAGCGAGCCCTGGTTCTTCATCGTCGATAAGGACGGCAACGTGGCCGCGAAGTTCGAAGGGCCGACGACGCTTGAGGAACTGGACGCTGCGCTGCAAAAAGTGGCCGGCTAGATGACGCGGCCGGCTGTGCCGAGCGCATACAGTTCGGGAATCAAGCGCGTCGCGTGCTTTGACGCGCGCGGCGCTGTACCCTGAGCCGAGACTGCAGCAGGAAACGCGAATGACCAACGAACCGTCCGCCCTTTCATCAACACCGTTGCTCGATCGCGTGCAGCGGCCGCAGGATCTGCACGCGCTCACCCACGGCGAGCTGGAAACGCTGGCGGAGGAGATCCGCGCCGAGCTGGTGCGGGTCGTGTTTGAAACCGGGGGCCATCTGGCCTCGAATCTGGGCACCGTTGAGCTGACGATCGCCCTGCACTCGCTGCTGGACAGCCCGCGCGACAAAATTGTTTGGGACGTCGGCCATCAGGCCTACGTCCATAAGCTGCTGACCGGGCGGCGCGAGCGCTTCGGCACGATCCGCCAATGGGAAGGGCTGACGCCGTTTTGCGAGCGCGACGAGAGCGAGCACGACGTCTGGGGCGCCGGCCACGCCAGCACCTCGCTCTCCGCCGCCCTGGGCATGGCGATCGCGCGCGATCTGCAGGGCGACAGCTACAACGTGGTCGCCGTGATCGGCGACGGCGGCCTCACCGGCGGCATGGCGCTGGAGGCGATCAACCACATCGGCCATCTTGGCAAGCGCCTGATCGTCGTCTTCAACGACAACGGCATGTCGATCGCGCCGAACGTGGGCGCGATCAACCGCGTCTTTAACAAGATCCGCCTCGACGCCCGCTACCACTTTGCCAAGTCGTCGATCGGCCAGATCGCGCGCAAGATGCCACTGGGCGACACGGCCTGGGAGGCGAGCCGCCGCGTGAAGCGCAGTGTGAAGGGGATGCTGATGCCCAGCATCCTCTTCGAACAGCTCGGCTTCGACTACATCGGGCCGGTCGATGGCCACGATATCGGCGAGCTGCGCGCCGCGCTGGAGACGGCGCTGCAGTGGGACGCGAAGCCGGTCTTCATCCACGCGATCACACAGAAGGGCCACGGCTACGCGCCGGCAGAGGCCGATCCCGTGAAGCTGCACGGCGTCTCGCCGGCGGGCGGCGGCTCCGGCGGCCCGCCCAAGTATCAGGACGTGTTCGGCGCTGCCGTCTGTGAGCTGATGCGCCGGGACAGGACGATCACCGCGATCACGGCCGCGATGCCCGACGGCACTGGCCTCGTGCCGGCGATGAAGGAGTTTCCCGACCGCACCTTCGACGTCGGCATCTGCGAGCAGCACGGCGTCACGCTGGCCGCGGGCATGGCGACCCAGGGACTGACGCCGATCGCCGCGATCTACTCGACCTTCCTGCAACGCGCTTACGATCAGATCATCCACGATGTCTGTGTGCAGAACCTGCACGTCGTCTTCGCGCTGGACCGCGCCGGCTTCGTCGGCGACGACGGACGCACGCACCAGGGCGCCTTCGATCTCTCCTATCTCTCCTGCATCCCCAACATGGTGGTCTCCGTGCCGAAGGACGAGCAGGAGCTGCGCGATCTGCTCTACACCGGCGTGGAGCACAGCGGCCCCTTCGCGCTGCGCTATCCGCGCGGCGCGGGCACCGGCATCGAGCTGCGGCCCGGCTTTCAGACCATCCCAATCGGCACCTGGGAGGTGCTGCGCGAGGGTGACGACGTGGCGATCATCGCCTGCGGCGCGGCGTTGCAGCCGGCGCTGAGCGCGGCGCAGGATCTGGCGGAGCACGGCGTCTCGGCGGCGGTGCTGAACGCGCGCTTCGTCAAGCCGCTGGACAGGGAGATGCTGCTCGAGTACGCGCGGAATGTGCGAGCAAAGCATCTCGTGACGATCGAAGAGAACGTGGTGCGCGGCGGGCTCGGCTCCGCCGTCGCGGTCGAGCTGCAGAAGGCCGGCCTCGGCGATGTCGCGCTCGACTGCATCGGCATGCCCGATCGCTTTGTGGAGCACGGCTCGCAGAAGATTCAACGGGCGCGCTACGGCGTCACTGCCGAGGCGATCGTGCAGCGGCTGCTGAGCGCCGCGCCCGAGGCCGTGCCCGCATCCTGACGCCGCGCTCCGCGCAGCGGAGAATCGCGCCGGTGCAGGCCAGGGCAGCTCGGCCTGGCCGCCGTAGTATAGTGGCCTCGAAGCGGCCGCGCGGAGTAGGCGGCAGCGGAAAGGCGGCGCCCGATGGTCCAGCTCGCGGAGCCGATCACGCTGGAAAACCTCGATATCACCGATACCGCGCGGTACGTCGAGCACGGCTACCCCTGGCGCGAGTGGGATCTGCTGCGCCGCGAAGCGCCGGTTTTCTGGTACGAGCGCCCCGGCTTCGAGCCGTTCTGGGCGATCACGAAGCACGCCGACATCGGCCACGTCTCGCGCAACCCGCAGCTCTTCTCCAACACGCAGCGGCTGCGGCTCGACAGCATCGAGGGCGTCGAGATTCTGGAGCGCAGCCGCGAGCGCAACGCGCGGCGCTACGGTGGCAGCCCCAGCGATCCGCCGGATTTCATCTTCATGGACCCGCCGGAACACCGCGAATACCGTGCCCTGACCAGCAAGAGCTTCACGCCGCGGGCGATGGCCGGCCTCGAACAGCACTTCCGCGAGATGTCGGGAGAGTTCGTGGCCGCGTTCGCGCGCGGCCTGGCCGAGCGCTTCGGCGCGGGCGAGCCGCTGGACTTCGTGCACGAGCTCGCGGCCAGGTTGCCGGTGGCCGCGATCTGCGAGATGGCCGCGATCCCGCGCGCCGACTGGGAGAAGATCTTCCACTGGACCGAGATCCTGATTGGCGCGGGCGATCCGGAGTACCAGCGTCCCGGCGAGGACCGCGAAACGACGGCGCGCCGGGCCAGCGGCGAGTGGAAGGCCTATACATCAGCGCTGATCGAACGGCGTCGCGACGAAGGCGCGACCGGCAACGACCTCGTCAGTATGTTGGTTCGTGCCGAAGTCGAGGGCGAGCCGCTGAACGAGCGCGAGCTGATCAACTACATCAACCTGCTGCTGGCCGCCGGCAACGAAACCACGCGCAACGCGACCACGGGCGGCGTGCAGGCGCTGCTCCAGCACCCCGGCGAGCTGCGCAAGCTGATCGAGAATCCGGCGCTTGTGGATACGGCGGTCGAGGAGATCCTGCGCTGGACCTCGATCGTGATCCAGTTCGCCCGCACCTGCACGGCGGATACCGAGATCCGCGGCCAGCGTATTCGCCAGGGCGAGACCGTCGCGGTCTGGTATCCATCGGCCAACCGCGACGAAGAGGTGTTCGCCGATCCCTATCGTTTCGATATCACGCGCAACCCCAATCCGCACTACGCCTTCGGCGGCTACGGCGAGCACTTCTGCCTGGGCGCGAACCTGGCGCGCTGGGAGCTGCGCGTGATGCTGCGCGCCCTGCTGCCGCTGCTGCCGGACCTCGAGTTGGCCGGCCCGGCCGAGATGGTTGCGCTGAGCCTGCACGTCGGCGGCATCAAGCGCCTGCCGGTGCGCTACCGGCCCGGTGCCTAACCCCGCTTTGGCTTGCGCCAAAGCTCCCTTCCCCACGGGGGAAGGGTTGTCCGAAGGCGAGCGGCTGTCCTCAGCCTAACCCCTCCCCTGCGGGGAGGGGAAATCCGAGCGCTTGCGCGAGGGAGGGGTAGGCGAGCCCCGCCGCCGTCGCGCGGCGTATGGAACGCTCCAAAAGTCCGTTCCCGCCTCGGGAAGGGACAGACTTCCCGCAAGGGAAGTCAGGGTTAGGCGCCCCGCGCCGGCGCCACGGCTCCGAATACGAACTGAGGATCGGCCGACCCATGCCTGCACCGCCAGCCGCCCTGACGCGCTTTCGCGCCGCCGTCGAGCAGGAGCTGCGCGACACGCTGCGCGGCGGCGAAGGCCCGCTCTACGCGATACAGCGCTACCATCTCGGCTGGGAGAATGAGGACGGCAGGCCCGTCGAGCGTGTCTCCGGCAAGCTGTTTCGGCCGGCGCTCTGCCTGCTGTGCTGCGAGGCGCTGGGCGGCGACCCGGATCGGGCGCTGCCCGGCGGCGCCGCGATCGAGCTGCTGCACAACTTTTCCCTGATTCACGACGATATCGAGGACCGTAGCCGCTTCCGTCACGGCCGCCGCACCGTCTGGGACATCTGGGGCGTTGAGCTGGCGATCAACGCGGGCGACGCGATGTTCACCGCTGCACGGCTCGCGCTGCACCGCCTCGCCGCCCACGACTACGCCCCGCAAACGATCCTGAACGCCTTTCTGCTGCTCGATCGCACCTCGCAGCGGCTGTGCGAGGGCCAGGACGCCGATTTGCGCTTCGAACAGCGTGCCTCCGTCGCCATGGACGAGTATTTGGCGATGATTGCCGGCAAAACCGGGGCGCTGATCGGCACCTCGGCGGCGCTGGGCGCACTGCTGGCCGAGCAGCCGGGCGGCACGGTCGGCCTGTTCGATCGTTTCGGCCGGCTGCTCGGCCGCGCTTTCCAGATTCAGGACGACGTGCTCGGCGTCTGGGGCGCCGAGGCCACGACCGGCAAGCCGAGCGGGGACGACATACGCTCGAAGAAGAAGGCCTACCCGATCACGCGGGCGCTCGAAGCGGCGCAGCCGGAGGATCGGCTGCTGCTTGCCGAGCTGTACGGCCAGCCGGAGCTGGACGACGCCAGCGTGGCCGCGGTGCTGGCGATCTTCGAGCGCAACGGCATCCGCCGGGCCGCCGAGGCGGCGGCCCGCCGCGCGGCTGAAGGAGCGCTGGCACTGCTGGAGCGCGCCGATCTGCCTGAACCGGCCCGCTCGGAGTTGAGCCGGCTCACCTATTTTGTTGCAGAACGCGAGGCGTAGGCCGGCGCGCTACTCCCGCCCAGCAGTTCCCAACCGGCAGCCGCCTACCGTACGCTTGCGGCATGAGCAAGAAGACCGTGCGCGATGTCGATGTGGCGGGCAAGCGTGTGCTCGTGCGCGTCGACTTCAACGTGCCCCAGGATAAGGCCGGCGGCGCGATCAGCGACGACTCCCGCATCCGCGCCGCGCTGCCGACGATCGACTACCTGCGCGACCACGGCGCCAAAGTGATCCTCATCTCGCATCTCGGCCGCCCGGACGGCAAGGTGGTCGAGAAGCTGCGTCTGAAGCCGGTGGCCGAGCGGCTGCAGGAGCTGCTTGGCGCCCCGGTTGCCTACGCGACGGACTGCGTTGGGCCTGTGGCGCGGCGGGCCGTCGATCGCCTGCAACCGGGCGACGTCGTGCTGCTGGAGAACGTGCGTTTCCATCCCGAAGAGGAAGCCAACGATCCCGGCTTTGCCCGCGAGCTTGCCTCGCTGGCCGATCTGTACGTGAATGACGCGTTCGGCACGGCGCACCGGGCTCACGCCTCGACGGAAGGCATCGCGCACGAGTTGCCCGCCGTCGCCGGTCTGCTGATGCAGCGCGAGTTGGAGTTTTTGACGCGGGCAACCGAGCATCCCGAACGGCCGTACGCGGCGATTATCGGCGGGGCCAAAGTCAGCGACAAGATTGCGGTGCTGCGCCGTCTGGTGGAGACCGTCGACAAGCTGCTGATCGGCGGCGGCATGGCGAACACGTTTTTGGCGGCCAAAGGCTACAACATGGGCGCCTCGCTGGTGGAGCACGATCAGCTCGACGTCGCTCGTGAGGTGACCGCCCGCGCGGCCGCCCGCGGCATCACCCTGCTGATCCCCGAGGATGTCGCCGTCGCCGAGCGCTTCTCGGCCGATGCCGGCCGCGAGGTCTTCGATCTGCCCGAGAATCCGGAGAACCCGCATGATGTGCTGAAGGGCGAGACGATGGCCCTGGATATTGGGCCGAAAACCGTGAATGCCTTCATCGCCGCGCTGCAGGACTGCAAGCTGATCGTCTGGAACGGACCGCTGGGCGTGTTCGAGTTTCCGAACTTTGCGCTGGGCACGATGATGCTGGCCGACGCCGTGGCCACAACCAACGCGACGACGATCATCGGCGGCGGTGAAACCGTCGCCGCGGTGCAGCGCGCGGGTGTCGCGGATCGCATCAGCCACATCTCCAGCGGCGGCGGCGCCTCGCTCGAACTCCTGGAAGGCAAGACCTTGCCGGGCGTAGCGGCCTTGCAGGACAAATAGACGCTTCGGAGAGCGGCGGGCGCGGACATCGACGCGCGGCTCGGAGGGAATATGAACGAGGCGGTGCTGCGCGAGGTGGTCGCGCCGAACCAGAGCAAGATCGTCTTGCTCGTGCTCGACGGGCTTGGCGGGCTGCCGCATCCCGAAACGCGCCGCACCGAGTTGGAAACGGCCGACATCCCCCATTTGGACCGTTTGGCCGCGGAGAGCGCCTGCGGTCTGACGGTTCCGGTGGCGCCGGGCGTGACGCCGGGCAGCGGTCCGGGCCACCTGGCGCTCTTCGGCTACGATCCCGTGCGCTGGAACATCGGCCGCGGCGTGCTTGAGGCGGTGGGCATCGAGTTTCCGCTTGAGCCCAGCGACGTGGCCGCGCGCGGCAACTTCTGCACGATTGACGAGGCGGGGCTGATCACCGACCGGCGCGCGGGCCGCATTCCGACGGAACGCTGCGCCGAACTCTGCGGTCTGCTGCGCGAGATCGAGCTGCCTGGCGCGGTGGCGCTGATCGAGCCGGTGCGCGAGCATCGCTTCGTGCTCGTGCTGCGCGGCGAAGGGCTCTCCGACGATCTGGCGCCGCTGGGCACCGACCCGCAGCACGAGGGGCTGAAGCCGCTGCCCGTCGCAGCGCGATCGGCCGAGGCCGAGCCGACGGCGCGCCTGTTCAATGAATGGATCGCAAAGGCGAACGCGCTGCTCAAGGACCAGCACCCGGCGAACGCGGTGCTGGTGCGCGGCTTCGCCAGGTATCCGGAGCTGCCATCGATGCAGAGCCGCTTCGGGTTGAATCCGGCCGCGATCGCGGTGTATCCGATGTACCGTGGTCTGGCGAAGCTCGCCGGCATGCGCGTTCTGCAGACGGGCAGTACGTTCGAGGACGAGATCGCCACGCTCCAGGAACGCTGGGACGAGTTCGACTTTTTCTTCGTGCATTACAAGCAGACCGACGCCGCCGGTGAGGACGGCGACTTCATGCGTAAGGTCCACGCGCTGCAGGAGTTCGATGCGCAACTGCCCAGGGTCCTCGACCTGCAGCCCGATGTCCTGATGGTCGCCGGCGACCACTCGACGCCGGCGATCATGGCGGCCCATAGCTGGCATCCGGTGCCGTTCTTGCTGCACGCGAAGCTGACGCGCGCGGACGAAACCGACGCGTTCAACGAGCCGGCCTGCCAGAAGGGCGGACTCGGCACCTTCCCCGCGCGCGAGGCGCTGCAATTGGCGCTGGCGCACGCCGGCCGCTTCGCCAAGTTCGGCGCCTGACCCACCAAATCAATGCGACATAACGAACAATCGAGGCAGTGAGCCGATGGCGCAGCGCAGGCCCATCGCGGCGGGCAACTGGAAGATGAACCCGGCGGCCGCAGCCGATGCAGCGGAACTCGCTTCGGAGTTGGCGACGCGCCTCGGCTCGCTTGCCGGCGCCGATGTAGTGATCTGCCCTCCACTCCCATTTATCTCCACGGCTGCCGCAGGGCTGGCTGGCACGCCGCTCGCGCTAGGCGTACAGAATCTGCATTGGGAGGAGACGGGCGCCTTCACCGGCGAGGTCAGCCGCGGCATGCTGCCAGCGAGCGTGACCTGGACGCTGATCGGCCATTCCGAACGCCGGCAATATTTCTGCGAGACCGACGAGACGGTGAACAAGAAGCTGCGCGCGGTGCTCGGCAAGCTGAACCCAATCATCTGTGTCGGCGAGTCGCTGCAAGAGCGTGACGCCGGACAGGTTGATGCGGTGCTTGAGCGCCAGGTGAGCGGCGCGCTCCACGGCATCGATTTTCCTCAAAGCTTCGACGTGGATTATGAGCTTCAGTTTGCCTACGAGCCGGTGTGGGCGATCGGCACGGGGCGCGCCGCCACGCCCGAGCAGGCGAACGCGGCGATGGGCCAGATCCGCAGCGTGCTGGCGCGGCTGCGTGGAGACGCGTTCGCGGACCGCGTGCGGATTCTCTACGGCGGCAGTGTCACAGAGAAGAACGTGGCGGAGATCATGGCGCAACCCGAGATCGACGGCGCACTCGTTGGCGGCGCCAGCCTGAACGCCGAAGCATTCGCGAGCATCGCCCGGCAGATCGCCGCCGCTCGCGCTGGCTGAGTGTGTTGCAGCCCGAGTCAGCGCCACTGATTGCGGTGGTCGGCCCGACGGCGACCGGCAAGAGCGAGTTGGCCGTCGCGCTGGCGCGGGCGCTTGGCGGCGAGGTGGTCGGGGCCGACTCGCGCCAGGTCTACAGAGGCATGGTGATCGGCACCGCGCAGCCGGGGCCGGAGCTGCTCGCCGCCGTTCCGCACCACCTGATCGGTTTCCTCGCGCCCAATGCGCCTTTCGGTTTGGCGACCTATCTCGACCTCGCCCGCGATGCTATCGCCGGCATCCGCGGGCGCGGCCATCTGCCGATCCTCGCCGGAGGCACCGGCCAGTACGTAGCCGCGCTCGTCGAGGACTGGGCGGTGCCGCGCGTGCCGCCGGACGCCGCCTTCCGCGCCGCGCTGGAGGCGGAGGCGGAGCGCCTGGGCCGGCAGGCGCTGCACGATCGGCTCGGCAGGCTCGACGCGGAAGCTGCCGCCACGATCCACCCGCACAATCTCCGCCGGGTCATCCGCGCGCTGGAGGTGATCAAACACACGGGCCGGTCGTTCTCGGCACAGCGTGGCAGCGGCAACGCCGCGAACGTGATCGCGCTCGGTCTCGAACTGCCGCGCGAGGCGCTGTACGCGCGCAGCGACCGGCGCGTGGAGGCGATGTATGCCGCGGGTCTGCTGGACGAGGTGCGAGACTTGCGGGCAGCCGGCTACGCGCGCAACCTGCCGAGTATGGCGAGCATCGGGTATCCTGAAGCATGGGCCGCGCTCTCCGGCGAGATCGGCGCCGATGAAGCCATCCGCCGCACGCAGGTCGCCACCCACCGGCTGGCGCGCCAGCAGTTCACCTGGTTCCGGCGCGCGGGCCTGCGCCTCCACTGGCTGCAGGCGGATCGGCCGGATTTGACGGAGGCGGCGCTGGCGCGCGTCCGGCGGCTGTTCGAACCACCAAACGAGGATTGTCATGCGATTCACGAAGATGCATGGAACGGGTAACGACTTCGTCGTGCTCGACGGCACCCGAACCGCCGCCGACTGGGCCGCGCTCGCAGCGCCGATCAACGACCGACATTTCGGCGTCGGCGGCGACGGGCTGATCGTGGCGCTGCCGTCTGCACACGCCGATCTGCGCATGCGCATGTTCAATCCGGACGGCTCCGAGGCCGAGATGTGCGGCAACGGCATCCGCTGCCTCGCGAAATACGCCGTCGAGCGCGGCCTCGCACGCGAATCGGCGGACGCGCTGCGCATCGAGACGCTGGCCGGCGATCTCACCTGCGAGCTGCGGCGCGAGCACGGAGCCGTCACGGCCGTGCGCGTGAGCATGGGGCCGCCACACCTGGATCCGCGCGAGATTCCGGTGCTCGCGGAGCAGGCGCCGCCGCTGCTCGGTTTTCCGCTGCACATCGGCGAGCGCGGGTTTGCCGTGAGCTGCGTCTCGATGGGCAATCCGCATGCGGTTTGGTTCACCAGCGCACCGATCGATGAATTCCCGCTGCACGAGATCGGGCCAATGGTCGAGCATCACGCCGCCTTCCCGCGCCGCGTGAACTTCGAGATCGTCAACATCGCGCGGCCCGGCGCGGCGCGCGTGCGCGTCTGGGAACGCGGCGCGGGCCTCACGCTCGCCTGCGGCACGGGCGCCTGCGCGGTCCACGTCGCGGCGCGGCTCAACGGCCTGACAGGTGACGTGACCGACGTGGCGCTGCCGGGGGGCACGCTGCGCATCGAGTGGAACGGCGCCGGCGATGTGTATCTCACCGGCCCGGCCGTAACCGTCTTCGAGGGCGAATGGCCGGCATGAGCGGCGTTCCGCACCGGCGCGCCGATCGTAACCATCTCTGATCTTGCCCGAACGCCGGGCAGGAACCTGCAACCGTCCGCAAGAGGAGCGCAAGATGGAGTTTGCCCGCCGCGTCCAGGAGCTGCCTCCCTACCTGTTTGCCGAGATCAGCCGCAAGATGGCGGCGAAGCGCGCCCAGGGCATCGAAGTGATCAGCTTCGGCATCGGCGACCCCGATCTGCCCACGCCGCCGCATGTGCTCGAGGCATTGAAGCGGGCGGCGGACGTTCCCATGAATCATCGCTATCCGGAGACGGAAGGACTGCCCGAGCTGCGCCAGGCGCTGGCCGAGTGGTACGAGCGTCGCTACGGCGTCTCCTTCGACCCGGCGAAAGAGGTGCTGCCGCTGATCGGCTCCAAAGAGGGCATCGGCCACGTGGCGCTCTGCTTCATCGATCCGGGCGACACGGCGCTGCAGCCCGATCCCGCCTATCCGGTCTACGCCGTGGGCACGATGTTTGCCGGCGGTCACACGTATAGCATGCCGCTGGACGAGGAGGGCGGCTGGCTACCCGATCTGGACGCGGTGCCAGCCGACGTGGCGCACCGCGCCCGCGTGATCTGGCTGAACTACCCCAACAACCCGACCGGCGCCGTCGCGGGGCCGGAGTTTTTCGAGCGCGTGGTGGCGTTCGCGAAGAAGTACGACATCGCCGTGCTGCACGACCTCGCCTACAGCGATGTCGCGTACGATGGCTATGAGGCGCCCTCGTTTATGCAGACGAAGGGGGCGCGTGAGATTGGTATCGAGTTCAGCTCGCTCTCCAAGACATACAACATGACCGGCTGGCGCCTCGGCACGGCGGTGGGCAATGCGGCGATGATCGACGCGCTGATGCGTGTGAAATCGAACCTCGATTCGGGTATCCCGCAGGCGATCCAGCAGATGGGCATCGCCGCGCTGCGCGGGCCGCAGGACGCGGTCGCGGAGCACAACGCGATCTATCAGCGGCGCCGCGACCGGGTCGTGGCCGCGCTGCGGCAGCTCGGCCTGCGCTGCACGCCGCCGAAGGCGAGCCTCTACGTCTGGGCGCGCATCCCGGCGGGCGAGACGAGCATCGACTTCGCCGGGCGGCTGCTGGACGATACCGGCGTCGTGGTGACGCCTGGCATCGGCTACGGACAGCAGGGCGAAGGCTATGTGCGGCTTTCGCTGACCACCCCGGACGAGGCGATCGACGAAGGCCTGCGCCGGCTGTCGGCATGGCGCAGCGAGGCGGCACGCGCCTGAACGCGCGGCTCGCCGCAGAACCCGGAGGCGGAATGACGACGGCAAGAAGCCGCAGGATTTTGGGGGACCGGCTCGACCGGCTGCACGACACGGCGCCGCAGGCGGAGCGCGCCTTTCTCGTCGCGGCCGAGGTCAAGGGCCACGGCGGCTGGTCCACGCCAAGCTCGCTGGACGAACTGGCACAACTGGCGGAGACGGCCGGCGCCGCCGTCGTGGGCCGCATCAGCCAGCGCCTCGACAACCCCAACTCGGCCATGTATATCGGCAAAGGCAAGGTGCAGGAGGTCGTCGACGAGCGCGCGGCCAGCGGCTACACGCTGGTGATCTTTGACGACGAGCTGACGCCCTCGCAGCAGCGCAACCTCGAAGAGCTGCTCAAGGTCAAAGTCATCGACCGCACGGCGCTGATCCTCGACATCTTCGCCCGGCGGGCGCAGACGCGCGAAGGCCGCCTGCAAGTGGAGCTGGCGCAGCTCGAGTACCTGCTGCCGCGTCTGGCGGGGCAGTGGTCGCACCTCGAACGGCTCGGCGGCGGCATCGGCACGCGCGGCCCCGGCGAAACGCAGATCGAGACCGACCGCCGCTTAATCCGCGACCGCATCTCGCGTCTGCGCGCTCAGATCGAGGACGTGCGCACGCACCGCGCCCTCTACCGCCGCCGGCGAGAGCGGCAGGGCGCGCGGGTGGCCGCGCTGGTTGGCTACACCAACGCCGGCAAGAGCACACTGATGAACGCGCTGTCCGGCGCCGGCGTGCTGGCCGAAGATCGTCTGTTCGCCACGCTCGATCCGGTGACGCGGCGCATCCACCTGCCCGACGGAGGGCAGGTGCTGCTGACCGACACGGTCGGTTTCATCCAGAAGCTGCCCACGGCGCTGGTCGCCGCCTTCCGCGCCACGCTCGAAGAGCTAAGCGACGCAGCGCTGCTGCTGCACGTCGTGGACATCACGGACGCGAACGCGGCGGAGCAGGCAGAGGCCGTCGAGGAAACGCTGACGGCGCTCGGCGTGGCCGAAAAGCCGCGGATTACGGTACTCAACAAGGTCGATCGGCTGCAGACGCCCAACGGTACGCCCGTGGCGAGCCTGAACGAAGTGTGCGACGCCGACAGCGAGCTTGAGCCACGCGACGATGTCGTGCTCGTCTCGGCGGCGTTGCGCTGGGGGCTTGACGAGCTGCGCGAGGCGATCGCCTCAGCCTTCGCCGGCACGCTGAACGCGGAGCACGCGGGAAACGACGCCGAAGGGGCGGCGGAGAGCGCCGTCGCCGCCCACGATCGGCTGGCCGCGAGTTAGCCCCAGCCCGACCCAACAGGCAGATCCAGGTCATCGCACCGATCGGGCGTTCGCGCTGGTATGCGCCCGCGATCCGGGCGATGCATGCTCATGCGGGAAGGATCGCGGCGTGAGCCAGGCACGAGTTCGCGCTTGCTGCAGCGTGTGATTCAGCCATGCGGTCGCCTGGTCTTCGGGACAGGCCAGCGCTGCCCAACGGGCGCGCCGCCGGCGGCTGCCGGCCAACATTCTCCTGGCCTCGCGGCTCAGGTTACGTCGTAGTCCCAGTGCAGTTGCTCGAAACAGAGGGCCAGCGGCCCTTGCAGCGCCCGCAGCAGGTGAGCCAGTTCTTCCCTGGCTAAGAAGTACCGCTCTCGCTGCAGGCGGTGGCCGTACGCCTCGGTTTCCACTTCGCCACCGAGGCACCAGGACGCGTCGCGTGGCTCACACGTCGCCCCGCGACCGCGATCACCGGCTCGCTGCAGGGAGCCGCAGGGAAATACAATGGTGTCGTTGCGCCGCTCGCCGATCCTGTGCCGCGCAATCCTGAAAGGCGACTGCGACGCATCAAGCTCATGTGGCAGCACGCGCGACCGGCGCCCGAGGCGACAGCAAAGATGTCCACAGTTGATAGCAACGTGTTCGAGCCTGGCTCAGGCGCCGTGCGTGAGTACGGCGGCTTCGCGGATCTGCTCAAACCGTCGTCGCTCTGGCAGTTCGGCGGCTTTCCGCTGCCGGACGGCGGCTTCTGGCAGTACCGCGAGCCGAACGCGACGGTGCTGGTGCGCAACGGCCGCCTGCAATGCGTGGTTCACCCGCTGACGCGCACGCACGACCGCATCCAGTTTCTGGACAACGCCAAGCAGATGTGGTTCTCGAAGGAGCGCTTCGCGGTCCCCGAAAACGGCGCGATCTGCTTCGATGTCAGCATCGCCGCACGGGGACTGGGCACGGCGCCAGGCGATCTGTACGACGGCTTTGTGTCCTACAACCTGCTCGACTTCAACACGGGCTGGGCGATCGACTTCTTCATCAGCAACGACGTGATCGCCACGGTTTACGGCCGCCTGCCGTTTCCCGGCGTGACCGTGCCGGACACGGGACCAATCCGCAACTTCTGTCTGTTCAAGGAGCTGGATTTCCCCACGCAGCCTGGCCAGCGCCACGACTACCGCATCGTCTACGATCGCGGCGCCGACACGGTCGAATGGTTCATCGACGAGCAGTTGGTGAATCGCGAGGAGGCCGTGCCCGACAAGATCGACGGCTTCACCGTGGCGATGGGCCTGATGACCGAGAAGGACATCGGCCCCAACGGCAGCACCTCGCTGCACGGTCAGGGGCTGAGCGGCGAGTGGAGCGCGACGCGTGTAACGCTGCGCGAGACACAGGACGCCAGGTAAGCCCGCCCGCGGCCGGCACCTCAGACACCCGTCAGCGCACGATGGACGGTGCGGGTCTCGGCCAGGGCCGAAACGCTCGGCGCGTTCCACTCGGCCATCTCGTCGCGCTGGTCGATCTTCAGCACGACGAACACCGGGCCGTCTTCGTCCAGAATGCCGGCGACCTCTTCGCGGAAGCGCCCCACGTCGTCAAACGTGTAGGCCGCCTTGTAGCCGGCGCCCTTCGCCATCTGCGCGAAGTCGATCGCGTCCGCCGAGGCGATCGGCTGGCTGCCCGAGGTTTCGTAGACGCCGTTCTGAAAGAGGATGTGGCAGAAGTTCGCTGGCGCTGCGCCGGCGATCGTGGCGATCGAGCCGAGCTGCATCAGCAGGCTGCCGTCCCCGTCGAGGATGACGACGCGGCGGCCGGGCTGCGCCAGGGCCACGCCGAGGCCGAGCGTCGAGGCGCCGCCCATGAAGCCGACGCAGGACAGGTTCAGGTCGCTGGGCGAGATGCTGTGCCACGGCCGCACGACCTGCATGGTCGAGACGACGATACGCTCGCCGCGGTGCTGGGCAACGGCGCGCAGGGCCTCGCCGCGGGACATCGCCATCGCTGTACGCTCCTGAGACGCCGGCGAGCGGCGTCGATTAGGCCGTGGGTGCGCCGATCAGCACGGCCACCGGCGCCTCGCTGCGCAGCGCCTCGCGGTAGGCGGGCTCGATCTGCTGCACGTCGGCGGGGCCATCCACCAGGCAATGCTTGATGCCGAGCGTGTCGAGCAGCGGCTCGGCCAGGCGCACCATCGAGCCGATGTTCTCGCGCGGCATCTTGTTGACGTCGCGGCCGAGCAGGCCAACCATCATGAACAGCGGCGCTTTCAGGTCCAGCCCCACGCCGCGCAGATGATTGACACAGGCGTAGAGCCCGGCGTGCTGAATCATCATCGCCACCGGCGCGCCGCCGATCCACAACCCCATCGCCACGCAGACCGCTTCATCTTCGGTGCAGCAGGTGATCACGCGGATGTCGTTTACCGTGTCGAGCAGCGCCAGCAGCGACTTCTGGTGCGTGTCGGGCACCGAGACGATGAACTTCACACCGCAGCGGCGCAGCTCGTCGAGCAGCGTCTGCGCCGGAATGGACTGGGCTGGCAGCGTCATCTCCGTCGCTCCGCAGCGTATTGGCGCGCGATCGCGGGCTCAGCCGGGCGGGCCGCCGGCCTGCGCGAACAGCGCGGCCAGCCGGGCTACGCGCTCGCCGAGGGCATGCGCCTGTCGCCGGTCGTCGTCCGTCACGGCGCCGTGCGCGGTGGCGCCGTAGTAGGAGCCGGAAACGCGCATCCGCGCCGTCCAGGGCAGGCCGACGAACAGCATACCGTGCGAGAGCAGCAGATGCATCAGTTGCAGCAGCGTGGCCTCGGTGCCGCCGGAGCGCGAGTAGCCGGCGGTGAAGCAGGCGCCGGGCCTGCCGGCCAGCTCGCCTGTCTCCCAAAGATCGCCGGAGTGATCGAACCACTCTTTGAGCTTGCCCGTCATGCCGCTCCAGTTGGGCGAGCCGACGATCAGCGCAGCGCAGCTCGCGAGCTCGGAAGGATCGGCATCGTCTACCCGCAGCCGGCGCAACTCGACCGCGCCGACGGTTTCAACTCCGGCGGCGACGGCGTCGGCCAGTTGTTCGACCAGGCCGCCGCGGCTGTCGTAGAGCAGCAGCAGCCGCGGCCGCGCGGCGCTCGCCACCGCCTAATCGCCAAGCCGCGTCGTGTAGCCGAGCGCGATGATCTCTTCCACGTATTCCGAGCGCCAGCCGGGGTCGGGGATCGGGCGGCCATGCTCGCGAAACCACTTGTGCAGGCTCAGATACTCGTCTTCAAGCTTGGCGCGCCGCGCGTTCTCCTCCTCGAAGACCTCGGGATCCATCTCTTCGAGGCGCTTGTCCATCTCATCCGGCCCGATGTCGAGGTCTTCCTGCCAGTAATCGGCGAGGTAGTCCAGCCCCTCGTCCAGCTCGCGCCGGCACTCGTTGAGGATCATGCCCATCATCGTCTCTTCATCGACTTTGCGGGCGCGCAGGCGCAGATCGCGGGCGCAGCTCTCGCAGACCGCGACGAGACGGCGCGCATCGCAGTCGTCGGCGTGCGGGCACTCATGCCGGCGCGGCGAGAAGGCGGCAACGCCCGGCGAGCGGGAGTAGCCCACAACGATCTCCGGGCTGAGACGGCCGCAGCGCAGGCAGGCGACCTTGTCGCTGAAGATGTCGTTGATGGTCTTGTCCCAGTCGATCCGCATCGATTCACCTGCCGTGGGCCGGCGCGCTCGCGTGCCGCGCCGGGCGCTTCCAGTGTACCGCGAAATCCTGTCAAAGCGCGCGGGTGACGGGCGATTCCCCGTTCCGCCCACTTGCGCGCGCATGATATGGTTGGTAGTGAAAGCTTCACAGTTTTGTAAGGCAAGAAGCAATGAACAAACCGCTGGTGCTGGTTGTCGACGACGATCACAAGATCCTGCGCCTGGTCCGCATCGAGCTGACGGCGCAAGGCTTCGGCGTGAGCATGGCGGAGCGCGGTGAGGAGGCGCTGCAGGCGATCCCGCGCATCCGCCCAGAGCTGGTGGTGCTGGACATCATCATGCCGGGTATGGACGGACTCGCCGTGCTCAAGAAGATTCGCGAGTCCTCCGGCGTCCCCGTGATCCTGCTCACCGCGAAGGGCACCGATTCAGACAAGATCATGGGGCTCGAACTCGGCGCCGACGACTATCTGCCGAAGCCTTTCAATCCCGAGGAGCTGACGGCGCGCGTGCGCGCGGTATTACGCCGCTCGCAGGTGCGGGAGGCGCCGGCCGCCGGCAATCGCCTGCAGTGCGGCGACATCGTGATCGATCTGGCGCGGCGCACCGTCTTCGTCGAGGATAAGCCGGTGGTACTCAGCCGCACCGAGTGGCAGCTCTTGCAGCAGCTTTGCTCCAACGCCGGGCGCGTGATGCTGCATGAAGATCTGCTCACCCGCACCTGGGGTCCCGAATACCGCGACGATCTGCAATATCTGCGCGTGTGGGTGAGCCGGCTGCGCCAGAAATTGGAGCGGAATCCGGCCGAGCCGCGCTACATCCGCACCGTGCAGGGTATCGGCTATATCCTTGAAGCAAACGCGGCGCCGACGACGCAGGCGGCAAGCTGACCGTCGCGACGCAGCGAATGCGCGACCGGCTACGCAACGCCGTCGATACGATCTACTTCAGCGGTATTATGCGGCCGCAAGCCGCCGCCCATACACTGGCTTTGCCGCGCGGCGCAGCGCTGCGCCGCCCATCGTCGCCGGCACGCAGGCCGAGCGCGGGTTCGCGGTGACAAGGAGCCACGGTATGGTAAGCCTCGGAGGTAGTCTGCCGGCGAGCCAGGCGCCTCTCTCCACTCCGCTCGCCGCCGGCGCGAACGCCTTCGCGTCAGCGATATCCACTTACCCGGAGCGGGCGACCAGCACACGCTCGCTCTCGCGCGGTCAGGTCGAGGCGATCCGCTCGGCGATGCGGTTGTTCGTCGATGACGACCTGGCGCGCGGCGTCCGCCAGACGGACCGCATGTACTGCGACGCCTGCCAGCGCCCGCGGCCCGCGGCGGGCGTGATCCGCTACGGCCGCTATTCACTGTGCAACTGCTGCGCCACGGAGTACGAGGTGGCGCGGGCACATGGCGGGCTCTTCACGCCGGGCCAGTTCGTGCGCGACAAGCATTTTGGCGAGGACGAGCGCTACGCGATCCTGGATTGAGGCGATCTGATCGCGGCTGATAACGAGCGGGCAGCGCCACAACGCGGTCAGTATTCGGCCAGATACCGTTGCAGCTCCCAGGGCGTAACCTGCTTGCGGTACTCTTCCCACTCGATCTCTTTGGCTTCAAGGAAGCGTTCGAGCACCTGCGGGCCGAGCG
Organism: uncultured Chloroflexota bacterium; assembly: GCA_937879875.1. Lineage (GTDB taxonomy): Bacteria > Chloroflexota > Dehalococcoidia > CAUJGQ01 > CAUJGQ01 > CALFMN01. The sequence goes on along the minus strand of CALFMN010000114.1, from coordinate 27,451 downwards.
CGTCGCAGATCACGTCGTCGCGGCGCAGCTCTTTCAGCGCCTCGTCCAGGCTGGCGGGCAGCGACTTAAGGTTGTACTCGGCGAGCAGCGCCGGCTCGAAGCCCGAGACGTTCTCCTCCACCGGATCGACCAGCGGCAGGCGCTGTTCGATGCCGTCCAGCCCGGCGCGCAGCATTACGGCGAAGGCGAGATACGGATTGCAGCTCGGGTCCGGGCAGCGCAACTCGAGCCGCGTGACCGAAGTGTCGAGGCGGCTGGTGCGCGGCACGCGGATCAGCGCCGAGCGGTTGGTGTGCGCCCAGCCGACATAGGCGGGCGCCTCGAAGCCGGGAATCAGCCGCTTGTAGGAGTTGACCAGTGGCGCGAGAATCGCGCACATGCCGCGCGCGTGCGCCAGCAGGCCGGCGATGAAGTGCCGCGCGAGCTGCGAGAGGCGGTACGGATCCTCGGCGTCGAAGAACAGGTTTTCGCCGGTCTCGATGTCGCGCAGCGCCTGGTGCACGTGCATACCGGAACCGTTGACACCGTAGATCGGTTTGGGCAGAAAGCTCGCCATCAGCCCGTGCGCCTGCGCGATCGCGCGCACGGTGTATTTGAATGTGACCGTATCATCCGCCGCCCGCAGCGCCTCGCGGTAGGTGAAGTCGATCTCGTGCTGGCCGGTCGCCACCTCGTGATGGCTGTTCTCTACGACGATGCCGATCGCCTCGAGCGCGTTGACCATCTCTTTGCGCACCTGATAGGCGAGATCGGTGGAGAGGTCAAAGTAACTGGCCGTGTCATGCGGCGTCGCGCGCGGCGTGCCGTCGCCGTCCGGCTTGAACAGGAAGAACTCGATCTCCGGCCCGGCGATGAAGTTGAAGCCTTGCTGTGCCGCATCCTCAAGGGCGCTGCGCAGCACGTAGCGCGAGTCGCCCTGGAACGGCTCGCCATCGGTCGAGAAGATGTCGCAGATCACGCGCGCCGTGGTGTTTTCGTCGCGCTCCCAGGGCACCACCGCCAGCGTCGAGAGATCCGGTTGCAGATAGCGGTCGCTCTCAGAAACGCGGGCGAAGCCTTCCAGCGAGGAGCCGTCGAACCACTCGCCGTGCTCGACGCAGTGGCGGAAGCGGTGCGCGGGAATCGTCACGCTCTTCACCGCGCCGAGGATATCGACGAACTGCAAATTCACGAAGCGTACGCGCTCGCGTTCGATCAGCTCGAAGGCGTCCGCCTGGTCGGCTGCGTTCACAGTCAGCTCCTCAAGTGCAGCCGCCGCGCCAGCCGCCTTCCCCAGGCGTGTGCCGATCGATCCCGGGCGCTGACCCGGTCGAACTCGGCCGGCCGGTCGTAGCGCAGCAAATCGCGGGCGAGGTCGGCGGCATGCTGGTACCGATCGTCGGGCCGCTTGCGCAGGGCACGGCTGACGATCGTCTGCAGTCCCGGCGGAATGCCAGCGCGGAGCTGGCCGAGTGCGGGCGGCTCGCTGTGTACTTGCTGATACATGACGGCGTTGGCGTTGTCGCCTTCGAACGGCACGCGGCCGCTCAGCAGTTCGAACAGCATGACGCCGAGGGCGTAGATGTCGGTGCGGGCATCGCCGCGCGCGCCTTCCACCTGCTCCGGCGCCATGTAATCCGGTGTGCCGGCGGCGTCACCGCGCACACGCCAGGTCAGGCGGCGCATGCCCTGCAGCCGCGCGTTGCCGAAGTCGATCAGCTTCACCTGCCCACCGGGCAGGGCGATCACATTTTCCGGCTTGAGGTCGCGATGCACGACGCCATGCTCGTGCGCGTACTGGAGCGCGAGCGCGATCTGCGCGGCGACGCTGACGGCCCCGGCAACCGACGGCGGCGAGTCCGCATCGAGCCACTCGCGCAGCGGGCGGCCATCGCTGTATTCGAGGGCGATGTAACCCGCATCGCGCGCCACGCTTGCATGCGCTGCGCCCTGAATATTTGGGTGATGCAGACGTTGCACGACCGACGCCTCGCGCAGGAAGCGCGCCGCGCTGTCGGCGTTCGCGATCGTTGCGGGAGCTGGAACTTTGAGCACGACTCGCTCGCCGCTGCCGCCATCGACGGCCAGATAGGAAACCGCGTACAGCCCGTGGCCGAGGATTTGCCGGATCTCAAACTGGTCGATGCGATCGCCGGGCCGCAGCTCGGCGTCGGCGCGCTGCACGTCTGATGTGCTCATGGCCACCTGCACCGCGCCGTGCCTTTGCCCGGCCGGAACATGTCTGGAAACGGCCGGGTCACCGGCCGAACCAGGACTTCCAGCGCGGTGCAGACGGCGGAGCGGCCTCGACGAGATGCACACGGGCGAGGCCGATGGTCATATTATCGTCGGCGCCGCGATCCGAGCCAAGCTGCACGAGACGCTCGCAGGCCGCGTCGCCCGGCAGGTCGGAAACCGTGCGCCGGATCTCTTCGCTGCTGACCTCGTTCCACAGGCCGTCGCTGCACACCACGTAGACATCGTGCGCCTGCACGCGGTCGCGTAAGGTATCGACCTGGAGGATGAGGTCGGCGCCGAGCGAGCGCGTGAGCATGCTGCGCGCGGGATGGCGCAATGCCTGCTCCGGGGTAATCAGCCGCATGCGCAGCATCTCGGTGACGCGCGTGTGATCCGTCGTGAGCTGCTGGATGGCGCCGCCGCGCATGCGGAAGACGCGGCAGTCGCCGACGTGGGCCAGCAGCAGCCGGTCGAACTGGATGGCGATCGCGGACAGCGTCGACTGCATGTTGAAGCAAGCGGGGTCGTCGTGTCCGTGATTGAAGACCGCCAGGTTCGCCTGCTGCAGCGCTCGCCCGAGAAAGCGCTCGCCCAGCGGCGCGCCTTCCTGCCGCGCTTCGGCGATCACCGTTTCGACCGCCATCTTGCTGGCCACTTCGCCGGCGCGGTGGCCGCCCAGGCCGTCCGCGACGACCAACAAGAAGGCGCGAGTTGTGTCGGACTCGATGCTGAGCGCGGCGCAGCAGTCCTCGTTGCCGTCGCGCTGCGGGCCGGGGTCGGTGCGGGTGTGCAGCTCGACCTGCGGCGGCGTCTGCACCAGCATCGGCCCTCCTCCTCGTGCCAGTATGGCGGCGTTGGGTTTCGGCGGCGTGACCGGCGCTTTTCGGGGCTGTTGCCGGCACGTTTCTCCAGCGTTTCGTCGCCCTCAGCCGCGGGATGGCTGCACCAACACCTTCTCGTGGGCACCGCGGTCGCCGATGATCGTCGCGAACGCTTCGGGCGCCCACTCCAGCGGGATGCGGTGCGAGATCAACGGCGAGACGTCGATCGCGCCGAAGGCGATCGCCGCTGCCGCCTGTGCGAACTCTTCGCGGTAGCCGAGGGCGCCGATCAGCGTGTGCTCGGCGAGGGTGAAACGGGCGAAGTTGACCGGGTACGGCTGCTGGAACACGCCGGCGATCACGATCTTGCCGCCGCGCCGCGTGGCGGCGAAGCAGGCGTCGAGCGACGCGGCGCTGCCCACGCACTCGAAGCTGACGTCGGCCCCGCGGCCACCGGTCAGCTCTTTGAGCGCCGCCCCTATGTTGTCGCTGGCCGGATCGAGCACGCGATCGACGCCGAGATTTTGCGCGCGCCCGCGCCGCCCGGCCGCGGGCTCCGAGACGACGATGCGCTCCACGCCCTGCTGCCGCAGCGCGAGGATCGTGAGCTGGCCGATCGGCCCGGCGCCGGCGACCAGCACCGTGTCCTCCGGTCCCGGCCCGGCGCGGTTCACGGCATGCATGGCGACCGCCAACGGCTCGGTCAACGCCGCCCGGTCGGCCGGCGTGCCCTGGGGCAACACCACACAGCGGCGCGCCGCGGCGACGGTGTACTCGGCCAGGCCGCCGGGTTTGGCGTACCCCACCGCCCCGCGCGAGCGCTGGCATAGCTGCTCGTCGCCGCTGAGGCAGAAGCTGCACTCCTGGCAGTTTTCGGCCGGATTCACCGTGACGAGGTCTCCCGGTGCGACGCCTTCGACGCCGGCGCCCAACGCGATCACCCTGGCCGAAAACTCATGACCGAAGATCGTGTCCGCCGGACGCTCAGGGCCGTAGAACAGTCGGCCCGACTCATACTCGTGCAGATCGGTGCCGCAGATGCCGCAGAACTCGACTCTGAGCAAGACCTCACCCTCGCCGGGCAGCGGGATAGGCCGCTCCTCGATCGCGATCTCGCCTGGTCCCTTGTAGACCGCCGCTCGCATCGTCACTCCTCCGGCCGGCGCGGCTGGCCGCGTTCCGCATGATAGGGTGGAGGGGCACGGGCGGCAATGGTGGGGAGCGATGCGGCAGGAGCTGACGGCAGAGGTAGCGGCCTCGCGTGATGTGGTCTGGCGGGCGCTGGCCGGCGACCTCGCACAGCGCGGCGAGCACGTGCGCGTGCTGATCGAGCGGCCGGCGGAGGCCCTGCGGCTCATGGTGGCTGCCGGCGCGGGCGAGCGCTTCGCGCTGGAGTACCGTCTGGACGCGCTGGGGCCGGAGCATACCGCCGTCGTCGCCGCGATCGACCCGGCCGGCCCGCGCTACCTGCTCAAGCGGCTGTTTTCGTTCGGAGCGGTCGATCGCGGGTATCTGGACGCGCTTGCCGTCGGGCTCGCCAACCTGCAGGAGCATCTCGAAGGGCCGGAATCGGAGGACGAAGATCCGGCCGCAGAGGCGTGAACTCGCGGGCTAATGGTGCGTCAGGTGCGTGGCAGCCGGGAGCGCCGCCTCGAACTGGTAGACGAGGCGGGAGAGCGCGGTCATCGTGGCGTTGCCATCATCTTCGCCGACGCCCGCGCCCAGGGCGACGGCGATGTAGGGATGAACCGGCGCGAGGAAGATCGCGGCATCGTTGAAGACATCGAGATCGGTGCCGATTTTGTGGGCGACCGGCACCGTCGCCGGCACGCCGGACTGCAGGCGGTCGGTCCAGACCGTGTTTTGCAGCAGCCCGAGCAGTTCCTGAGTGGATGCCTCGGGGAGCAGCCTGCGCTGCTGCAGCAGGCTGAGCAGCACCGCGACGTCGCGGGCCGTGGTCAGGTTATCGGCCAGCGAGGTTGCCTTCAGCCCCCAGGTTTGGAGGTCGGCCTGAACGCTGTCCAGCCCCAGGCGCTTGCCCAGCACGAACGCGGCGGTGTTGTCGCTCTCTTCGATCGCCAGCTTCGCCAGATCACGATACGAGTAGACCTGGCCGGAGCCCTGTGCTTGGATCGTGCCGGTGCCGTAGTGCTGAATCTCGTCGTCCGCGATCGGCATCGTCGCGTCCAAATTGAGCTGACCGGCCGCGGCCCGGCGGTAGAGGTCGATCACGATCGGCAGCTTGTTCACGCTCGCGGCGCGGTACTGCGTATCGGCATCGCTGAGCAGGGCGACGCCGGTCGAAAGATCGAGCGCCACGAAGCCGTACTTGCCGGTGCGGCCCGCCAGCAGGGCGTCAACCTGTGACTGATAGCGCTGCACCACGTCGGGATCCACCCAGCGCGTGGGCGCCGCGGCGGCCTGCGCGGGCGCCGGCTGCGCGATGTCGGCTGCCCCGCCGCGCGGGTGATGACCGAGCGCCCGCACGCCGAGCACCGCCGCGCCGAAGGTGATCGCGAGCAAGACGTAGACGCGCAGCGGCAGCGCGCGGGAAGCCGCTGGCGGGCGCCCGACAGCAACGGCTCGTGCGGCGCGTGCTGCCGGGGCTCGACGCAGAGCCGTGGCGCGCGCCGTGGGAGCGAGCACGCGGCCGGCGCGGTGGCTGGAGCGGTCCGGCGCCGGCGGTTGGATGAAGCCGTCGTAGCCACGACGAAGACGTTCGGTCACGAGTGCTTGGCTCCTGAAGGACCGGCCGGCGGGGCGGGCAAGGCGCGGCCGCGTGGAACTTGCAGGCTGCACGGCCGCTGGCGACTCTCGCCACGCCGCCGGTTGGCTGTTATCCTATCACAGGCTGATGCGGCGACGGAATCGAGGGACTGACCTTATGGCGATCGACGTACGGCTGCTTGACCACTCCCACGATCCCGTGCGCTCGCTGTATATGGCGTATCGCACGTGCTACTCCGCGCTGACGCCGCAACAGGTTGCCGCACGCATCGCGGAGGAGCGTATCACGCGCGAGCAGATGCTGACATTCGTTGACGAACGAATGAAGACGGGACATGTCTCGCCGCTGGAGCAGGTCTGGTTCGAGTTTGCGATCGCCGGCGTCAGCCGCGCCTTCTCGCATCAGTTCGTGCGGCACCGCGTGGGTATCTCCTTCGAGCAACAGAGCCAGCGCTACGTCGTCTACAAGCGAGGCCGGTTCCCCTTCACCGTGCCCGATACGGTGCAGCGTGCCGGCATGAGTGACCGCTTCGAAGCGCTGATGGGTGAGATCGGCGCCTTTTATGAAGAGTTGGTCGCAGCCGGCGTGCCTGGGGAAGACGCGCGCTTTGTGCTGCCGAATGCCACCAACACCAACTTCAAGGTCACGATCAACTTCGCCGCCTTGCTGCACCTGGCCGACCTGCGCCTCTGCACGCGCGCCCAGTGGGAGTTCCGCCGCGTGGTCTCGCTGATGCGGGCCGAAATCTTTCGCGTCTATCCAGACCTGGCGCGGCAACTGCAGCCGAAGTGCGGCGAGCGGCGTATGGGCTACTGCGACGAGTCGTTGGAAGCGTGGGAGCGCTGCCCGATCGGGCGCAAGCGGCCGCACAAGTCGCGGCTGTTCGACCTGTTCAACGCCTTCCAGCGCGGTGACGAAGCGGCCGCCTTCGCCGCGGCCAACGCGCCGGCCAGCGGCCTCGCGCCGCTCGATGCGGGCGACTTCCAGGTGATCGAGGAGTACACCGAGGGCTGAGCCCGCCGTCCGGCAGTGCCTGGCCGCTCGCCGGCGCGAAGCCGAACCGCTACGCTGCGCCTGTGGATCTGACCCAACTCGTCCGGCGTTTCGGGCGCGATGCCGAGCAGGCCGCCGTGCTGACGGGCCGCTGGCGCGTGTTTCGGGGAGGTTCAGCCGCCGGCGGTCTGCCCTACCGGCTGCGCTTCGGTACAGCACTTTGCGCCGGCGCACCGCTCTGCGACCCTCCCGATACGGCGGCGCTGCTCGACGTTTTCCTTGCCGCCTGCGCGGCGCGGCGCTGGCACGCCGTCTTCGTGCCGGTCGGGCCGTCGTTCGCCGCGTTGGCAGCAGAGCATGGTTGCGCGGGCTGGAAGATCGGCGAACAGCCGATCCTCGACCTCAGGCACTGGCCGCCGCGCGGGCGCGCCGCCGCGAATTTACGCACAGCGCGCAATCGGGCAGCGCGTGAAGGCGTGCAAACGCGCGAGTGGCTGCCCGACGCGGAGCCCGGCTGTCTGCACGAGCTGCGCCGCCTCTGGGCCGCCTGGCTCGCCGCCCACGGCGGTGCCCCGCTGGGCTTTGTGCTCGGCGGCGATCCGTTCGCGCCGGCGGCGGGGCGGCGCTGGTTTCTGGCCGAGCAAAACGGCACCGTGCAGGCCGTGGTCGTGACCGCACTGCTGCCCGCGCGCGGCGCGGTCGCGCTGCAGCACTTCATGCGCAGGCCCGACGCTCCGATCGGTTGTGTCGAGTCGGCTGTGGCCGCCGCGCTGCTCGCGCACCGTGCGGCGGGCGTCGCGACCGGCCTGCTGGCATTGGCGCCGTTGCGCGGACTTGACCAGACTCGCCCGGGCGAGCCGCTGATCGTCGGTCGCGACGACCGCGGACATCGCACGGCGCTGCGCTCGCTGATCTGGTTGCGGGCGCACGGGCGTAGACTCTATCGGGCGGCAGCGCTCGAGCGCTTCAAGCGCAACCTCGCGCCCAGCGGCTGGGAGTCCGCGTACCTGGTGCACTATCCGCCACGCCTGCAACCGCGCATGGCCGTGGCCGCGCTGCAGGAGGTCTTGCCGGGTGGACTGCGTTCGCTGCCGCGCCACGCCGCGCGCGGCGTGGGTCGGATGCTGGCCGAGCGCGTCGGTGGACGCTGATGGCGCACGTCGAATATCTGCTGCTGCTCGGCGCTGGCTGGTGCTCGCTGCTGTGGGTCGATCGCCGCTACCGTACGGACGTGCTGCGGCAATGGCGGCGCTTCCTCGTGGTGCTGGCCGTCTGCCTGGCGCTGTTTTTGGGCTGGGACAGCCTGGGCGTGCATCGCGGCTACTGGCGCTCGCTGCCCAATCGCGTGATCGGCGTCTGGATGCTGCCCGGCGTGCCGCTTGAAGAAGTCGTGCTGCTGTCGATGATCACGTTCGCGTCGATCGTGCTCTGGCGTCTCGTGAATGGCGCGCGACGCCCCGAGTCGGCGACCGCCGGCCGCGACGCGCGCACGCCGTGAACGAGTACAGCCGTGAAGTCGTGATCGTGCTGCTGTTGCTGGGTGTGCTGGACCAGACGGTCGGCTTTCGTCTGCTGCGCCGGCCGCGCTTCCTGCTGTTGCTGGCAGTGCTCAGCCTCGGCACGCTGGCCTTCGACGGCTATCTGCTGGCGCGGCCGGTGCTGAAGTACGGCTGGCGTTTCCTGAGCGGCGTTCAGGTCGGCTGGGTGCCGCTGGAGGACTTCGGCTACGGGCTGGCCTTCTTCATCGTCGCGGTTAGTGTCTGGGAGGCGTTGGAACGTGCAGGCGCACGGCACGGCTGACTCCCGGCTGAGCGTCGCGGAGATCCTGACGGCTTCGCGGCCGTTCTCATGGGTCAACACGGCCTATGTCTTCGTGGCCGGCGCGGTGATCGGCGCTGGCTGGGGCTGGCGGGCACTGCTCGGCGGACTCTACTTCCTCTTGCCTTACAACCTGCTGCTCTACGGCGTGAACGACATCTTCGACTTCGAATCGGACCAACGCAACCCGCGCAAGAATTCGATCGAGGGCGCCGTGATCCGGCCGCCACGCTTCCGTGCACTGCTGGTCGCGATCGCGATCACCAACCTGCCGCTGCTCGCGCTGCTGTTCGCCACCAGCACGCCGCGCGCGGCGGCGGCGCTCGCCTTCCTGCTCTTCACCAGCATCGCTTACAGCGCGCCGCCGCTGCGCTTCAAAGAGATCCCGTTTTTGGACGCGTTTACCTCGGCCACGCACTTCGTGACGCCGCTGGTATTCGGCCTGCTGTACGGGCGCGCGGGCGTGTTTCCCTGGCTCGAAGTGACGGCGTTCGTGCTCTGGGCGATGGCCTCGCAGGCCTTCGGCGCGATCCAGGACATCACGCCCGACCGCGACGCGGGCCTTGCGTCGATCGCGACCTTTCTTGGTACGCGTGCCACGGCGGTGTTTGCAGTGGCGCTCTATCTCCTGGCCGTGGCGCTGCTGCTCGCGGCTCGGCAGTCGCTGGCGTATCTTTGCGTGGCCGCTGTGTTCCTGCTCTACCCGGCGCACGTGCTCTGGTTCCTGCGGGCGCCGTCCGAGGCGGCCGCGCACCGGCACTGGCGCTTCTTTCTCTACCTCAACCTGTTCGCCGGCATGATCATTACCTGGGCCTTCATTCTGCACGTGCGCTCGCTGCCCTGGGGCTGAGCGGGGACTTCAGCGGCAACCAGCGGCCATCGTGGCATAGGCCAGCCACGTAGCGCCGGATCGGCCGGCCGGCGCCTTCCGCCGGCGCCTGGCTCAGGGGACGTAGCGGTCGTGCAGGATACGCTGGGCCTCGGCGAGCACTTCGTCCACCGTAAGCAGCGACTCGACGCCAGCCATCGCCGGCGACCACATGGCTTCATCCAGTAAGTGTTCGAGCGCTCGGTCCATCTGCCAGCCCGCGATCATGAGCCCGCGCATGCGCTGGAGAAAATATGGCGCCGACACGGCATACCGTGCGCCGATGAAGCGGTCCGTGTATCGGTCGTGTTCGAGCATCACTCACAGTCCTGTGCGGGAGCCGGCAGGGATACCCTCCCAGCGTGCGCAGGCCGCGCCCCGCCCCGCCAGCACCGCCGGCAGTAGGTGGAGCGGTTTGTCATGATTGTTACTTCGTTACAGTGATGCGAATACCATCACCGCGAGGGAACGGCGCCCCGTGCGCGCGTCGTCGCTCCGGCCGCTAGACGGCGTGCGCGGCGGGCGGCAGCCAGCGCCGGATCAATCCCTCCAGATCCTCAAGATTGAAGGGCTTGGCGATGTAGGCGTCGGCGGCCGCCCGAACGGCGGCATTCCGCCCCGACGAGCTCATCAGGATGATCGGGATGTGCTTCGTGTCCTCGCGCGCCTTAAGCTGCCGGCACAGCTCCACGCCGCCCAGCAGCGGCATCATCAGGTCGGAGAGCACGAGGTCGGGGCGCTCCTGCTCGATCAGCTCCAGGGCATGGCGCCCGTGAATCGCCAGCAGGACGTTGTAGCCGTCGTCCGCCAGGAACTGCGCCAAAAAGGCGCGCATCGGCTCCTCGTCCTCGACGATCAGGATCGTGAACACCCGTCCGTCTCTAGCCGCCATCGGATTGCGTCTGCAGGGGAATGTCCACGAGCGGTCGCGCGATGCCGGTGAGCAGCCCCTCTCCCAGCGGGGCCGGTCCGGTGATCCGAATACCTTCGCCGGGGTCGATCACGTACTCATAGATGGCCCGCTCGTGGTCGGAGAAGCGCATCTTGAGCACGGAGAACACCCGGTGGAGGGCTCCGCGATACTCGACGCTGCGCAGCAGCAACAGGTTCTCGGCCACGACCGAGAGCGGCGTATTGCCGAGTTCCAGCGTCGGGCCGGCGAGGGTGGGGATATCCAGCGTGGCGTAGGTGGTGACCTGGCGATCGCGCAGGTAACTGACCAGCGCCGAGAGAAAGCCCGGCTTGCGCTCCGGCATGCCGACGCCGCGTTCCAGCTCCGCCGCCGAGTCGATCACGAGCCGGCGCACGCCCCTGCGCTCCACGTCCTCGACCAGCAGCTTCGCCACATGGTCGGCCTCCAGATCGTGGCCCGGCAGCACCAGCAGCCGCGTCAGGGCGGCCGCCCCGCCGGCTCTCAGGTCAAGCCCGAACACGCGCGCCTGTTCGCGCAGCTGGGCCTCGCTTTCCATGAAGCCGAGGAAGAGCGCTGGCTCGCCGTCCCGCGCGCCTGCCGCGACAACGTGCAGCCCGAGCAAGGTCTTGCCGACGCCGGGGCTGCCGGCCGCGAGCGTGACCGTGCTGCGATTCAGGCCGCCCTGCAACATCGCGTCGAATTGGTCGATGCCGAAGGCGGCGCGCCCCGGCGTCCACGCCGAGCTGCTCGCCGAAACGGTCGATTCGAAGCGGGGGAAGACCGAGATGCCGTCGCCGGTGATGGTGTAGAGGTGCAGCCCGTGCAGCGGCGAGGAGCCGCGCGCCTTGACCACCTGCAGCAGCTTGCGCTCGCGCGAATCGCGCAGTTCGCGGCGCAGCGCCAGGATCACATCGCAGACCGTAATCTCCGGGTAGCGGCCGGCCTCGTCGGGGTCGCCCTCGAGGCAGAGGAGGGTGGTCGCGCCCGTCATCGCGAGCTTTGCGCCGAGTGAGTAGAGGAACGAGGCCACGGCCTGGTCGTCGCGCAGCAGGCGGCGGATGCCGCGGAAGCCGTCGATGATCACCAGCGAGGCGGACTGTGCGCGGGCCGTATCGACGATCGCGTTCTCGGTCTCCGTCGCGCCTTCGCGCAGCAGCCCCAGCAGGCTGGCAAACTGGATCTTGTCGCCGACCAGCTCTTCCCTGAAGAACGTCAGCGAGCGGCTGTGGCTGAGCAGCTTGTCGTGCGGCTCGGAGAAGCCGGTGAGGAACAGCGTGGCGTGCCCGCGTGCCGCGTAATGGAAGGCGATCTGCTGCGCCATGACTGTCTTGCCGGCGCCCGGCGAGCCGATCACCATCGCCAGCGACCCCTGCAGCAGCCCGCCGCCCAGCACGCGGTCCAACTCCGGCACGCCCGTCTCGATCCAGTGGGCCACCGGGCGGTCACTCTCCGCCATACCTCCTCCTTCGCTTACCGGTTGTTTACCGGCAGGGCCCGTTCACGGTCGCGGCTGCGGCGGCCACGCGGGGCGCCTAACCCTGCTTTGCCTGACGGCAAAGCTGTCCCTTCCCGAGGCGGGTAAGGGACTCTTGGAGCGTTCCAATCGGCTTGAGACGGTGGCGGGCTGGTCGTCCATACTCCCCGGTTCTCCTCGCTCTCCGCGCACTCCACCCTTCCTGTGTCGGGCCAGAGCGCAGCGCAACCGTCGGAGACTTCAAACGACCGACGGCGCTAGCCGTCAGGGATAGGTGCCCCGCGCGGCCCTCCAGCGCCGGCGGGCAGCGGGGTCTGCGGCAGGGTGAAGCGGAAGGTCGTGCCCTGGCCCTCGCCGGGCGATTCGGCCCAGATGCGGCCGCCGTGCGCCTCGACGATGCCGCGGCAGATGAACAGGCCCAAACCGGTGCCGGGCAGGCCGCTGGCCTGGGCCTGCGGCGTGCGGTGAAAGCGCTCAAACAGCCCCGGCAACTCCGCAGCCAGGATGCCCATGCCCGCGTCGCTGACGGCGACCATGATCTCGCCGCCGTGGCGCTCGGCCTCGATGCGCACCCGCCCGCCGGCCGGGCTGTATTTCAGGGCGTTGCCCAGCAGGTTGTCCAGCAGCTCGACGATCTTCTCCGACTCCCAGTTCCCGGTCAGCGCGCGGCCATGCACGTTGAGATCGATCCGCTCCCGCTCCTCCGGTGTGAGGGACGCCAGGGCGCTCGCCAAACACGCTTCGAGGTCGCACGGTTCGCTGCGCGGCACGAAGGCTCCGGCCTGGATGCGCGCCGCATCGAGCAGTCCGTTCAGCATGCGGGTCATGGCCACGGTCTGCGCGTCGATCACCTGCAGGCCGCGGGCGATCTTCTCCAGGTCGGGCGCCGGCGTGCGGATCGTGCGCTGCAGGAATTGCGCATAGCCCTTGATCGAGGCCAGCGGGTTCTTGAGGTCGTGGCTGACGCCGGCCAGCAGATCGTCCTTCAGCCGGTCGAGCGCCTCGAGGGCGGCGGCGCGCTGTTCCGCGTCGCGCCGGCTCTCGTTGAGGTACATGGCGCGCAACGCCGCGGTGGTGAAGCCGGCCAGACTGCTGAGCAGGCGTACGTCTTCGGCGTCGAACTGCTGCCGAGCATCATGCGCGACGACCCACAGCGTGCCCGGCGGAGCGTCGGCAGCGGGCAACGGGATCAGCAAGACCTCGAACGGGCGGGGGCTGACCTCGCCGACCTGGGCGAAGATGCGGTCCGGTTCGCGGTAGAGCTGGGGCGCCCCGCGCGCGTGACTGATCCCGGAGGGGCTGCGCTCGGCGGGCGTCGTCCTGCCGGCGTAGCCCGCCCAGGCGCCCGCGACGGCCTCCCAGCGGTAGACCTGCTCGCCGGCCGGCAACGTGGCCGCAACGCTCACGCCGGCGCTGCCCGCGCGGCAGACGTCACGGGCGACGGCCACCAGGGCGTCGAGCAGGCGCCGCGGCGCTCCGCCAAGCTGCGTGGCCAGCGCATGCAGCGCCGCGTTTTCGGCCGCGAGGTTCGGCGGGCGCGCGGGTCGCCGCTCCAGTTCGTCGGTGATCACGACATCGTCCAGCTCGGTCTTCGCGCGCACTGCCGCCACCGTCGTGCAGATTGGATCGCTCGCGGGCGGGTCGAGCGCTCCGCGGAATCGCCGGGCGATGCCTTCCCATCTTGCGAAAACCTAACCGCCCCCCCCCCGTCAAGTACGCACTCTGCTGCGGCGATCCAGAAGGAGTATGGCGGTCGACCCTCATCCTCTCGTCTCTCCTTCCCGCCAGGATTGGGGGAAGGAGACGATCCAGCATAGTACGTTCCGTAGCCGGTGCGGTTAACCTGGCGCAGGCTGAGTCGTGCTGCGCACGATCGCCCCTCGCCCAGGATTGGGAGAGGGGACGGGGGTGAGGGCCGACCGCCGCGCGGCGATCCGCCGGCCGCTCGCCTGCGTAGGAGCGTACGATGGCGCTGCGGCCGGCGTCCGGACGGCGGCGGCGATGGGGCAACGCTTGGGCGGGCGCAGGCACGTGGTCGTGATCGGCGCGGGCGTGGGCGGTTTCAGCGCCGCGGCCCGGTTGCAGCACGCCGGCTTCGCCGTCACGGTGCTCGAGAAGAACGCGCAGATCGGTGGGCGGCTGGGCCTGATCGAGCAGGCCGGCTACCGCTGGGACAGCGGCCCCACGCTGCTGCTGATGAGCGATGTCTACCGGGAGTTCTTCCGCACCTTCGGCCGCCGGCTCGAAGACGAGCTGCCGCTGCGCCGGCTCGATCCGAACTATCGCATCCGCTTCGGCGACGGCCGCACGCTGGATCTGACCAGCCGCATCGATGCGCTGGTACGCGACGCCGAGCGCTTCGAGCCGGGCGTCGGTCCGAACCTGCTGCGCTTTCTGGCCGACGCGTCGCAAAAGTACCGGCTGGGCCGCCGGGAGTTCGTCGAGCGCGGCTTCGAAACGGCGGCTGAGTTCTTCTCGCCGGCGAACGCCTGCTTTCTGGCGCGCACGGGCGCCGCGGCAAACTACTGGCGCCACGTCTCGCGCTACTTCAAGAGCGAGGCGCTGCGCCAGGCGTTCAGCCTGCAAACGATCTATCTCGGCCTCTCGCCCTATCACGCGCCGGCGGTCTACACCTTGCTGCCGTATGCCGAGCTGGTCGAAGACGGTATCTGGTTTCCCGAGGGCGGCATGTACGCGCTGGCGCGGGCGCTGGAGCGGGTGGCCGTTGCGGAGGGCGTAGAGCTGCGCACCGGGGTGACCGTGACGCGGATCGCGGCGCGCGGCGGGCGCGTCCGCGGCGTGGAGACGACGGCGGGCTTCGTCGCGGCCGACGTCGTGCTCGCCAACGCCGACTTGCCGTATACATATCGTCATCTGCTGCCGGAGGACGCGCCAAAGGACTTCAGCGCGGAGCGGATCGAGCGCTTCAGCTACACCTGCTCCGCACACATGCTCTATCTCGGCGTGCGCGGCGCGTATCCGCACCTGCTGCATCACAATTTCTTTCTCGGCCGCGACTACAAGCGCACGCTCGATCAGATCTTCGGCGAGCGCCGCCTGCCCGATGATCCGGCGTTTTACGTGTGCGTCCCGTCGGTCAGCGACCCGGCGTACGCGCCGTCGGGCTGTTCGAGTGTGCTGGTGCTGACGCCGGTGCCGGCCGAATCGCCGCGCGTGAACTGGGCGCGGGAGGGGGCGGCTTTCCGCGAGCGCGTGTTGACGCTGCTGGAGACGCGGGCAGGGATGAGCGACTTGCGCTCGCGGATCGACGTCTGCCGGGAGCGCACGCCAGAGGACTGGCGCGAGGCATATAATCTGCACCACGGTGCAGCCTTCGGGTTGGCGCACGGCTTGCGCCAGGTCGGCTGGTTCCGGCCAGACAACCGTTCGCGGGCGCTGCCGAACCTGTACTTCGTCGGCGCCAGCACGCGGCCTGGCACGGGTGTGCCGCTGGTGATGATCGGCGCCCGCCTGGTCGCGGAGCGGATCGCACGGGAACAAGGGCAAGAGCACCCATCGCCACGGACGGCGAGAGGCGGAGTCCGATGATCGCCCAGACCGATGATCTGGATGCCTGCTACGAGACCTGCCGGGAGCTGACGAAACAGCACGGTACGACCTATTACTTCTCCGCACGCTTCTTTCCCCCGCCGATCCGCCGCAGCATCTTCGGCCTGTACGGCTTCGTCCGCGTCCCGGATGAGCTGGTCGACAACCCGCGTGACGGCGAACGCGACGAGGCCGCGCAGCGGCGCAACCTGCTGGCCTGGCGCGAGCAGTTCGTGCGGGCGCTGGACGGCGAGCCCGCCGAGCATCCAATAATGCGCGCCTTCATCGACACGGCGCGGCGGCATCAGATTCCGCGCGAGCTGCCGCTCGCCTTTCTCGACTCAATGCTGATGGACGTCTCCATCTGCCGTTATGCAACCTTCGACGAGCTGTGCCGCTACACGCACGGCAGCGCCTCGGTGATCGGCCTGATGATCTGCGCGATCGTGGGCATGAACGACCCGGCGGCGCTGCCCTACGCCGCCGATCTCGGCCTGGCGATGCAGCTCACCAACTTCCTGCGCGACATCGGCGAAGACTACCGTGAGCGCGGCCGCATCTACCTGCCGCTCGAAGATTTGCGCCGCTTCGGCTATGGCGAGGACGAACTGGCTCGGCGCGTCGTCAGCGAACCGTTCCGCGATCTGATGCGCTTTGAGATCAGCCGCAACCGCGCGATCTACCGCCGGGCGGAACTGGGCATTCCCGCCCTGCCCGGATTCGCCCGCTACCCCGTGCGGCTGGCCGGCCGGCTGTACGCGGCGATCCTCGAACGGATCGAGCGCAACGGTTACGACGTCTTCGCACAGCGCGCCGCGACGTCGAAGGCGTACAAACTGCGCACGGCGGCAACCATCTGGGCCGCGGAACGGCTGCGTTCGCCGCAGCCACTCGTGCGGGGCGTCGAGCAGCCGGAACGATAGCCGGCGCTGCGTGACAGCTCAGCCGCGCAGCCGTACGTGCGCCTCGCGCACGAAGTCGTCGTAGGGCAGCGTATTCAGCACGTTCGCGGCGCTTGCCCAACCTCTGCGCGCGGCGTCGACGCCGTAGCGCAGCGCGGGCAGCTGGTCCGTCGCGTGGGCGTCGCTGTCGATCACCAGCTTCACGCCGCGGCGCACCGCCTCGCGCACCAGGCCGTCCGGCAGGTCGAGCCGGTCGGGCCAGCCGTCGATCTCCAAAAACTTGTCATAACGCAGGCAGGCGTCCATGACCGCGTTCCAGTCGGCATCGATGCCTTCGCGCTGGTTGATCAGGCGGCCGGTGGGATGGGCGATGCCGTTGATGTAGGGGCTGGCCAGCGCCGCGAGCAGCCGGCCCGTCATCACCTCGCGCGGCTGGCGGAAGCTGCTGTGAATCGAGCCGATGCAGTACTCGTGCCGGCCGAGAATCTCGTCTGGCACCTGCAAGCCCCCCTCCGAGGTGATATTCACTTCGAGGCCGTCGATCAGGCGGATGCCCGGCTCCGCGGCGCGCAGCGCGTCCAGCTCGCGCGAGCGCGCGGCGAAGTCGAGGTTGGGGTAGGAGTGATCCGTGATCGCCATATAGGAGCGGCCGAGGGCGCGGCAGGCCGCGACCATCTCGGTGAGGCTGTTGGTGCCGTCGCTCCAGCGCGTGTGCGTGTGACAATCGCCGCGAATCGCGGCGGTCTCGATCAGCTTCGGCAGCCGCTGCGCAAGCGCGGCCTCGATCTCGCCGGCATCCTCGCGCAGCTCCGGCGGCGGCGTCTGCATCTCCAGCAGGGCGTAGACCTCGTCCTCGGTGGCGGCCGGAAGCACGACGCCGTCCGCCAGGCGCAGCACACCCAGCTCGGAGATCGAGAGGCCGCGCTGGCGGGCGATCTGGCGCAGATGGATATTGTGCTGCTTGGAGCCGGTGAAGTGATGCAGCAGGGCGCCGTAGTTGTGCGGCGGGCTGGTGAGCAGATCGACGCGCACGCCGCTGTGCAGCATCACGCTGGCCGCGGAGGGTCCGGATTCGATCACCCGCGCGACGCCGGGCGACTCGCTGAAGCGCGCGATCAGCGCCGCGGGCTGCTCGGTGGCGGCCGCGAGGTCGAGGTCGCCGACCGTGGCGACGCGGCGGCGCAGGCTGCCGGCTGCGTCGGCCGCGACCGCGAGGCCGGATCCATGCAGATGGTCCAGCAGCTCTTGTGCCAGTTGCTCGGCGGCCGGCAGCAGCATGCGGCTGGAACGCCGCTGCAGCTCGCCCAGCCCGCTGCCGAGCTTTTC
Source organism: uncultured Chloroflexota bacterium (assembly GCA_937879875.1). Taxonomy (GTDB): domain Bacteria; phylum Chloroflexota; class Dehalococcoidia; order CAUJGQ01; family CAUJGQ01; genus CALFMN01. The sequence continues at coordinate 9,842 of CALFMN010000114.1, read as the reverse complement.
GAGCGCCTTGGCCGAAAAGCCCTTGCCGGACAGGCCGCCGCTCGCCAACTTCATCTCCAGGTCGCGCAGATCCTCGACGCCGGCCTCGGCCAGCTTCTGCGCCGTGGCCGGTCCCACACCGGGAAGCTTGACCAGATCAAACACGGCCTCGGGGATGCCGCTGAACAGTTCGTCGAAGTGCCGGACGTGCCCGCTGCGGAACAGCTCGTCGAGATAGCCGGCGATGCCCTTGCCGACGCCTGGGATCTCGCTCATGGCGTCCTGCTGCCAGAGCTCACGCGCGTTGCGTGTGGCGTGTTCGACACCGGCGGCGGCGTTGTCGTAGGCCTGCGACTCGAAGCGGTTGAGGCCGCGAATCTTGTAGGCCACCGCGACGTCGCGCAGCAGCTCGGCCAGGTCCTGGTTGGTTTCGATACGCCGATCGCTCATGCGCTGCCAGACCTCCGCGTCTATGCTGGATGGAATGGGCCGTCAGCCATTGCTTTGCCTTCGGCCTCTGGGACTCATGGTATGCCGGAATCCGCTCGTCTGCTGCCCCCTTCGCCGGCGGCGTATGCGGAGATCGATCGGCCCCTGCTGCGCTTCGCCCACCGCGGTGCGCCGGTGCCGCCGCAGCGCGAGAACACGCTCGCCGCGTTTGCAGCGGCCGTGCGAGCGGGCGCCGAGGGGCTGGAGAGCGATGTCTGGCTGACGGCCGACGGCGTTCCGGTGTTGTTGCACGGCGCCGGCCGGGTGCGCGGCCGGCCGATCAACGCGCTGCGTCGGGATGAGCTGCCCGGTCAAATTCCGTCGCTGGAACAGCTCTGGCAGCGGCTCGGCAATGGCTTCGATCTGGCGCTCGACATGTCCGCACCGGAGGCAGCCGGCGCGGTCGTGAAGCTCGCTTGCCGCTATGGTGCGCTTGACCGCCTCTGGTTAACCTACTGGCGGCTGCCGCGCATGGCCGCTTGGCGGCGGCGCTGGCCCGAGCTGCGCCTCGTCTACGCGACCATGTTCGGCGTGCCGCTGCTGCTCTTTCGGCGGGTGGCCGCGCGCTGTGCCGCGGCGGGCGTTGATGCCGTCAATCTCCATCACCGTCTCATTCACGGCGCGACGGCGCAGATCGCCCACGACAGCGGCTTGCGGCTCTTTGCCTGGGGTCTGCGCCACGAGCGCCAACTGCTGCGGGCCGCGCGGCTGGGCGTGGACGCCGTGTTCCTGGACGACGTTCGCCCAACGGCCTAAGACATGGCTTCAGAACCAACCGACGGCGCCAAGCACCAAGCGCGAGCGTAGCACCGCGGTCTCAGGTGGTCTCCGAAACCGTCTGTTGGACGTTTCTGATACCGGCCGGTGCTCCATGCCCAGATGACCGAGGCGATGACACACCTTGAGAAAGCCGATCGGCCTCGGTCAGTGGCCGTCACGACCAGAGTTTTGCACACAGTCACTTGGAAACCCCGATACATTCTGCGGTTGACTCAGGCCCACGTTCCGGCACGCCCGGCGCACCTTCGTCTCATCGACCTAAAGCCTTGGCATCCAGCCGCGCAAGTAACGCATCGTGGGTTTGAAGGTTTGAATCGGCATCGAGCACGAGCCGAATCGCTAGATACGACAGGATCTTGCTCTGCTCGACTGCGTACTCCGGTATCACCTCCACGCCACGGAACGTCCGGTAGCCGAAATGTACCGGCCTGCGTCTCAAGTCGTACAGGTGTGTCAGGCGCTCTTCAAGATTGGCTCGATTCGCCGTATCGTCCGAGGTCGATAGACGCCGTGCAATCTTCTCCGGTCGCTTATTGGTTTCGCCTTCCTCGCGAGCCAAGAGGGTTTCGAGGACGGTCAGGTATGCTGGTAGCTTCTCGGTGGCGCTTTCCGCCCGTGATGCCGCACCAAACTGCATCATGGCAAGCAGCAGCTTGTGTTCGACTTCGTTGGCGGATGACACGGAGGCTACCGCCTGAGCTCTTTGAAACGCTGGGTCTGCTCGCAGCTGGTGAAGTCGCTGACCGCTTAGTACTACAGCCGCAGTTCTCGCCGGCTGCCGCCCGCTCACGCCTGAGCCCGTCGGCAGCTCCGCTCCTCGTGCAGTGCCCTTGAGCGTGAGTGACGCCTCCGATCACCGCGTCTACAGCAAGTGCTGCTGTAGTATTAGGTCATACGCTAGCCGACCATCCGCGACGCTGAATTGATGAGTGACTGCTCCGTTCTCCCGAAAGTATATCTGGTTGTGCTGCGCTGTGGAGCGATACTGGCCGAGGAGCGACTGGTCGGGATCGATACCGAGCGGTAGCGCGAATGTGCGCAGGATGTCGCACGCCAGGAGGATTCGTTCCTTGGCCACCCAGAGAGCTGACCCTTCCTGGCTCACGACAGTCCCAGTGCCCCAGCAGGCTGCTGAGCTCAGGATGTTTTCGGTCATCTCCTGGGACACCTGATCCGCAGCACGCATACGCTGATCGGATGCGGCGGATGTCGCTGCGTACACCGATGCAGCGCGAATGGCGGTCAGTTCCTCAGCAGTAAGCGCTCCGATTTTGAAGCCGGCAAGCGTGATCGAATCGTCTGTGGGAAGGGTCAAGCCGGGGACGGGTACGACGACCTGCCACTCGATCGCGCCAGCACGGAGCCAGGTGCAGAGCGACTCCGCTTGTTCGTCACCAGTGCGGAAAGGGTCATCCGCGTCGGCGACGGCGGGGATCCGATTGAGGAGTTCCCCCCAGAGTTCGTCGGCACTCACGCCCGCCGCTACCGCTCGGTCTGACCGGATCTCGCGAACGAGAGCGTCCAACTCGCGCTGGCCGTGCTCATTCATCCAGAACGATCTGCCAGAACGCATGTGAAAGCCGATAAGCGGGTGATCTGGCACAGGCGGCTCGGCGCTGATTCCCTTTGATGCCAAGCTTATGAGAGCAGCGCGGATCGCTTCGCCGGACGTCATCGTTGCTTCCCTTGGCTGTAGGGCCACTCCTGCGGTGCACCAGCGTACAGAGTGTTGGAACGTTCTCTGACAAGCGCGCTATGCCGCCCAGTGCTCGTAAGCGGCGCGGGCGGTTTCCGCGATCAGGTCGTCGAGGCGGCGGCGGAGGGCCGAAAGCTCGCGCGGGCCGGCGCCCTCGGGCACACGGGCGCGGGTGAAGGCGGCGATCGCGAGATGCTCGCCGTTCTCCAACGTCAACACGCCGGCATCGTTGTGGATCTCCCACGGGCCGCTCAGTGAGCCGGTTTTGTGCGCGAAGTCGAGCGTGCCGGGCAGGTAGCGCGGCAGCCGGTCGTTGGGCTGCTGGCGCAGCAGGATGGCGAGCATCGGCTCGCACTCCGCCTGTCCCAGGCCGATGCACTCCATGCCGGCGCCCGTCTGAATCGCGGCGAACAGATCCACCATGTCGTTTGCGCTGGTGACGTCGTTCTCAGCGCTGGCATGATACGCCGCGCTGTCCGGATCGGTCGGGTGCGCCTTCCAGACGCGGGCCCGCTGCGCCGGCGTGAGCCGTGGATCGCGCGGCAGATCCATCAGCTCGAACAGCCGGCGGCAGGTGGCGCTGACCCAGGTGTTGCGCAGACCCAGCTCCCGCACCGTCCGCGTGATGCGCTCGGCGCCGAGCCGGCGCACGAGAATGTCCGCGGCGGTGTTGTCGCTGATCACGATCATCAGCGTGAGCAGGTCGTGCACGGTGGGCGCGAGATTGGCGTCGAGCAGTTGCAGCACGCCGCTGCCCACGGTCTTGTCGTCCTCGCTGAGCTGCCAGCGGTTGAGCAATGAAAATTCGCCGGCGGCAGCCTGACGGAACGCCTCGACCAGCACGGGCACCTTGAATACGCTGCACGAGGCGAACTGGCGGTCGCCTTCGACCGCGGCGCGCTCGCGTCGCTCGATATGCAGCGCAGCGAGGCCCGCCTCGCTGCCTGCGGCCGCGGCCTCTCCCGCCAGGCGCCGCAGGCCCGCTTCCAACGACGTAGTGGCGATCATCGCTGCCTCCGCTTGTCCGTTTGCCCTTCGCAAACGTATGGTAATCGTGTATCGGCGCGGCGGCCAGCGAAAGCGGCCGACCCCGCGTTTGGGTGCCCCGCGTCCACGCATCGACGAAGGACGGACCACTTGGAATTGAAGTTTGGCGAAAAAGAGGAGGCCCTGCGCTCCGAGGTGCAGGCCTTCCTCAAGCAGAGTATGCCCAAAGACAATGAGAACGGCGGTTCGATGGGCGCCCGCAACGACGAGGCGTTCGCCGCCGCGCAGCGCTTTAACACCGAACTGGGCAAGCGCGGCTGGATCGCGCCGGCCTGGCCGAAAGAGTACGGCGGCCTCGGCGCCTCGATCTACGAGCAGATGGTCTTCAACGAGGAGTTCGGCTACGCCGGCGCGCCGGACACAGGCACGCGCGGCTTCGGCGTGGGCATGATCGGCCCGACGCTGATCGTGCATGGCTCCGAGGAGCAGAAGCGGGAGCACTTGCCGCGCATCACCAGCGGCGAGGCGATCTGGTGCCAGGGCTACTCGGAGCCGGGCGCCGGCTCGGACCTCGCCTCCTTGCAGACGCGGGCCGCGCGTGACGGCGACGACTATGTGGTCAACGGGCAGAAGATCTGGACTTCAGGCGGCCATCGAGCCAACTGGATGTTCTTGCTGGCTCGCACCGATCCGGACGCGCCCAAGCACCGCGGCATCTCGTTCTTGCTGCTCGACATCAAAAATACGCCGGGCGTGCAGGTGCGCCCGCTGATCAACATGGCGAACCGGCATCATTTCAACGAGGTCTTCTTTGAAGACGTGCGCATTCCGCGCAAGAACCTCATCGGCGAGGAGAACCGTGGCTGGTACGTCGGCATGACGCTGCTCGACTTCGAGCGATCGGGCATCGGCGGTACGGCGGCACAGCGCCGCACGCTGGAGAAGCTGACGGCGTGGCTGAAAAACCAGCCGGCGGAGAAGCGCGAGCGCCATCGCCTCGGCCTGGCCAACCTGGTGATCGAGAACAACGTCTGCAAGTACCTCGGCTACCGCATCGGCGACATGCAGGCGAAGGGCCGGCACCCGAATTACGAAGCATCGGTGATCAAGATCTTTCAGTCGGAGCTGGGCCAGCGCATCTACCGCTACGGCGTCAACATGGTCGGCCTGCCCGGTCAACTCGTGCCCGAAGAGCCGCGGGCGCCGCTTTCCGGCGAGCTGCCGGAAGGTTATCTGACCTCCGTGCCGACGAGCATCTTCTCCGGCACCAACGAGATCCAGCGCAACCTGATCGCGACGCGCGGCCTGGGGCTGCCGCGCGGCTAAGTGACAGGCCACAGGTAACAGGTGATAGTGGGGCGGCCTGGTGGCCGCCCCTTTACACGGGCGCCACGGCCGAGGAGTCGAGCCAATGCAGATGCGGCACATCCTGCGGGTAGAGCAGTTCGAGCGGACGTGGATTCTCGAAGAGTTGCTGCCGACGATCGCTCGCTTCGAGCAGAACTGGCCGGCAGACGCCCTCGACGGCGCCGAGATCTTCCACCTCTTTCAGCAGCCGAGTTTCCTCACGCGTCTCGCTTTCTCGCGTGCGATCAAGCGGCTTGGGGGTGGGCACGAACAGGCCGACTTCGAGAACGCCTTCGCCGCCGAGGGCCGCCGGCAGAGCATCGAGGACGAAGTGCGTATCCTCAACGGTCTGGACTACGCCGCAATCGTCGTGCGCGCGGCCGCCGCAGGAGGCGCCGAGCGGGCCGCCGCGGTCTCGCGCGTCCCGGTGATCAACGCCGGCGAGCCGGCCCATCGCGCGGCGCTCGGCAGCGCCCAGCATCCGACCCAGGCGCTGGCCGACCTCGCCACGATTCAACGCGCGCTTGGCCGCATCGATGATCTGCACGTCGCGATCGTGCCCGGCGACGGCGCTTCGCTCGTCGTCGTGCAGTCGCTGGCGATGCTGCTCGGACGAGTGGGCCGCGATCTGCGCATCAGCCTCGTCGTGCGGCCTGCGCTTGGAGCACTGTTTGAGGAGCTTGCCGCCTATCTGGAAGCGAACGGTGTCGCTGCCACGCGCGTCATCGATCTGCGCGGCGTCGCGCCGAGCGCCGACGCGATTTACTTCGCGCAGGCGAACAATCTGCACCTCGGCATGGCCGAGCGGTATCTGCCGGCCGGCGAGGAGCCGGGCGTCTTCATTCTTACCGACGAGGTGCTCTCCGCCATACGCCCAGACGCGGCGATCATGCATCCGCTGCCGCGCAATATCGGCGCGGGGCAAGGCGTAGCGGAGGAACTGCCCGAGCGCTTCAGCGCCGACCCGCGGGTGCGTGTCTTCGAGCAGGCCCGCATGAAGTACCTGGTGGCGGGCGCCCTGCTCTATCTCTTGCTCGGCAGACCGGCGTAGGCTGGCGCTGGTGACGGCACGCGGCGCTTCTTGAACGATCTGCGGGCTTTGGGTAAGGTATGCAGAGTGGGTATGCTTGCCAGCCGCGCCTCCGTAGCTCAATTGGCAGAGCAGTTGACTCTTAATCAATTGGTTGTAGGTTCGAGTCCTACCGGGGGCACCCGAATTCACGCGTAAAACCCCGCCGTTTGGCGGGGTTTCTGCTTCGCATCCGTCCCAAATGTAGCAATCCGTGTAGCAGCCCGCGCCGCTGTGCTACACGGCCGCCGCGTCGCCGCCGCCGAGCGCCCGGTCAAGCGTGTTCGCCGCGTCTGCAAGCAGCGCCGGCACGACGTGCGCGTAGATGTTCGCGGTGACCGCGATCTGGCTGTGACCGAGCTGTTCCATCACCACGCGCAGACTGGTGCCGTCGGCAAGCAAGAGCGCGGCGCAGCCGTGGCGCAGGTCGTGCCAGCGAATGCGGTCAAGGCCAGCCGCGGCAAGCCGCGCCTGAAAGCGGTGCGTGAGCGTCGAACCGTGGATCGGCGCGCCCGCGGCCGTCGTGAACACCAGCCCCCAATCCTGCCAGCCGGCGCCGGCGTACAGCCGCGCTTCGGCCTGCCGCACCCGCTGGCGGCGCAGCGCCTCCACGGCGACGGGTGGCAGCACCAGTGTGCGCCGGCTGCGCTCCGTCTTCGGTTCGACCAGCTCGTAGGCGCCGGCCACGCGCTGCAACTGCCGCTCGACGCGCAGCGTGCCGGCGTCGGGGTCGGTTGCGTCCCAGCTCAGGCCCAGCAACTCGCCGGCACGCAGCCCCGTCGCCAGCGCGACGATTACCAGCGCCTCGTACTCGTGCCCGGCAAAGGCGGCGATGATGGCGCGGGCGGCGGCCGGCGACAGCGGGGCCACCGCCGGCGGCGTGTGGCGGGGCACCGTCACCAGCGCCGCCGGGTTCTGGCCGATCAAGCCCTCCCGCCACGCCTGCCGGAGCGCCACGCGCAGCACGGCCCGGCAGTGGCCGACGGTGCGGGCGCCGATACCGCCCGCGGACAGCTCCGTAATCCACGCCTGCAGGCGCGCGACGGTCAGCTCTGACAGCTTCAGATTGCCCAGCGCGGGCACGATATGCCGTTCCACGTCGCCGCGGTAGTGTACGAGCGTGCTGGCGCGGGCTTTCGGCGTCACCACGTCGCGCAGCCAGCGTTCAAGGAACCGCGCCAACGTCTCCCGTGAAGCGGCCACGGGCAGCGCCTTCTTGACGTTTTCCTTTGCCTCGTGCAGGCGCTCCGCGGCGTCGTGACGCGTGCGCCCGTAGAACACCCTTCGCGTCCCATCGGGCAGCTTCAGCGCCGCGCACCATTTGCCGTCACTCTCGCGCTTGTACAGACTGCCTTCCGTGTTCCCTGCCCGCCGCCCTTTGCCGTTCGCCTTCGCCATCGTCGTTCCCTTTCTGGCTCGAAGTGCGCGCGTAGGCGCGCTGTACGGTGATTCTGCTGCCGTCACGCCGCCTGATAGCCGCCCGCCGCGTCATGCACGCTGCCGCCCGGCCGGTTGCGCCAGTCCGGGTCACGCTCAGATAGCGTCTCGGAGTCCGGGGCGATCTCCTTCATGCCAGCCGGCGGGCTCCAGGGGCGATGCGCACAGGCCCAGCTCGCGCCGCAGACCGGGCACAGGTCCGGCGCGCTGCCCGTGGGCGTGTAGTAGCGCACGACGCTCGCCAGCAGGCCGCGCAAAAGCTTCGGCGACACGTCATGCAGGGCGGCGCAGTGGCCGGCGGTGCGGCAGTGGTTCACGAGACTGTACGGGAAGCGCCGCGACGGGCTGCGCACGCGGTCACAGCAGGGCCGGCGCTCGGATTCCGCCGGATACCAGCGGCCGGCGGAATCGCGGCGGCCGTGGGGGTCAGCCCGGCCCAACGTGCGCGCGGTGTAGCTGGCAAGGGCGGGCAGCGCCAGGGCGTAGCGTGCGGGAAGGCGGGGCGGCAGCGGGCGGTAGCCCCCCCGCTGCGCGTCGTAGAAGGGCGTTTCGGGTGTCGGGTTCATGCAGACTCCGGCGAGATGGTAGCAATGGCCGTACTGGCTGAAGCCGATGCAGGTGCAGGCGGGCGTGTCGCCCAGCGTCACGGCGTAGCGAGCGACACCGTTTGAGCTGAGCGCGTGGATGGCGCCGCTGTCCGGGTGCTGATGGAGTTTGGCGACCTTCGCGCTAGACTGGCGCCGGGGGGATGCGGTAGTCACAGTACCCTTCCTCTCGTTGGCCCGGCGGGTGTCCTACCACTCGCCGGGCCGCTGTCCTGTCTGACATACTGATTATAGCGCTATATTCAGTGTATGTAAGGCGTTTGAGCTTGCAGATGTATCACAGAATTGCGCTATGCTCAGCGTGGCTGGTATGCTGGGGCTATGAGTGATCTTCCGTCCGCAACCGAATCAGCGCGTGCCCTGGCCGCCCGGCGGCGCATCGTCGCAGGGCAGTGCGCCGTGTGCGGCAAGCCCATCGAAGGCATCGCCAAGCGCCGCTATTGCTCGAACGCCTGCGCCACCCGCGCCTACTACCGCCGCCAGCACCAGTTGCCCATCGCGGACGCGGCGCAGGCCGGCGCCTCTACGCGCGCTGAGTAAGCGAGTCGCCTTCCTCGCTCGCATGGATCACGCCCACAGCCCGCCCCCGCGCGGGCGCGATTGGATACGTCACGGATACGACATTTGCCCTGGATGGGCCTGCCGCGCGGGCGCGGTTGGATGTGTCACGGATGGGACATTTGCCGTGGATGTGCCTCCGCCAGTCAAGCCGAGCGGTGGCCGCGCCAGCAGTCATGATGGCATCCTCATATCGAGCGGCGTACCGGACCAGCCCGCGGCGGTGGCCAGAGCCGGGCAGCAGCCCGCACAGGCGCACAGCAGCGGGGGAGGGCTGCCGGCGAGCAGCGCATCCACCACGGCCAGCGGGATGCGCTCGCCCGTGTGCCGCCCACCACAGGTGGCACAGTCCCCCGCGTGGCCCGCACGCCCTTCCAGCGCGGCCAGCCGCCGCAGGAGCGCGCCGTTGCGTGCGTGGGTCATGGCCTCCTCCCTGCATCACCGCCGCTTCACCAGCGCCCGCCCCGCACGGCCGGCGGCTCGGCAAGCCGCCGCTCAAGCTCCGTCAACCGGGCCTCAAGCTCGGCAGACTGGCCGAGTTCGTGCGCCAGCTTGCACAGGTCCAGCAGCCGGCCGCAGAGCGCCGACAGCGCCCCCGCCTGTTGCGGCGCAAGTGTGCCGGCCTCCACGTCGCCCAGCCAGCCGGACAGCCGGCCCACCAGCCCGCGCAGCTCCGGCGGCAGCGCCTTCGCCATCCGCGACGCCGTGCTGCGCCCGCGCCCGCCGGCCGCGCGCGACGCCGCAAGCGCCGCTTGCCGTGCGCTGTCATGCGCGAAACAGCGTTGCTCGGTGGAAGACGCCAGAGCACGGCCCGTACAGGGGCGCCCATTGCGTTTCGTCGCCGTGCAGGTCATACGCTCCGTCAACGGTGGTCCTCTCCGGCCGGCGCCGGCAG
>CALFMN010000113.1 GCA_937879875.1 uncultured Chloroflexota bacterium | reverse complement strand
GTTCAGCATGCCAGACGCTTGCCATAACCGACAGACCCTCGCTGACTAGCTACTACGTTACGCCACGCGACCAAGAACGGACCAAGCAGCGCCTCGTGCGCCGGCTGGAGGATCTCGGCTATGCCGTGACCGTCACCCCCGCCGCCTGAGCGGGGTATTTCAGAGCACCCCCGTCCCCTGCTCTCCCATACACACGAGGTTTGGGAGATCCGCTGCCTGAGACGAGCAGTATGGGAGAGCAGGGGCGGTCCTGCGTGAAGCGTTCCACGGCGGTTGCGAGTTAACCGTGCCGATCGACGAGCGATGCACAGTGCAGCAGGGTTAGCCGCACCGGCCACGCCACGCTCACTGCACGATCGTCTCCCTCCCCGCATTATTGGGGAAGGAGATAGGAGAGGATGAGGGCCGAGCCCCGCGGCTTACTGTTTTTGCCAGATGCTGTAGGGTCCGGACGCGAAGACGGGGCGGAAGGTCTCGCGCAGCGCCTGGTCGAGAATCGTCACGCCGCTGCTGCGGGCGCTGCCGTTCGGCTCCGGCCGCAGCGGTGCGTCTACCAGCACCACCACCTTCACCCCTGCCCGGCTGATGTCGTTCACCACCGCTTGTTGGACGCGGGCGGTAGTAATCACGCCCGGGTCGAAGACGCTGTAGCGCGTCGGGCTGCGGCGGTCGGCGAGGAAATAGAAGGCTACGTCGTTGAGCGAGACGGCGTCGTGGCGCACATTGCCGACGAAGATCGCGGCGTCGGCTGGGATGATCTGCTGGACGAAGCGGATCGCCCGTAGCTGATCGGGGTCGAGGGCGACGCAGGCGGCGCGGGGCACGGCGCTCTCGCAGCGGGCGGCAGCGTATGGCGCCGCGTGGGCCAGCTCCGCGACCGGCTGCGCCACGTAGAGCAAGACGATCCAGGAGAGGGCGACGTAGAGCAATAAGCGCCGCGGCAGGCGCCGCGCGCACGCGTGCGCCTGCTGGAACAGGTCCGTCGCCAGCAGGCTCGCAGAGAGCACGGTGGGCAGCGTGTGCGCCTCGTCATCGCGGCTCAGCGCCTGACTGAAGAGGAGGATGCCGAGCCCGAGCAGCAAGGCCCGCAGCCAGAAGCGCCCGCAATCGCGCGCCGGCGGGCCGTCGCGCCGCCATGCCCGTACGAGCAGTACCGAACTGGCCGCGTACACGGCGAGCGGCAGATAGAACTCCATCCAGCGGAGCTGCACCGCGGCGCTCAGGTCAGCGGCAGCGCGGCCGGGGAGGGGCAGCAGGCCCAGATCCGGCGGCGGCGGCGGCAAGGCCCGCATGGCACGCAGCGTGGTCGTGGGGAAGGTAAACAGATCGTACCGCAGCGTGGAGATCCCTGCCGTAGCGACGAGATACAGTACCGCCGGCGCCAGGATCACCGTCGTCGTGAGCAGGAGGAGCGCGGCGGGCTCTGCGCCCCGACGCAGCAGTGTGCGGCGCGGCAGGGCTCGGGCGCCGGGCGTCGCCAGGATGAGCAGCGCCACGAGCGTCACGTCCAGCAGCAGCGCGTAGACGCCGAAATCCTGGCGAAACAACGTGCAGGCCGCCGCCCCGGCCCCGGCCACCGCCAACCAGCGGCGGCGAGCCGTCGTAGACCAGCGCAACACGGCACAACCGCTGAGCAACGCAGACGAGAACGCGGGGAAGACCGAGTAGCCGAACTCTCCCGTATACCCGAGTTTCAGCACGAGGAGCAGCCACGCCGCAAGCGCGTACCGGCGGCCGACCAGGCGCGCGAGCAGGCCGTAGAGCACCAGCGCCAGCACGAGCCGAAAAGCGAGGTCCGCCAGCCGTTCGCTGAGCACGCTGGCGCCGAAGAGCCGGAAGACGGCCGCCACGACGTAGAGCTGACCGGGTGCGTACACCGTCCACATATCGCGGTACGGCACGCCGCCGTGCAGCACGATCTCCGCGCCGTGCAGCACCACGCCCTCATCGTAGACGCCGACGCTGTCATGCAAGCGCCAGAAGAGGACAAAGCCCGCGGCGACAAGCAGTGCAGCCCAGCCGAGCGCCAGGCGCAAGGCATGCGCGGGCCGCGGCCGTGCGAGTCGGGGCGAGGCGTCGAGACTCCCGATCACGGCGTGCGTACGTAGATGGCGCTCACGTCGTCGGCGAACGCGAGGCGCCAGCTCGGGTCGGCCGCGAGGGCGCCGGCCAGCGGGTCCGCCGGCTTCAGCAGCACCGCATCGGCGCCGGAGCCGGCCAGCGTCTCCTGCCAGCCAGGCCGCGCGTCCACGGCCTGCACGAAGCGATCGAAGAACTGCTCGCCGTACATCTCCGTGCGGCCGTCGATGTAGACGTGCCGGCCGGGATACAACGCGTTCAGCAGATAGCCGCCCCAGTCATAATCGTTGAACAGCTTCGCGTCCGGCAGGTTCGTCTTCAGCCAGGCGGCAGCGCCGGCCGGAAAGCCGCCCGGCCCGCCGCGTGCCGCCCTGCGAAACTGCGTGCCCGGCAGCGCCGGCGCCAGGATCAGCAGCGCGGCGGCCGCGGTACCCGCGAGCGCGAGCGCGAAGCCGCGCTGTACCGGCACGGCAGCCGGCGCTTGCGTGCGCCCGCGGCGGCTGCCGGCCAGCCAGCCGGCCGCGGGCACGCCGGCCAGCGCGAACAGCGGCACGTAGCGCACCGCCCGCGCGGCCGCACAGGCGAAGGCGAGCGCCAGCAGCGCCGGCCAGAGCGAGCGCCGCCGCCAGATCGCCACCACCGTGAGCGCGACGAGCAGACCGCCGACAAGATAGGTGATGCGGTCGAAGCCGCTGAACGAGAGGCGCTGCCACTCGCTGATGTAGCGGTAGTAGACGGCGTTCTGATCGAGATAGAGGCGCGAGAACCAGACCAGCGCCGGCCCGCGCGGATTCACGCTCAGCGCCAGGAACGAGAGCACGCCGACGCCGGTCACGTGCAGCAACGCCGCCCTCGTCTGCTTTTCACCGCGCAGGGGCGGATGCTTCCGCGCGTCCGAACCGCGGCTCGCGGCCTGCACTGCGGCGCCGCACGTGCGGCGGGCGTTCAGCCAGCGCAGTGCCGCGATGAGCACATACAGGCCCAGCACTGCCAGGCCGATCAGCGCCGAGAGATGCACGTTTACCCAGAGCACAAACAGCACGGGAACGTGCCAGAGGCGCCGCCGGCGTCCCAGATCGTAGGCGATCAGCTCGTGCACGAGCAGGGCGAAGAGCGGCCAGGTCCAGACCTGGGGCCGGACCTCCACATAGCGCAGCAGGAAGATGCCGCCGCCGATCGTGAACAGCGCCGCCTCGCGCGCGGAGACGCCGTACCAGCGCGCCGATCGCCAGGTGAGCCAGCAGGCCAGCGCAAAGAACGCGGACGTGAGCGCGATGCAGGCGGCGTAGCCGGCGATGCGGTCGGCGGCGCCGATCAGCAGCTCGCCCAGCCACTCGTGCGCGTACCAGTTCTGCCCGGCTCGGCTGAAGGAGAACGGATCGCTGGTGGGAATGCGGGCGTGGTCCAGCATCCAGCGGCCGGTGGCAAGGTGCCACCAGTAGTCCGGATCGGCGGGAATCGTGCTCAGCCACAGCGCCGCGCCCTCGAAGGCCGCGACGGGCAGCAGCGCCGCCCAGAGCGGCGCATCGCCGCGCAGCATGGCGAAGCGCGGACGCGGAGGCGCGGGAGCGGCAACAGCGTGTATGGCCATAGCGAAAGCCTGAGGCGGAGATCATGAGCGGCTGAGTGGACTGCCCTCTGGCAGTAACGGAACAGTAAGAACGCTGCAATAGACCGGCAAGAACCCTTTTCACCTCCTCGAACCGTTTCGATAGTGAAAGTAACCGGGCACCAGCCCCGGGCCATGCCGGCGGCGATCGCCGGTCGATACGCCCCGACAAAGGCAAACCCGTCGAAAGACGGGGACGCAAAGCCACGGGCCTTCGGTCTCTCTGCGCGACGCGGCGTTGCCGGAGCGACACAGGTAGCCGGGCTGCCGAAGGCGCAGACATGGAACATGGGGGTCTGCTGCCAGGCCGCTGTCGGGCGCCAGCCGGCAGCAGCGGTTCTGCTGCCGAGACTACGACGAAGGGGGCCGCGCTCGCTACGAACAAGCCATCGCTCCAACTTCCCGACCGGTTCAGCAACACCGCGATTGCCCGACAGACCCCACAGGAGATCACTGACATGTCGATCATCGACCGCGTGTTTGTGCAGCTCATGAACGCCGCCTGCAGCACGAGAGACGAAGAGGGCCAGGGCCTGGCCGAGTACGGCCTGATCCTGGCGCTGGTGGCCGTGCTCTGCGTAGCCGCGCTCACCACCCTCCAGGGCGGCATCAGCGGCACGCTCAACAAGCTTGCCGGCAGCCTGTAGTACTCCTTGGCCGGGACGGCCGATGTTCGCGTGCGGCCGGCTGTTCCGCGCCTCCGCTGCTCCAATCCGCAAGCCGCGTGCACAGCACCGGCTCAAACACACCATCCACCATCAAAAAAGAGAGGGAATTACCATCATGTCGATCATCGACCGCGTGTTCGTGCAGCTGACCAGTGCCTTCTACGGCGCCCGCGACGAAGAGGGCCAGGGCTTGGCCGAGTACGGCCTGATCCTGGCGCTGGTGGCCGTGCTCTGCGTAGCCGCGCTCACCACCCTCCAGGGCGGCATCAGCGGCACGCTCAACAAAGTCACCGCCAGCCTGTAATTTTTGCAGCGGCCGTGCGCTCCGCCACTGCGGAGCGCACGGCCAGGTTTCACCGCCTGCTCGCAAAGAGGCAGGAAGGGGCATCCAACATGTCGATTCTTGATCGCCTGCTCTGGCGGGCCATGTGTGCGGCGCTGCGGTGGCGGAACGCCGAGTCCGGCCAGGGTCTCGCCGAATATGCCTTGATCCTCGGGCTCGTCGCCATTCTCTGTGTTGGCGCATTGACGACGCTTCAGGGTGGGATCAACAACGCCTACAACAGTATGGTTGGCGCCTTCTAGACCGCGACAGCGGAGGCCGCGGGCCGGCGCTGCCGGTTCCGCGCCTTCGGCGCCGCGATCGGACAGCGCCGGCCGCTCCGGTACTCGCCCACGTTCCCGCCGCTCAGCAAACGATCGAGCGGGCATTTGGACGGCCCGATGGCTAAATGAATCGGCCGTCGGGCCGATGCTTGTTGTAGAGTCCCCGGCGTCCCGCCAGCGGCGGCCGCCGGGCAAGGCCGGGGCGCACGTGCAGCCGGGCAGCGATCGTGCTGCCGGGCAGGCCGTGCGAGGAACGGCGGATTGCGAACTACTGCAGCGCCGCCGACAACCTGCCGATTAATTGCTGCAGGGAGATCAGAGACGCAGCTATTTCTCGCGGTGCGTCCGCCGTGCGGCGGGCAGCCGCGGGTGAGCGCCACGCCGCAACAGCCGCCAGCCAACCTGTGCGCGTGAACGATCTGGAGAGCCGCGGACCCGGAGACCGATCGATGAGCAAGAAGCCGACCGTCGTCATTCTTGACCCCAACCTGGAAAGCCGGGCCGAGGTGCATCGCACCCTCACGCTCGCCAACCTCTCCGTACTGATGGAGGGCGGGCATGGCGTGGAAGGCCTGACGCTGATCCAGGAAACGCTGCCCGACGTCGTGCTGCTCGGCCTCGAGCATCCCGTCGAGCGCGGCCTGCAGACGCTGGAGGCGATCGCCGCCTCGCACCCGGATATGCCGGTGATCGTCTACTCGACGATCGACGACGGCCCGGCCGTGCGCCGCGCGATGATCGCCGGCGCCAGCGACTATCTCGTTGCCCCGCTTAATGGCCGCACCGTCGGCGATGCGATTCAAGCTGTATTGGACCGCACCGGCGCCACCGTCGCCGCCGGCGTGGCGCCCGGACCCGGCACGGCGCCCTCCGTCACGCCGACCGCGTCCGCCGCGGCCGGCATGGTGATCACGGTGTTCGGCGCCAAGGGCGGCATCGGCAAGACCACGATCTCAACCAACCTGGCTGTGGCGCTGGCCACGCAGGGCCGTGCCTCCGTCGCGCTGGTCGACTTCGATACCCGCTTCGGCGACGTGGCGATCATGCTCGACGCCAGCTCGGAGACGAGTCTGGCCGACGCGGCCCGCGACATCGACAAGCTCGACCGCACCTCGATCCGCCGCTATCTCACGCGCCATCCCTCCGGCGTCTCCCTGCTGCCGGCGTCGATGAACCCCGCCGACTGGGACGCGATCGACCTGGGCCAGATCGAGCGGGTCGTTCACCTGCTGGCGCAAACGCACGACTACGTGATCCTCGACACGCCGGGCGCCTTCAACGAAACGGTCGCCCTCGCGCTGGACCTGGCAACCGTGGTGCTGCTCGTGACCAGCATGGACATGGCGAGCATCAAGGACACCTCGCTCTGCCTGAACATGCTGCGCTCCTGGTCCTTCCCCGAAGAGAAGGTGCGGCTCACGGTCAACCACTCGAATCTGGCCAACAGCGTCAAAGAGTCCGACATCTCGCGCACGCTGGACTACCGCATCTTCTGGTCGATTCCGTACGACGACATGGTGTCGAAGAGCACGCAGGTGGGGCAGCCACTGGTGATGTGGAAGCCGAAGTCGCGGGCGGCGTCGAACCTGACGCATCTGGCGACGCTGCTGGGCGGCGGCGGCCCGGTGAAGCCGCAGAAGCAAACGAAGGGCTTCCTGGGCAAACTGTTACCGTTCCTTAACTGAAACCGAGCCGCAGCGAGCCGTCGCGGTCTGAGCCGGGGCGGCTCGCGGTCCGATGAGCAATAGCGGCAGAAGCACCGCCTGGCGCTGCGTCGAGACGCCGACCGCTTCGTATATCCCGCACGCACCACGGCCACGGCGCCGGGCGCCAGACAAGGCAGAGCGAACAGCGATGGGCATCGACATCCGCAGGCAATTCGCCTCCAACGGCAGCCCGCCGGAGCCGCAGCGGCCCGAAGAGCCGCACGACGAGCCAGGCCAGGGCGATCAGGCGCAGGCCGCGGCAGGAACCGAGCGCCCGGCGCTGCTAGCGGCGCGCTGGCTCGGCCGCGGGCGGGAGCAAGCGCCGCCCTCGGCGCAACGTGTGCGCCGGCCGCTGACGCCGGAGACGTCGGAGCCGGGCGAAACGGTCGCGATGACCGACGAACCCCGCATCTCGCCGCATCTGGCCGGCCTCGAAGAGGCGAAGACGCGGGTACACCGCCGCCTGATTCAGGAGCTGGAAGCCTCGCGCCTCGACCGCATGGGCGAAGACGAGGCGCGCTCGGCCGTGGCGCAGGCAGCGCGGCAGTTGCTTACCCAGGAGATGCCCGAGGTCTACGGCCTCGCCCGCGATGAAGTGATCGCCGCTGTCACCGACGAAGTGCTCGGCCTCGGCCCGATCGAGAACATGATCCGCGACGCCAGCATCTCTGAAGTGATGATCAACGCGCCGGACGAGGTCTTCTTCGAGCGCGCCGGCCGCATCCATCGCGCCAACGTGCGCTTCCGCGACAACGCGCACATCATGCGCATCGCCGAGCGCATCGTCTCGCGCGTCGGCCGGCGCGTGGACGAGTCATCGCCGATGGTGGACGCCCGCCTGCCCGACGGCTCGCGCGTCAACATCATCATCCCGCCGGTGGCGCCGAAGAGCCCCTGCATCACCATCCGAAAGTTCAAGAAGGACAAACTCAAGCTCGAAGACCTGATGGCCTTCGGCTCGATCACGCCCGAGGCCGTCGCCTTCATGCGCGCCTGCGTGCACATCAAGCGCAACATCATCGTCTCCGGCGGCACGGGCTCCGGCAAGACGACGCTGTTGAACGCGCTCTCCGGCGCCATTCCGGACTACGAGCGGCTGGTCACGATCGAAGACCCGACGGAACTGCGCCTGCAGCAGCCGCACGTGGTTTCGCTGGAGGCACGGCCATCCAGCATCGAGGGTCGCGGCGAGGTGACGCAGCGCGATCTGGTGCGCAACGCCCTGCGTATGCGCCCCGACCGCATCATCATCGGCGAGGTGCGCGGCGGCGAGACGTTCGACATGCTGCAGGCGATGAACACGGGCCACGAAGGCTCGATCAGCACGGTACACGCCAACAGCCCGCGCGATGCCGTGGCGCGTATGGAGAGCCTGGTGCTGATGACGGGCATGGAGCTGCCGCTGCGCGTGATTCGCGAGCAGATCGCCTCCGCCATTCATCTGCTTATCCAGCAGACGCGCTTCAGCGACGGCAGCCGCAAAGTCACGCACATCACCGAGGTTACCGGCCTTGAGGGTCAGACGCTGACCTTGCAGGATATCTTCCGCTTCGAGCACGAAGGTATCGACAGCGAGGGCAAGGTCCGCGGCCGGATGAAGTCTACGGGCATTCGCCCGACCTTCGCCGACGAGTTCGCGCTCGCCGGGCTGGACATTCCCGCGTCGATGTTCGCGGGCGACGGTCGCTGGGACCGCTAGGGGGAGCGGACCATGGCAGGATTCGCAGCGCTCACGGTCTTCGTGGCGGTCACGGCCCTCGTGCTGGGACTCACCGGCCGCCGCAAAGAGCTGCAGCAGGTGGTGGACCGCCGCCTCGGCCGCGCCAGCGGTCTGGAGGTCGTCTCCACGGACCACATCGAGGGCGTCGCCCTCAAAGGCAGCCGCTTCGGCAAGGGCGGCGCGGCGAAGGCGCTCGCCGGCATTCGCTCGATGCAGCAGCTCGGCGAGCTGATCGAACGGGCCGGCTGGAAACTCAGCGTTACCGAGTTCCTCGCCATCTCCGGCACGGCCGGCATCGTCTTCTTCTTCGTGGGCGAGGCGCTGCTGCCGGCGGTCGCGCTGATCGCGGCGGTGGTGGGGCTGTTCGTGCCGTATGTGCTGCTGCGTTTCGCGGTGAAACGGCGCAAGGACCTGTTCGTCAAGCAGCTTGTCGACGCGCTGACGATGATGGCGAACGCGCTCAAGGCCGGCGTGGGCCTGATGCAGGCGATGGACCAGGTGGCCACGCAGCTCAAAGCGCCGATCGCGGACGAGTTCCGGCATCTGCTGCGCGATATCCGCATCGGCGCCTCGCCGGATGATGCCTTCGACGCGCTCAATCAGCGGATGAAGAGCGAAGACCTGGACATCGTGATCACGGGCATCATTGTGCAGCGCAGCACCGGCGGCAACCTGGCCGAAATGCTGGAAAACGTTGCGCATGTGATGCGCGAGCGTATCCGCATCAAGGGCGAGATCAAGACGCTGACGGTGCAGCAGCAGCTCAGCGGCTATCTGGTGGGCGGCCTGCCGATTCTGCTGCTGGTCGGCTTCAACTTCATGAATCACAACTATGTGGTGCCGCTGTTCACCACCTCGGTCGGGCACGTCATGCTCGCCGCCGGCGGCACCTTCCAGCTCGTCGGCTTCCTCCTCATCCGCAAAATCGTGAACATCAAGGTGTAGCGCCATGGCTCTGATCGCGGCGATCTGCGCCGCCGTTGCGGTGGGCATGTTCCTCTACGCAGTCATGGCGCGCTCGGCCCCGGCCACGCAGCGCCGGCTCGAGTCGCTGGTGGCTGGCAAAACCGAGGCCGCGGCCTATCGCAACGACGGCGATGACCTCCCCTCACGCGGCATGCTGCTGCGCGGCAAGCTGCGGCAGATTCTGCCCAGCAGCCTGCTCGACAAGCTGGCCGACTTTCTGGTGCAAACGGGGGTGCAGGCGCCGCCGGAAACGGTGGCCGCGATCTGGGCCGCCGTGGCGCTCGGCCCGGCCACCTTCTACCTGGTTCTCAGCGGCGGCATGCCGCAGGGCACCGGTGCCCTCGTTCCGCTCGCCCTGGTGGCCGTCGGTGGGTACGTACCGCTGATGCTGTTGCGAGGCCGCGCCAACAAGCGCCGCAAGAAGATTCTTCTCAGCCTGCCGGACGCGATGGATCTGCTGACCACCTGCGTTGAGGCCGGCCTCGGCATCGATGCCGCGGTCGCCCGCGTGGCCGAGAAGGCCAGGGAGCCGCTGGCCGAGGAGCTGCGCATCGTCTTGCGCACCATGGCGATGGGCGGCACCCGCCGCGACGCGCTCTCGCAGCTCGCCGCACGGGTTGGCCTGCCGGAGATTCAGTCGTTCACCAGCGCCGTCATCCAGGCCGAAATGATGGGCGTGTCGTTGGGCCAGGTGCTGCGCGTCCAGTCGGAAGCGCTGCGCGTGGCCCGCAAGCAGCGGGCGGAGCAGCAGGCGTACAAGGCGCCTGTGAAGATCATCGTTGTGCTGGCGCTGTTCATCTTTCCGTCGATGTTCATTGTCATCCTCGGCCCGGCGGGGATCAGCCTGATGAACAGCGGCTTCGGCGGTTGAGCCTCGTGATGAGCAAGCGGAACCCGCGTATGCGCGGTCGCAGACGTAGCAGCGTCGTTTGTGTGCAACGGCCGCGCCGCGTAACCGGGCAGGATCAGCAAGTTCAGCAGCACGGAGGGCACCGATCAGTCGGGGCATTCGACGCCAGACCGTATCCCGTTGAGAACCTGGTCTGATGTCTGCATCCCGCGCCTGGTGCAGGAAGCGATGAGCGTGCCGGGAATGGTTGCCCCCGAAAGCATCGACGAGGATCGGCCGGCCGGGCGGGCGCTCGCGCCGAACGAGCTGCTCGCCCGCCGCCTGACGAACCTTGCGCTCAGCCACCAGCGGACCGCGCGTGGCCCCGAGCGTTCGGTGCTCGCGCCGCCGCGCGCCTTCCGCAGCGCCAGCGAGTATGCCTCCGTGGCGCTGGAGGACAACGGCATCTCACCCGTTCGCCTCGGCCGCTTCGCACAGATCGGCGCGATGCCGGCTGCCGTGGTGGGCGCGGTCGCCGCCGCATCCGCGCCGCAGCCGGCCGAGGGCACCTGGCCCGAACCGCCGGCCGAGCGGCCGTGGGAGCGGCTGATCGAGCGTCAGCCGGTGCAAGCACAGGCGCGCGAGCGACCATGGGCCATGCTGGTCGAGCGTTACGGCTCGAATACCGTGCTGATCCGCACGGCGATGGTGGCCGGTGTGATTCTGCTCAGCGTCGTGCTGGTCTCGGCGGTCTGCCAGGTCGCCCGCACCGCCGAGGGCGCGACGGTGTTGCCGCGGCCGCTCGCAACGTCCACCCCCGCGGCGGTCGATCCGGATGCGGCCGGGTACGTGGCGCCCCAGCAGAGCCAGCGCGCCACGGCCGCGGATGTGCGCAATGCGCTCAACACCGCGCTCTCTGCCGCGAACACCGCCTCGACGAGCGACGAAGCGGCGGGGATTGGGGCTGCAAGCTCGAGTTGGGGCGCCGCCGCGACCAACGCGGGCGGAGCGCCGAGCGGCTGGGGCAACTCCAATGCGCGGGCGCCGGGCGTGGCGCCGGCCGCCATTCCGCCCGGCGCCGTGGCGATCTGGCCCGTGACCGGGCCGATCACGAGCTTCTTCGGCCCCTCGCACCCGCTCGGCATCGACATCGGCGTCAACACGGGCACGCCGATTCGGGCGATGGCGGCGGGCATGGTGACGTTTTCCGGCGGCGACCCCTGCTGCAGCTACGGCTACTACGTGGACCTCAGCCACGGCAACGGCGTAGCGACGCGCTACGGGCACATGGTCGTGCCGTCGGGGTTGCGCCCTGGGCAGCGCGTGCGCATGGGTGATGTGATCGGCATCTCCGGCTCAACGGGTTTCAGCACCGGGCCGCACCTGCACTTCGAGGTGCGCTTCAACGGTGTGCCGGTAAACCCGTTGTTGGTGCTGCCGGGCTGACCCGGGGCGAAGAGGAGTTGACCTAAGCGCCGCGTGTCACGTCACTCATACGCATATACTGGGTAGGATCTAGCCGGGAGAGAGTAACTATGCCGCTGCGCGCGGATGCGTCTTCGGATCGCCTCGGCCGGCGCGGCTGGCTGGCCGCCAGCATGCTGCTGCTTTGCATGCTGGCGGGCGGGGCGCTGGCTCCGGTCCGCGCCAGCGCTGCAACAGCGCCCGGCACGGTTGCTTTCTGGAAGGTGTACGCCCCCGGCTGGAACCTCGTCGCCGGGCCGCAGGGAGCGCGGCTGGCGCTGCACGGCGAGCCGCTCTACAGCCTCGACGGTGCCCAGCCGCAGTACGCCGACAACGGCGAGGGCGTGGCGCAGAGCGGCGAGGGCTACTGGGTCTTCTATTCCACCGGCCAGACCCTCCTGCTCGTGGGCGTGCCGCAGGCAGTGACGCAGGTTCACGTCAATGCCGGCGAGTGGGCAACGCTGGGCAACTCGGGCGCGAAGCCGGCGTCCGTGCGCGGCGCCGACCTGGTGCTCGTCTACGATCCGCAGGGGGGCTTCCAGCCGGCTGGCCTCGTGCAGCCCGGTCAGGCGGCGCTGGTGTACGCCGACGGCGACGCCGACGTGTTCATGGACCCGTTCTCGCCGCCGCCGCCGCGTACGTCGGTGATGCCGGGCAACGGCCCCGTTCCGGCCCCGCCCGCCTTGCCGGGCGCCAGTTCGCCCACCGACGAACTGAATTACATCTTCGCGATCAACCCGATTCTGAGCGACGTGGCGACACATATCGCCCACTTTGCCGATGCCGTCGCCGTGGCCGACCCGGCGCGGCCGGGCGACCAGATCTGGAACGATTTGCGCGGCGATGCGCAGGCAGTCAGCGCCGATTTGGCCGCGGTGCAGATCCTGAATGCGCCCGATCGCTATGCGACGGTCCAGGCCGATCTGGTGCTGGCGTTGGCCGACATCAGCGACGGCATGAACGAGACGATCACGGGCTTGTTGCAGAACATGCCGGATCGCGTGGACCTCGGCGCCGGGCTGCTGGCTTCGGGCGTACGCCGCGTGAGTGCGGCCCGCGGACAGTTGCCGCAGTAGCGAGCGGATGGCCCTCAAATCCCCTTTTTTCCCGTACACCATCCGTGCGAGATCCGCCGCCTGCCAGGAGCGTGGAATGAAAGACCCGGTCGGGAGCGCGGGGGCAGGGAGCCGAGGTCTCGGCGCGGCGCGGCGAGCGGTACCTGGCACATAGCCCCGCCATGTTAGCTGCGCCCCTTCCCGGCGCCCGGCGCCGGACCGTGCCCAGCGCGACGCCGGGGATGCGTGCTTCCCACCGGGGCGCAACCGGCGGTGCGGCCGAGACGGTCCCGGTCACCGTCTGCGACGGGCGTGGGCACCGGCGCCAGGCCGGCCGCGGATCACGCTGGCCGCCACCGTTCAGCCTGCTGCCACGCCTCCGCGGTTCAGGCACGAGGGATCAGGGACTCGAGAGGCCAAAATGGGCGCCGCTGGCAGTAGACACGCCCGGAAGCTCTCGCGTATTCCTATTCCCTGATCCCTATCCTCTATGCCCAGGAGGCGGCCCGTGCGCGAGATTTCACTCAGCATCGTCGATGCCTTCACCGACCGGCCGCTCGCCGGCAACCCCGCGGGCGTGGTCATCGACGCCGCGGGGCTGGACGAGGCGACCATGCAGGCGATCGCCCGCGAAGTGAATCTCTCCGAGACGGCCTTCGTCACGCGCTCGGACAAGGCCGACTTTCGCGTACGCTTCTTCACGCCGACGACGGAGATTCCGCTCGCCGGCCACCCGACAATCGCCACGATGCACGCGCTGGTCGAAGCGGGCCGCATCAGGCTCAGCGGCCCGCGCACGCGCGTAACGCAGGAGCTGAACGTCGGCGTGCTGCCGGTCGATTTGGAGGCGAATGAAAGCGGCCGGCTGACCCGCATCTGGATGACGCAGAAGCCGCCCGAGTTCCTGAGGACGTACGACGCCGCGCCCTACGCGGAGGCGCTCGGCATCCCGATCGCCGGCATCGAATCAGACTTCCCGGTGCAAACCGTGAGCACGGGTACGCCGATGCTGATGTTTCCGGTGCGCAGCCTGCACGTACTGGAGCGGCTGCATCCCGACTTCAAGGCGTTGACCGATCTGCAGGCCGCGGGCGACTATTTCAGCCTGCACGTCTTCGCACCGGAGGGCTACGCGCCGGAGGCGAAAGCGCATGCCCGCCACTTTGCCCCCGCCGCCGGCATCGCCGAAGACCCGGTAACGGGTTCAGCCAGCGGCGGTATGGGGGCATATCTGGTGCGCTACGGTCTGGTGCAGACGCCGGCCTTCATGACGGAGCAGGGCCACATCGTCGGCCGGCCGGGCACGATCTACATCGAAGTGGATGGCGAGGGCGAGCAGATCACGGCCGTGCGCGTTGGCGGCCAGGCCGTGACCGTCACGACCGGGACGATGCGGATACCGTGAAGTGGGCGAGCGGTGCGTGCTGCGTGGTAGGGCGAGGACGACATTGCCCGCACAATCGATCGAGGCTGCAAGGTCTCGCGGCGAACTGCAACGCCGCACCGGCACGGCCAACCTGATGGCTGAGCCGATCGCGCCGCTGCCCGCCTCGAAGGACTTCAGCTAACGCCGTAGACTGGCGGCGAATCAGCATTCAAACCAGGGTGAGAATCCGCGCCTCCTCACTGTAGAGGCGCTGTATTTGCAGCAATCGCCGTTCATCGGAGTCAACCGATGTCCCTGCCTCGTCGTCGATCACCAGTTCAATCCGGGCCGCCGGATCGGTGTAATGCCGCACTGCTCGGCGCACGATGTCCGAATAGGTCAGGTGCTGTGCCTCAGCAACAGCCCGGATACGCGCAGCTTCCCGCGCCGAAAAACGCACGGTAATCGTCGTTCCAAGGCCCCCACCTTGAGCATCGATCGGCGCCTCAATCGGCTCTCCCCAAATTGCCGGGTCATCCCGATGCTGCTCATAAAATGCCGCTCGCGCTGTCTCTTCTCGGACGCCAGGTCGTCTCATCTCCGCCCCCGTTGCCGTCGATAGATATCGCGCTCGCGTGGAGTCGAGGCCCAGCCGGTAAACGCCCGCAACTCCTCCGTCTCCTCGATCACCTGCACCACAATCGAGAGCGGCCGGTTACCGTTTGTGTGACCAACCATCAGCCAATCGCCGCTGCCGCTTGCCTTGTTCGGCAGCCACACCGGCTGGTTGTCGAAGACCTCTTCAACCTCCCACGGCTCGATCCGGTGACGGGCGAGGTGCTCTTCGTTGGAGTCATCCCACTCGAAGCCGATGGCCCCGGCTGGATGCACGTTGCCAACCTCAACACTTCGCCGTACGCTACGAGCGTACGACAATGTACGACGTATGAAAAGGGAACAGCTATGACTGAATCAACCAGAGATGACTGGCTTGCACAGTTTCTGCTGTCCATGTACGCCCTGCAATTCTCCGTCAGCATCACCGTCACCGTCGGCGGTTTGCTTATCAGCGGCCAGCCAATCACGCCGGCAGAATTCTTCGGTCTGGCTGGCGAAGCGCTTGGTGAAGCCTGGAAACGCGTAGGCGAAGGAGCGTCGCCCTGGACCGAGTATTTCGGCAAGTTACGCAGTCAAGCACAGGAACAGGTACAGGACAGCGCCGCCAAGCGTCAAGCCATCGCCGATGAGATCGCGAGCAGCGAGAACCCGCCTGCGGTCGTCGAGGAGACTCTCGCTGACGCCCAGCGGCTCCTGCCGACGTACCTTCACCTGAAGAATGTCCTCGTGTACGGTGCTCAACCAACACCACTGCGGCTGCCGCTATGGCGCGGCCGTCTCACCGAGATCACCGGCTGGAACTTCGGACAAATCACCCTCTGACCCGGAAGCCAGCAAAGAGACGCTGGACCGGCGGCGGACAGCCACTGGCCCCCAACCGCGACCAACTTACCGTTTCAGCGCACGCTTGAGCGCATCGGCAGCGGCGAATCCTTCCCAGCCGCCGGCGGTTGCAAGCGCAGCCTCAATGTCCGATTCGGAGATCCGCCGGCCCGACCGGTGCCGCGGGGTTCTGGGCGCCGGCGAGAGGAACGCCAGCGCGGTTGCGACTGGGCCCAACAGGTGAGCCTCCCCGGTGCCCGCAACCTCCTGCGCCAGCCGTGCCAGCTCCGGCATGGCGCTCACATCGATCGATTCCATCGATCCCGCTATCGCCTTCTCCTACGTCATGCACACAGAATACCCTGGCACGCCGCGCCGCTGCCCGTAAGCGAGGCGATGGCGATACCGGCCTCGGAGGACGCTGGCTGCGGTGTTAGAGCTTCAGCTCGCTCGAATGGCCAGGGAAGAGCCTTGCCTTCGGATCGATGGCGCGTTTGGCGGCGTTGGCGGCGATCGCGGCCTGCGCGAAGCCGGTGACGATCAGGTTCAGCGGCTCCGAGCCCTCCTGGGCCGCGATGTCGCCCGCCGCAAAGATGCCCGGCAGGTTCGTCTCCATGAAACCGTCCACGTGGATATGCCGCGTATCGGCAAGCTGCACGCCCCACGACTCGATCGGCCCCAGCGCCGCCTTGAAGCCGATGTTAATCAGCACAGCGTCGACCTCAAGCTCGCGCTCCTCGCCGGTGCGGTTCTCGAAGATCGTCGCGCCCTGCATACGGCCCTCGCCGTAGACGCGCTTCAGCTCCCAGAACGTGAGCATGGGAATGCCGCTCATGCGCAGCGCCGCCAGGCTCGCCTCGTGGGCGCGGAACTGGTCGCGGCGGTGAATCAGCGTGATCTCCTGCGCCCAGTCTTTCAGGTTCAGGCACCAGTCCACCGCCGTATCGCCGCCGCCGACGATCAGGATGCGCTGGTTGCGGAAGCGCCGTTTGTCCTTGACGAAGTAGAAAACGCCGCGGCCCTCGAAATCCTCGACGTGGGCGCGGTCGATCTTGTTCGGCGAGAAGGCGCCGATGCCCGCGCTGATCAGCACCGTACGCGAGTAGTGCGCCTCCACCGGCGTGCCCAGCCGCCAGACCTCCTCGCCGTCGAAGTCGGCGCGGGTGAGCGTGTCGATGCGCTGCTCGAAGCAGAACGCCGGCTGGAACAGCTCGCACTGCGCCAAAAGCTGCGTGACCAGATCCTGCGCCAGGATCTTGGGATGGCCCGGCACGTCGTAGATGAACTTCTCCGGATAAAGCACGGCAAGCTGGCCACCCGGCTCGGGCAGCGCCTCCAACAGCTTGGTTTTCATGCCGCGCAGACCGGCATAAAAGGCGGCGAACAGGCCCGTCGGCCCCGCGCCGATGATCGTCAGATCGAACAGTTCACGGCTCATAGCTCCCTCATTATCGCGCAGGCCGCGCTCGGGGCGGCGTAGCTCTGCGGGCGCACGCGTCGCCGGCGGAGTGACGCGGACGGCGCTCGTACCAGAATAGGCCCGGTGGGTCGCCAAGCGGCGGCAGATGCCCGCACCGTAAAGGGCAGACCGTGGGCGTACTCATCGCGCTGATTATCATTATCGTCGTCGGCAGCATCGTCGCGCTGATCTTCGCGTCACGGAACCGGCGCTCGCACGACCGGCTCGGGCCGCACACGCGTGCGTAGCGCTCGGATTGGTTTGACGCCGTTTTCGCCCGCTCGATACACTATCCAGAAGCGGGCGCCCATACGGGCTTGCTCAACATTCCCCACGGCCGCATGCAGCCGCGACGGCGTGGCAGCAGGCGGTCATTTCATGTCGCGCGGCCGGGGCTGCCGCGCCGGACAGTTGTCGATGCCGTTGATCACCATCTCCGACATCTCGCTGGCCTACGGCGGCCGCGACGTGCTCTCGCACATCAGCGCGCGGCTCGATGCCGGCGACCGCGTCGGCCTGGTCGGCCCCAACGGCGCGGGCAAGACCTCGCTGCTGCGCCTCGTCGCGGGCGAAGAGCGGCCGAACGGCGGCCAGATCGCACTGGCGGGCGGCAGCCGTCTGGGCTACGTGCCGCAGATTCCGCACGTCGCGCCCGGCCGCACGGTGCGCGAGGAGGTGCTGTCGGGCATCGCTCATCTTGCCGAACTGGAGCACGCGATCGAGGCTGCGGCCCACGCCCTGACGGAGGCGCAGGGCGAGGCGGTTTCCGCCGCGGCCGATCGCTACGACGCGCTGACGCGCCGCTTCGAGGCGGAGGGCGGCTATCGCTACCGCGCCGCGGCCGAAGAGATTTTGGCTGGCCTGCGCTTACCGGAGCGGCTATGGAACCAGCCGGCGCAAGGCATGAGCGGCGGCGAGCAGTCGCGCATCGCCCTCGCCCGCGTGCTGCTTGCGAAACCGGACGTGCTGCTGCTGGACGAGCCGACCAACCATCTCGACATCGCCGGCATCGGCTGGCTGGAGGGGTTTCTCGGCCGCTGGCCCGGCGCTGTCGTGGTCGTGTCGCACGACCGCTTCTTTCTCGACCGCGTCGCGACGGAGATCTGGGATCTGCGCCGCGAGCGCCTGACCGCCTACCGCGGCAACTACTCGGCCTTCGTGCAGCAGCGGGACGAGCAGCTCGCCCGCCAGCGCGACCAGTACGAGCGCCAGCGCGAGAAGATCGAGCGGGAAGAAGAGCTGATCCGCCGCTACAAAGAGGGCCAGCGGGCGCGCTGGGCGCGCGGCCTGCAAACGCGGCTCGATCGCGTCGAACGGCTCGACCGCCCGCGGGAGGAGCAGTCGGTCTCGATCCGGCTGGGCAAGGCGAGCCGCACGGGGCGCGTCGCGCTGCTGCTGGAAGGCGTCGTGATCGCGCAGCCCGGCAACGCGGCGAACGAGCTGCTGCGCTTCCCGAAGAAGGTCGAGGTGGAGCGTGGCGAGCGCGTCGCCATCGTCGGCGACAACGGCACCGGCAAGACCACGCTGCTGCGCACGCTGATGCGCGAGCGCGGGCCGGCCCACGGGACGATCACGCTCGGCGCCAATGCGCGTCCGGGCTACTACCGCCAGGGCACCGAGCATTTAGACGATCGCCGCAGCGTCCTCGACGAGCTGCTGGCCACACGCAACATGCCGCTGCAGGAGGCGCGTGATCTGCTCGCCCGCTTCCTGTTCCGCGGCGATACGATCGAGCAGCCGGTCGGCACACTCTCGGGCGGCGAGCGCAGCCGGCTGGCGCTGGCCAAGCTCAGCGCCGACGACGTGAACCTGCTGCTGCTGGACGAGCCCACGAATCACCTCGACATCGCGGCGCGCGAGGCACTGGAGGCCGTGCTCGACGGCTATCAGGGCACGATCCTCTTCGTCACGCACGACCGCACGCTGATCCAGAACCTGGCGACGAAGACCTGGCTGATTCAGCACGGGACGGTGGCGATGGTGGACGGCGGTGTGATCGAGATGCCGGCAGAGCAGCCGAAGCTGGTACGGCCGGCAGAGGTCGCGCCGCCAGTGCGCCGGCAGCCGGTGTCGCCGAGCCGCGAACAGGCGAAGCGGGCGAAGGCAGTCGCGCAGCTCGAAGCCGATGTCGAGGCCGCGGAGCGCCGCATTCGTGCGCTTGCGGCGGAGTTGGAGCGCGCCAGCGCCGCACGCGATGCGGAACAGACGGGTGAAGTCGGCGCCGCCTATGCCGAGGCGGAGCGGCAGTTGCACGCGCTGATGGCCGCCTGGGAGGCCGCCGCGCAGGCCGTGGAGGCGGCGGGCTGAACCGGCTCGCTACGCTTGCGCTGGCGGCCCCAGCACGTCATCGAGCTTCAGCGTCAGGCCCGGAAAGGCGAGCGGTGTCAGTGTGCCGCCGCGCTCCACAATGGAGACATCCGTGTAGCGGCGGCCGCGCGGGCGGCGATGCACCAGCGCCCGGTCGCCGCCGATGTCGAAGATCCATGTCTCCGGGACACCCGCCGCGGCGTAGCGCGGCAGCTTGCGCTCTCGGTCGAACAGCAGCGAGCTATCCGCGACCTCAACCAGCAGGAGAACGTCTTCTGGTCCCGGATTCGCGGCTTCGTAGTGGTCTTCGCGGCGACGCACGAGCACAGCATCCGGCTCGGGCTCCGAGCGCGGGGGCAAGCGGATTGGCATCTGTATCCGAACGATGGCCGTGGCCGAAACGGTGGCCTGGACGCACTCATAAAAGCGGCTCAGGCACGCCGAGTGCCTTGCACCGATTGCGGCCATGCAAAGAACCTCTCCGTCGAGCAACTCGACATGGCTGTCTTCATGCAGAACGCCCGCTTCGGCCATGCGCTCATACTCGTCGATGCTGAACAGGCGGCGCTCCGGCTGCCATTCCGCTGTCTCTTTGGGCTCGCGCTTTGCAACCACGGCTATGCTCCTCCAGCTCTGGCACCGCCGGCTCAGCGCGCCTGCTCGGCCGGTGGCCCCAGCACGTCATCCACTGCAAGCACGATATCAGGGAAGGCGAGCGGAGAGAGCCTGCCGCCACGTTCGACGGTCGTGACGCTCCTGTAACCATCCGCGGCTGGCTCGCGATGCAGCGTCGCCCGCTCATGCTCGAGGTCGAACAACCACGTCTCCAGGATTCCGGCAGCGGCGTACAACGGCAGCTTTCGTTGCCGATCGTACGGAAGAGTCGTGTCGGCGACCTCGATCAAGAGCAAGACATCCGATGGTCCCGGCAACCGGCCCAGATAGTAGTCGTGCGGTCTGCGCAGGACAGCGACATCGGGCTCTGGCTCGGAGCCTTCAGATAGCCGAATCGAGGACTGAATTGAGACGATCGCTCTCCCGACCAGAGGGGGCAAAAGGAACTCCGCGAACAGATTCACCGCCCGCCAGTGACGCGTGCCGATCGCCGCCATGCACAGGATCTCCCCTTCGATGAGCTCGATGCGCTCGGGCCGCTGGAACACGCCGGCCTCGATCATGCGCTCGTACTCATCAGTGCTGAACCGCCGGCGCTCCGGCTGCCAGTCGGCTGTTTCTGCGTGCTTGCGCTTTACGACCATCGCCGTGTTTCCTCTCGAACGCCGCGTCAGACACATTCAGTATCGCAGAGCACGGGCCGGCTCAGCGCGCCTCGACGCCGCGCAGGTAGCGCTCGGCCCAGATCGCCGCCGTCGCACCGTCGCCAACCGACGAGGCCACCTGCCGCGCCGAATACTGACGCAGGTCGCCGGCGGCATAGATGCCGGCAACGTTGGTCTGCAGCCGCGGGTCGGCCACGACGTGCCCGCCGCCATCCAGCTCGACCGCGCCCTTGAGCCAGGCCGTGTTTGGATTCAGCCCCACGTAGATGAAGACGCCCGCCACCTCGATGCGCGACGTGCCTTCAGCGTTGGACACCTCGACCGCGTTCACCATTTCGTCTCCGAGAATCGCGCTCAGCGCCGCATTCCAGAGCACGCGGCAGTTCGGACGTCCGAGAATCCGCTCCTGGGCGATGCGGGCGCCGCGGAAGGCGAGGCGCCGGTGCACGATCGTCACGCTGGAGGCGATCTCGGCCAGATAGAGCGCCTCGTCGAGCGCCGAGTCGCCGCCGCCGGCCACCACGATGGGCTGGTCGCGGAAAAACTCGCCGTCGCAGGTGGCGCAGTACGACACGCCGCGACCTTCGAACTCGACTTCGCCCGGCACAATGAGCCGAGCCAGCGTCGAGCCGCCCGCGAGAATCAGCGCCCGCGCGGCGAACGTCTCCCCGTCGCTCTCCACCAGATGGCGGCCATCCGTCCCCGCGCCGGGACGCAACGCCTGCGCCTCGCCGTATTCGAACGCGAGGCCGGCGTCCAGCGCCTGCTGCGCCATCAGCGGCCCCAGCTCGTGGCCGGGGATGCCGTCGGGAAAGCCGGGGTAGTTCTCCACGCGGTCGACGTTCACGAGCTGGCCGCCCGGCCCCATGCGCTCCAGCAGCAGCGTGTCGATGCGCGAGCGGGCCGCATAGAGGCCCGCGGTCAGCCCGGCGGCGCCGCCGCCGACGATCAGCAGGTCGATCTCTCTGGTCATGGCCGGGCGCCGCTCCTCTCGTTGACAGGGCGTAAAACCGCTGCCTACGATCCCAACGCGATCGGCCGGGAGGCGCGGCGGGCGCGGCCCGGCGATGCGAAGGCGAGGTGCGGCATGACCAGTCTGGCCCAGGAGCTGATGACCGTCTACGACCCGACCGCCCAACCGCGGCAGAGCGGCGCGGCCCTTGCGGAGCGCACGAAAGACCTGCGCGGCAAGACGATCGGCGTGCTCGACAACGGCAAGGCCAACGCGGGCTTGCTGATGACGACTGTGGCCGGGCTGCTGAAAGATCGCTACGGCGCGGCCGGCGTGATCGTGCGCAAGAAGCCGGTCGCGGGGCCGGCCTCGCCGCAGGTGATCAAAGAGCTGAAGGAGCAGTGCGCCGCTGTGCTTGTCGGCAGCGCCGATTGAGGCTCCTGCACCGCCTGGAGTGTCCAGGCAGCGATCGTGCTGGAAAAAGAGGGCGTGCCCACCGCCGTGGTCGGCACCGACGAATTTCTCTCACTGTTCAAACTGGAGTCGCGCTCGCGCGGGCTGCCGGATCTGCCCGTTGCGATCACGAAGCACCCGCTCGGCGGCCTGCGCGAGCCGGAGGTGCTGGCGAAAGCCGAAGCGTTGGTGCCGCAGGCCGTGGCCGCCGTGCTGCGGGGAGGCGCCGCATGAGCGACGGACCGCGCGCCCGCACGCTGCAGCTTCCCGCTTCGTTCCAGGAGATCAACACCGTCTTCTACGAGCGCGGCTGGACCGACGGCCTGCCGATCGTGCCGCCCACGGAGAATGCCGTCGCGGAGATGCTGGCCTGGACCGACCGCGACCCGCTGGCGATCGTCGGCGTGCTGCCGCCGCGGCAGGGCGAGGCCACGGTCGAGAAGATCGCGGTCAACGCCGTGATGGCCGGCTGCCTGCCGCAGTATCTGCCGGTAATCATCGCCGCAATCCAGGCGATCTGCGATGAGCGCTTCAATCCGGACGGCGTGCAGGCCACGACGCATCCCGTCGCGCCGCTGCTGATCGTCAACGGCCCGATCGCGAGAGAGCTGAGCATCAACAGCGGCTACAACTGCTTCGGCCAGGGCACGCGCGCCAACGCCACGATCGGCCGCGCCATCCGCCTGGTGATGATGAACGTCGGCGGCGGTCTGCCCGGCAGCGGCGACCGCAGCACGCAGGGCAGCCCGGCCAAGTACAGCTACTGCATCGCCGAGAACGAGGCCGAAAACCCCTGGCAGCCGCTGCACGTCGAACTGGGCTTCGACGCCGAAACCAGCACGGTGACGCTCTGCGGCTGCGAAGGGCCGCACAACATTCAGGACCACTACAGCAACAGCGGCGAGGGTATCCTCAAGACGATCGCCGGTGCGATGGGCCAGGCTGGCAGCAACAACATCCTCGGCCACGGCCACCCGGTGCTCACGCTCGGCCCGGAGCACGCCGCCACGATCGCGCGCGACGGCTTCAGCAAAGCCGATGTGAAGCAGTTCGTGTTCGAGCATGCGCGCTACCCGGTGAGCAAGCTCGGCCACGAGTTCACCCACGGCGTGCTGGATCGGCTGAACAGCTTCACCCCGGACGACCCGGAAGCGATGTGCCGGATCATCGAGCGGCCGGAGGACATGCTGGTGATCGTGGCGGGCGGCTCGGGCAAGCACTCGTCCTGGCAGCCGACGTTCGGCGCCTACACGAAGCCGGTGACGCTGCCGATCGCCAGGCAAGACGGCACACCGGCACGGTCTATCGAGGAGTTCAGGCGCCGCTGAACCGCGGCGCGATCGCCGGCAACGTGCCTGCCCGTCATGTCACCGATCAGGGCGGCCCGGCCGATCGCTGATTGCTGCGCTCGACGCCGCGCAACAGCGCCGTCAGCAGGGCGAGGTTGGGCGTGGCGAGCGCGCGGCTTTCCGCGCGGGCCAGCGCGTCTCCCGCCGTGTCATCCAGCTCGGCCGGCCGGCCGGCGATCACGTCCTGCGCGAGCGACGGATACAGGATGAGGCCGGCCGCGCGTTGCCGCTCGCCCATCAGCGCCAGGCCCGCGACAAGCTCATCCTCGCTCCAGATGTGGCCCGGAACGCTGCGCCGCGCCGGTGCGCCGCCGCCCAGGTCGGGAAACGAGGCGGGCAGCTCCCACAGCGGATAGCCTTCGGCTTCCGCGATAGAAGCGACTTCCAACACGACGCGCGCCCCGAGCCGCAGCAGCGCAGGGTCCGCGGTCAACGCGCCCACGTCGAGCCGCGTGAGGGCGCAGAGCAGCGCGGTGCGCAGGAAGCCCGCCAGCTTGTACCACTCGCGCGCCACGATGTCCGGTACACAGATCGCGGGCAAGCCGGCCTCGGACAGCGCGGCGGCGAAGCGCTCGCCGCGCGGAGACGATCCGCCGTCCAGCTCGCCCACCTGCGACGCCCCGGCCAGGGTGTGCGCCGCCTGACCGGGGCGCTGCAACTGCCCGCCAACCGACGAGACCGCGCCCAGCACCCGCTCCCGCCCGAACAGCCGGCAGAGCGCCGCGTCTTTGCGCACGCCGTTTTGCAGCGAGAGCACCGCATCGACGCACAGGCCGGCGAGCGGCGCCAGCGCAGCCTCGGTGTCGCGCGCCTTCACGCAGACGGCCAGAAAGTCGAAGGCGCCGAGTCCATCCGCCGACGTCGCCACGCGTACGGGGGCGCTGAATTCCGCCAAACCGGAGATCCGCACCTCCGCGCCGGCAAAGGCGGCCGCATGCGCGGGCTTCACGAACAGCGTGATCGCGTGCCCGGCGCGGGCCAGATAGCCCGCCAGCACCGTGCCCAAACCACCGCCGCCGAGAATCAGGACGCGCACGCCGTTTGCCTTGCCGCTCGGTCACTCCGGCTATTCCCGGCCCCGCCGCAGTGCCCGGCCGGGCCGCGCGTGCGTGTGCTCACCGTCGCGCGCCACGCAGACGCCGTTCACATACACCGCGCGGATGCCAACCGGGTAGCGCTGCGGCTGCTCGTAGGTCGCCGTGTCGGCGACCGTCCGCGGATCGAAGACGACCAGATCGGCGAAGGCGCCGGGCGCCAGGCTGCCGCGTCCCGCCAGCTTGAACTTGTGCGCGGGCAGGCCGGTCATTTTGTAGATCGCGGTGGGCAGATCCAGCACGCCCTCGTCGCGCGCGTAGCGGCCGAGCACGCGCGGGAAGCAGCCGAACAGACGCGGGTGCGGCTTCTCGCCGGCGGGCACGCCGTCCGAGCCGATCATCGTGGTCGGGTGCGCCATCACCGTGCGCACGTCGGCCTCGTCCATCATGAACAGCACGACGAAGGCGTTCTTGCCCTCTTCGGCGAGAATGCGCGCCGCGGCGGCGTCCACCGGCAGATCGAGCTGTTCGGCGATTTGCACCAGCGTCTGGCCTTCCCACTCCGGGTGCTTCGGCGCTGCGGCGAAGAGCACGTCCTCGGCGCGGGCGCGGCCCACGCCGCCCGCCTCCGGGTTGCCGTCCGCGCGAAAATTGCCGTTCTGTACGACGGCGAAGAAGTAGGTGCTGCCCGCCGTGTACGGATATTGGTCCGCCGTCACGTCGAGGCTACGCGCCCGCGCCGCCTCGATCAGCGCGATCGAATCGCGCACCTTGCCGGCGTTTTCGGCGCCCGCCGCCTTGTGGTGCGAGATCTGCACCGGCACACCGGCCTCGTCGCCGATGCGGATCGCCTCCTGCACCGAATCGAGCAGCCCCGCCGCCTCGTTGCGCATATGCGTGGCGTAGAGGCCGCCGCCCGGCCCCAGCTCGCGCGCCAGGGCGATGATCTCCTCGGTAGCTGTGTAGCGCCCGGGCTCGTAGATCAGGCCGGTGGAGAGGCCGACGCAGCCAGCGTCGCGGCCTTCGCGCACGACCTCCTGCATGTGCGCGATCTCGCCGGCAGTAGCCGGCCGATCCTCGATGCCCATGACCGCGCGGCGAATCGTGCCCTGGCCCATCAGCACGGCCACGTTCAGGCTCGGCGGCTGCTCGTCGAGGCGGCGCAGGTAGCCGCCGAAGCCGGACCAGGGCACGGGCCGGGCGCCCGGTGCAAAGTCGCGCCAGGCGGAGATCGCCGCGTCGAACGGCGCCACACCCACGCCGCAGTTGCCGACGATGTCCGTGGTCACGCCCTGCATGACCTTGCAGGCGAACTCCGGGTCGAGCAGTACGGCCATATCGTCGTGCGCATGGGCATCGATGAAACCGGGACAGACCGCGAGACCGCGGGCGTCCAGCTCGCTGGCGCCGCGCTCGGGCGCCACGCCGACGGCGACGATGCGGTCGCCGCGCACGGCCACGTCGGCGGCGATCCCCGGCGCACCGCTCCCATCGAACACCGTGCCGCCGCGAATCACGAGGTCGTACGGTCCGCTGGCCTGCATCATCGCCTCCACATGCCGCTGCGCCCCATCGTACCGCGTCGGAGCCTGGGGCGCGTGCCATCGAAACGCGATCAGAGGGCGTCGGTGCCGGCCGCTGGAGCAACGCTCCCAGGAAATAGCCGTTGGGCCGTCGCGCTCGCTTGACGCGCCAGTCCGGTGCCTGCTACCGTCGATCTGTTCAGGGAGCGAACAGCCGCCGTGCCCCGATTTGCAACCGTAGCGATGCCGTGCAACAGTGCCGTCCTTATTGGGGCGGCGCGTGTGCCCGTGCGTTTGCGCGGAGGCGGCGAGACGGCATAGACCGCCGGTTGCAGGCCAGCTCACAGACGCCACGGGCACCAGCCCGTGGCGTTTTCGTTTGGCCGTCGCCTATCCCTGACTTCGCAAGCGAAGTCTGTCCCTTCCCCGCAGGGGAAGGGTGGATCTGAGGAGATCCGATAACCCTCGGAGACCCTTCCCCTATGGGGAAGGGAGACGCGCGTGTACGCGCGGCGGGGTTAGGCGAGCGCTGGGAGGCGCGGCGATGCAGACGATCGAGGTTGAGGGGTTGGAAAAGCGCTTCCGCGTCAGGCGCAAGCAGCCGGGCCTCGGCGGCAGCGTGCGGGCGCTGTTCGCGCCGCGGTACAGCGAGGTCTGCGCCGTCGATCGGATCAGCTTCAGCATCGCTCGCGGCGACGTGGTTGGCTTCATCGGCCCGAACGGCGCCGGCAAGTCGACGACCCTGAAGATGCTGACCGGCATTCTGCACCCCAGCGGCGGCAGCGCCCGCGTGCTCGACTTCGTACCCTGGCGCGAGCGCAAACGGCTGACGTATCGGATCGCCTCGGTCTTTGGTCAACGCTCGCAGCTCTGGTATCACCTGCCGCCGGCCGACAGTTTCAACCTGCTGGCGCACGTCTACGAGCTGGAGCAGCCCGCGTATCGCGCGCGGCTGGCGCGGCTGGTGGAGGTGTTCGCGATCGCGCCGTATCTGCACGTGCCGGTGCGGCGGCTGAGTCTGGGCGAGCGCATGCGCTGCGAGATCGCCGCCGCACTGCTGCACCGGCCTGAAGTCCTGCTGCTGGACGAGCCGACGATCGGCCTGGACGTGGTCGCAAAAGGGCAGATCCGCGCCCTTGTACGCCAGCTCGCGGACGACGAGCAGGTGACGGTGCTGCTCACCTCGCACGACGCCGGCGACATCGAGCAGGTCTGCCGCCGCGTGCTCGTGATCAACCACGGCGCCCTGATCTTCGATGACACGCTGGAGCGGCTGAAGCGCGGCTATCTGCGCCACAAGATCGTCGATCTGAAGCTGGCCGAGCCGGGCGAGGCCGCGCCGGAGCCGGGTCTGCGCATCCTCAGCGCCGACCCCTACCGGCTGCGGCTGGAAGTGGACACGGACCAGCAGCCGATGGAGCGCGTCATCTCCGCGCTCGTCGGCCGCTACCGCATCGCCGACCTGACCGTTGAAGAGCCGCCATTGGACGAGGTGATCGCTGCGATCTACGCCGCCGCGCCTATCCCTGGTTTCGCGGGCGAAACCTGTCCCTTCCCCGCAGGGGAAGGGTAGGTCCGAGGACAATCGGATCTCCTCGAATAACCCCTTCTCCGTGGGAAGGAGACAGCCGCCGAAGGCGGCAGGGGTAGGCCCCGCGCCGCCGAGAAACGAGGAGCCACCGATGCGCAAGCTCCGTACGTATACCGCGGTGATGCTGACCACGGCGCAGAGCTGGCTGGCCTACCCGCTGGAGGCGTTCGCGCGCACCAGCTTCATGCTCGTCGTGATCTTCGTCTTCACTCAGCTCTGGTCCGTGACCTTCCGCGTCTCCGGGCAGAGCAGCATCGCCGGCTACGATTTCCGCCGCATGGTCTGGTACCTGGTGTTCACCGAAACGATATCGATGAGCGTGACGCGCGTCTTCGACGTGATCGACCAGCAGGTGAAAAGCGGCGAATTGGCCTACACGCTGGCGAAGCCGTACTCCTACCCGCTGTTTCATTTCGCGCAGTTCATGGGCGGCGCGCTGTTGGCTCTGCCCGCGAATTTTCTCGCCGGCGCGGGGCTGGCGCTGCTCTTCGCCGGGCCGCCACCCACGAATCCGGCCGCCTGGCCGGTGATCGCGCTGGCCGTGCTGCTGGCGATCTGCCTGCACTTCGCCGTGGGCCTCAGCATCGGCCTGCTCGCCTTCTGGTTCGAAGACACCAACGTCTTCTACTGGATCTACCAGAAAACGACCTTCGTGCTCGGCGGACTCTCCTGCCGCTCAGCCTCTTCCCCACCACCCTGCGCACCATCGCCCAGCGACTGCCGTTCAGTGCGATCGTCTATGCGCCGGCGCGGCTCTCGGCGCAGTTCGACGCCGGTCTGGCCGCCGGCACGCTGCTCACCCAGCTCGGCTGGCTGGTCGCGCTGGGCGGCGTGGCGGCAGTGGTGTATCGCAGCGGCGTGCGCCGCGTGAATATGAACGGAGGCTGAGCCATGCTGCGTCAGTTGCGCTTCGTGCGGGCCTACGTTGCGCTCAACTTCGCCGCGGCGATGGAGTATCGCGCCGCCTTCATCTCGCAGATCCTGGGCATGATGGCGAACAACGCGATCGTGCTGGTCTTCTGGTGGATCTTCTTTCTGCGCTTTCCCGACATCGCCGGCTGGCGGCTCTCGGACGAGCTGCTAGTCTGGGGCGTGGTCGCCACGTCGTTCGGCCTGGCGAACGGCATCTTCGGCAACTGCGGCCGCATCGCCACGCTGATCATGCAGGGGCAGTTCGACTACTACCTGGCGCTGCCCGAAGACGCGCTGCTGCACGCGCTGGTCAGCCGCATGGGGCCGTCGGCATGGGGCGATGCGGCCTTCGGCGTGCTGGCGTTTCTGATCGCCGGGCAGCTCTCGCCGGGACGCGTGCTGCTGTTCGCGCTGTTCTCGCTGACGGGCTGCGCCGTGTTTGTGGCCTACGGCGTGCTCACCGGCTCGCTCGCCTTCTGGACCGGCGGCGCCGAGGCCGCTTCGCAGCAGGCGGGCAACGCGCTGATCAACTTCGCGCTCTACCCCGGCAGCGTTTTCCGCGACTGGGTGCGCGTGCTGACCTTCACGCTGATCCCTGCCGGGGCGCTCAGCCATGTGCCCGTGGCGCTGCTGCGCCATCCGGACCCGGCTGAAGTGGCCGGCATCGTTGCCTTCGCCGCCGGCTCGCTGGCGCTGGCGGTCGCCGTCTTCCAGATCGGCCTGCGCCGCTATCAGTCCGGCAACCTTGTGGATCTGCGCGGCTGAGCGGTGCGACATCCCCTCGGTTATCGGCTCGCACCGATGCAGCGGGCGACGACATCGAGCAGGTCGTCGAGCTCAAACGGCTTCGGCAGCGCCCCGGCCGCGTGCAGCATCTCCGCCTCGTCGCGAGCGCGTATGCCCGCGGTCATCACGATTACCGGAACGGCGACCCGGTTCTCCTGCAGCGTAGCCAGCACTTCCCAGCCGCTGACGATCGGCATGCTGAGGTCGAGCAGCACGAGACGCGGCCGGTCGGCCGCGATCTGAGCGAGCGCCTCCTCGCCGTTCTTCGCCGTCGCCACAGCCCAGCCTTCGTTCTGCAGGATGGTGGTGAGCAGG
Organism: uncultured Chloroflexota bacterium; assembly: GCA_937879875.1. Classification (GTDB taxonomy): domain Bacteria; phylum Chloroflexota; class Dehalococcoidia; order CAUJGQ01; family CAUJGQ01; genus CALFMN01. The sequence goes on along the minus strand of CALFMN010000113.1, from coordinate 17,576 downwards.
TTGCGGATGTCGGGGTCGTCATCGACGACAAGTACGTGTCCGCTCATGGTTTCGGCCTTCGTTCACGGCTGCGGCGCATCGGCCGGGCTGTTCGGTTGCAGACGCAGCAGGCTGCCGTCCGTACCCAGGACGGTCAGCGTGCGCCCGGCGGTGGTGAGCGACGGCCCCACATCGGCGTTCGCCGGAGCCTCGTTCACGATCTCGTAGTGGCCGCAGCGCGGCGCGCCGCTGAGCGGCTGCACGCAGTAGCTGCCGTCGGGGTGCAGGCTGATGCTGCGGGCGGGGCTGCCGGCGATCACCACGGCCGCGCGGGGCGGGCCGCTGCCGCCATCGTCGGGCAGCGCCTGCCAGATGCCCTCAGGCCATGGGTCACCGGCTGCGTCCGTCGCCGCACCGCGTGGCTGCAGTGGCCCGGCAAGCGTCGCCGCGTCGGGCTGCGCCGGGAGCGATCTGGCGAAGGGCTCGGGCACGCCGGGCACGCCGGCCGGCGCGCGCGCGGCCTGGGCAGCAGCCGGACGCGGCAGGCTCGCGTGCAGCGCCGGCAGCCAGAGCCGGGTGAGACCGCCGGCGATGGCGACAACGACGAGCGCGCCGGCGGCGCGGCGCCACGGCGTCGGCTGGCTGAGACGCCACAACGCCCGCGCCAGCCGCCGGCCGAGATTGGCCAGCATCAGCCCCAGCCCGACGACCGGCAGGCCGAGCAGAACGAATTGCACGAGCGTCGCGGCGAGCGTCGCGATGGCCGCGTGCTGCCAGGCAGCGCGGATCTCCTGCCCCAGCCGCAGGCCCGTGCCCGCGGCAGTGAGCAGCAGGTGCGGCAGACCCCACAGTAGTTCCCCCAGCACGAAGGCGAGCAGCGGCACCGTGATCAGCAGGTAGAGGGCATAGACCGCCCGTACCCAGGTATGGAGCGGCGGCAGCCGTTGCCCCGGCCAGCGCTGCGCGGGTACCAGCGAGCGCAGAAAGGGCGCCAGCGTGGCGAAGAAGTCGGGGATGCCGGTGAGGTCGGCGAGCGCCCAGTAGCCGTCCATCCGCACGAACGGCAGCGACTGCCTGATGATGTCCAGCACGAGCAGCACGATGGCGAGCAGCAGATACTCGGTGCCCGTGAGCGCGTAGAGTCCGCCGATGCCGAGCCCGAAGAGCAGGTTGAAGTAGAAGCCTCCCAGATCGGTGCGCACCCGCGCCCAGCGCCCCAGTCGGTAGTTCTCGCTCACGTCGGTGTAGAAGGCGGGATAGACGAGGTAGATGCCGACGCCCATGCCACGCACGCGCCCACCGCCGTAGCGCAGCGCGGCAGCGTGGCCCAACTCGTGGAAGGCGCCGCCCACGAGCGTCAGGCCGAGTACGACGAGCAGGTGCGTCGGGTTCGTGAGCGCCGTCGCCAGGCTGGCCCCCAGGCCATGCGCGAAGAAGAGCCAGCGCAGCAGCAGCGCTGCCGCCACGAGCGCGATGATGAGCAGGGGCGGCCAGTAGAACAGTTGCAGCACGGCGGTACAGGGATCGATCAGGCGCGGGCTGACCATGCGGCACTTCACGCTGAGCGACAGCGGCGCGCGGCCGATCGCCGGCACGGCCGCCGCTGAGGGCGCGGGCGCCTCAGCGGCGGCCGGCGCCGCGATCAGGCCGAGCGGCGCCAGGCGCTGAAGCACGAGCGCCTGTACCGTCTCGACGCGTACCGTCATGCCGATGGTCTTCGAGAGGCGAGCGGCCAGTTCCGCGGGCGAGCGCCGGCCGTTGGCATCTTCCAGCAGGCGATAGAGCGGCTCCGGCAGTTGCAGATACTGACTGTCCCGCAGTACCAACCACTGCGAGGCCTGGAAGCCGCTTTCGCGCAGCCGGCCGCAGAGCACGATGCCGGCCGCCCGGCGCGGGCCGGCTGCGGGCATCGAGGCTGAGCGTGCGGAGCGATGTCGTGCGGTCATGGCCGGCTGCTTATTGCTATCGGGCTGTCAGCCTGTCAGGCGATGAGACGCAGCATCGGGGGCCGCTCAATATGAGCGGCCCCCGGTGCCTCTGGGCGATGGAGTAATCTACCAGCCGTGGTGGCATTCGCCGCCGCCGAGGTTGATGCCGACGCGCACATCGACGTCGACGCTGAGGAAGTTGCAGCCGCAGGTCGTGAGCGCCTCGCGCTCCGGCAGGGCGAAGACCGCCACGTCCTCGAGCCTGAGCTCGGCCGGCTGCTCGCGCTTCGTGGCCTTCGTCTGGGTTGTCATCGTCCGTCTCCTTCTTCGCCGGGAGTGGAAACGCCGCTCTGGCGCGGGCTCCATGCTCCTGTCGTCAGACACTATGATGCAGGGCCGGGTTGCCCGGCCTGCTGCCCCGCGCGCAGTAGCCGGCGTGGCGTCTTTCCGCCATCGGCAGTGCACTCCGGCAATCGGTTTCAGTCCTGCACGACGCTACGGCCTCGTCTGGCAGCGGCGGCACGAGGCCGAGCTGGGCTGCCTTCACGCCGAGGGCCACGGGGGACGCCGCGGAGAGCCTGGCCATCAGATCGGCCGTGGTGCGCTCGACCGTGCGCAGACTCAAGCGCGCGACCCGCGCGACCTGCGCCCTGGTCAGGCCCTCGGCAAGCCGCAGCAGCACCAGCCGCTCGCGCTCGCTGAGCGGGGGCGGCGGCGCCGGCGTCGATGGCGCGGCGAGCAGCTCAGTCAGCGCCAGGCTGCCGACGACGACTGGCCCGGCCAGCAGCGCCGCGAGGCTGTGCTGAAATGTGGCGTAGTCAAGCTGCCAGCCGAGATAGCCGGTAACGCCGGCGCGGGCGCAGGATCGCAGCGTCGCGGCGTCCAGCGTGGCGGCGTAGACCACGAGCGTGGCCGCGGGCCAGACTGCGTGCAACTCCCGCAGCAGCGGCACCGTCGAGCGGCCCGCCAGCGTGGGCGCGCTGAGCACGACGTCCGGATCGAGTTCGCTGCCCTCGGCGAGGGCAGCGGCGATCGTCTCCGCGTGGCCAACGACTCTCGCCGTGGGAATATTGGCAAGGGCGCCGAGCAGAATCGCCCAGGCGATGCCGCGGGCGCCGATGAGCAAGACGCTGCGCGGGGGCAAGGCGGGAAGCACGAGCGGCGCGAACTCGCCGGCTTCGCCGGCCGACGCGGCTGGAGCTGAAGTCGGGATGCAGGGCGTAAGGAGGCGCGTCATGGTCGGAGATCCCTCCCCCGACAGCCGCGGCTGCCGGGCGTGCTGATCGCGGGTGTCTCAGCAGCGACGCGTCTCTCCGCGGGCGCGGCCGGATTGGACAGCGGCAAGAGCGCCACTGCCGAGCCGGTACACACGCTCGACGGAGAGACGCGTGGGAGAGATCAGCCGGGAGGCGGGGTTGGAGCGAAGGCGAAGGCCGGGGGCAGTGTCAGCGCGGATCGCAGCCGCAGGCCGCGGCCGGAGAGCAGCGCGAGCAGCAGCAGCGCAGCCAGCGCGGCCATTCCCGCGGCGCCGCTGCCCCCGGCGCCGCCGAGTCCGCCGTCAGCACCGCTGACCGGCGCGGCAGGCGCGGACGTGGCGCTCGTGGCCCAGGGCAGGTCGAGTGCCAGCAGCAGCGCCGGCGGAATCGGCGCCGTCGCATGGCTCGGGCGAGCATCGCTCTGCGTGCCGATCGCGGAGCGAGTACCGCCGGAGACACCGGCCGCGAACCTGCCGGTCCGCGCGGCCGCTGTCGATCGCGCGGCTGCGAGCGCGAGCAGCGTCCGCAAAGCGGTCCGCGGGTCGAGTGGGCCGGCGATAGGTCCGCTGCCGGCGATCGCGGCGCTGACGCCATGTGCCAGGGTGGGGCCGGATGCGGTAACGGCACGCCGCGCGGGAGCGACGGCCGTGGTGGTGCTCGCGGACGGTGCGGCAGCCAGTGCCGCCGCGTTCGCCGCGGCCCGCGGCGATGCAGGCGTGAGCGGCGTGGGTGCGCTGCCGCGGGGCAGCATCGTTGCGGCCGTGGGAGCGGCGGCCACGAAAGCGGGAGCCGGACCGGCGCCGTTTGCGGGCCGTGTCTCAGCAGCGTTCTTGCCGGCCGCGTGAGCGCTTTGGGTACCGGCGCTGCCGGCGCCAGGCTTCGATGCCTCCGCGCCACTGCGGGCGCCAGCCCCGTAGTCGGGAAGCGACGGCCGCGTCTGCGGAGGGAGTGCGGTGCCTGCGCCCTGCGCCACGGTGGACATCGCGCCGGGAAGCAGCGGGGGGACGCTGCTGAGCAGCCCGGAGAGCCCGTCGCCTGCCGGCGCGGCTGGTGGCGTCAGGTTGCCAGCGAGCGGCGTGAGAGCGCCGGAAACCAGTGCGGTCACGGGTGCAAGCACCGGCGCCACCGGCGAGCCGCCGATGATCGGCAGCGGGGCAGCGAACGACGCCGGCAGCACGGTGGCGGCGCCGCGCAGCGCGGGCTGTATGAGGGCAGCCGGCGCTGCCAACAGCGGGGTTGCCACGGAACCGAGCGCGGGCGTCAGTGCCGAGAGCGGCCGGGCGACGGGGGCGAGCATCGGCAACAGCGCCGGCAGCGCAGGCGTCAGAGAACGAAGGGCACTGGCGGCGGCTGGCGGTGCGTAGAGCAGGCTGGACGCTGCCGGCAGAGGGGGGAGCGGCCGTGCGAGCGTGGCGACGGATCCCACCGCAGCCGCGAGCAGCGGCGCCGCGACCGGCGTGCTCGTGCCGGCGCCGAGGCCGGGAACTGACGGCAGCGTGGGTAAGGCAGCCACGGCCATCGGAACGATCCCGGGCGCCCGGAGCGCCGTCGCGACCGGCTGCGGCAGGCGGGCAATCGCCGGAACCAGCGGCGTCGCGCCGCCGGCCGGAAGCACGGCCGGCACCGGCGGGAGCAGGGGCTGCGGGGCGCTGCTGCCGGTTGCGGCATGTGCAGCGGCGACGGCCGGTTGGAGAGCCCCCGCCAGCGGAGCGAGCGCATGCGGCCCCGCGAGCGACGCGGGCAACTGCGCCGGGCGACTGCCAGAATGGGCTGTGGCGGCGAGCGGCCCGCTGCCGTCCGGCAGCGGGAACGAGAGAGCCGGGGTCATCGTGCCGGCTGCAGGCTCGGCGCTGGTCGGATGGAGTGCCGAAACCGCCGGTGCCGCCGGAAGTGAGCCTGCAGCCACGGGCGGAGCGACCGAAGGCGAACCCGCTGGCTGCGCCGACGCCTTCGGTGCGGACCCCGCACTCGCCGGCAGAGCCGCGGAGAGGCCGCGCAACGGGGCAGCCACCGAGGTCGTAGCTGCGGCTGCGATGTGAAGGGCGGCAGGCTGGGCGGGAGCTGCTGTTGCGTTCGCTTGCGGGCTGTGCGCCGCCATCGGGAGACGATCCGTCGGGGCGGGAGCAGATTGCGTGGCAGCGGTGACCGGCGCAGTCGCCGGCGCCCCGGAAGTCGCGCCAGCGTCGTGCGTCTGTCCGGCCGAGGCGACCGGGGAGGGCGCCGGCGCCGTGGCAGCGATACCAGCAGCGGAATGGCTGCCGGAAGGTACGGCGGCGGGCAGTTGCTGGGTGGTCACTAGCGCCGGAGGAGTGGCGACCGTGGCCGTCTGCGGGTTGGCGGCGGGCACGTTGCTGGCGGCTGTGGCGGCCGTCGCCTGCGGGCGTGCTGCCTTCGGGTTGGCCGCAGACGGGCTGCTGGCCGAAGCTGCGGCGGGCGCGCCGTTGCCCGCCTGCGGGGACGCGATCGACACGCCTGGCGAAGCGAGCGGCAGCGGCAGCCCACCCTGCGCTCGTGCCGGCGTGATGGCACTGAGCCAGAGCAGCGCCGGAAGCAGCGCGAGCGCGCTCCCCGCCGCCAACGTCCAGCGCATCCGGGCAGCCAAGCACCCACCACCTGAGGCCTAGCTGTTGCTCTTCACTACGGTCAGCATCGGAGGCACTGGAGCAGTCAGCGTCGCCCAATTGGGTGACTTTTGGTTACGGCAGGGTGGCGGTCTGGTTTCCGCGGCCGGCATAGCGGCTTCCTGCTGTGCCCCTACTCCGCATGGCGTAGCGAGCCTGCCGTGGCTGCACGATCCCTGGAGCACTCGGGTTTCGGACGAGCCTTGCAGATGAGCGTTGCTGGCGCCTCACCGCACGCACGCGATCGTTCGTTACCCGTTCGTACCTGTTCAGTAGGTGAAGCGCCCGATCCACGAGATGGCTGCCGCCGGCGATCCTCTGATCAGACATTACGCGGCGCCTGCCGCCCGCTCGGCGTCGGGGCCGGCGCGGGCGGGTTGTGTCGAGAAAGAACGCCCCGCGTGGGCGTCGTAAGTGAGCCGTTGCACGATGAGCCTGATGGACCGCGAAGCCGCGCCGCAGGTTGGGCTGGACCAGCCGTTCTGGGAGCGCCGGCTGCTCGACGAGTGTCAGCACGCTGAGCGCTTCGGACAAACGTTTGCGCTGATCCTGCTGGCGCTCGACAGCGTCCAGGCGGGCATCTCTGCCGAAACGGTCGATCTCGTGGGCGACAGCCTGCGCACCGGCGTGCGGCAGAGCGATCTCGTTGCGCGCGTCGGCCCGGCGCTCTACTCCGTCCTGCTGATCGGCACCAACCCGGAGTGCGCGGTAAACGTGGGCGAGCGACTGGTGCAGCATGTGCGCGCCGACGCCGGCTCACTTGTGCGCGAGCTGGCCTCGCTGCCGCTGCACTTCGGCGTGGGTGTGTTCAGCGACCGCGACGGCACCGCCGAGGCGCTGATCACGGCGACCGAGCGCGACCTCGCCGCGCGGCGCCACGCCGGCGTCGTTCCCACCGTCGCCTGACCGGATCGCTGCACGGACCTGACAGTCACACCGGGCAGAGGTCATCCTCGCGCACCTGCGCCGCCTGCACGCTGCCGGGCGCCGGGAACGGCTCGCGGCCGCGCTCGTGCAGATGCCGCAGCCGTTGCTCAGCCTCGGCCACGTCGGGACGGTAGCCCGCCGGCACCCACCAGAGCGCCACGAACGCCTCGTCGATGTGTTCGAACCAGCGCCGCCGCTGCCGCATGACCGCCGTGTGGGCGCTGCGATAGACGTAATCCGCCAGCACCTCACGCGACTACCAGACCGACAGATTGACGATCAGCCAGTGGTCGTCGAACACCCGCAGCGCCGTCGCGTTGCCGCCTGCTGTCTGCAGCCGCCAGATGAAGCCGGGGCTGCGGTCGGCAACGGCGTTGATCGGCTCGAGCGCCGCGACGAAGTCCGCCAGCAGCGGCGAATCAAGCGGCGCCCGCAGCTGGGCGATGTTGACCTGGGCGAGATCATAAGTCGAATCGTTTATGCCGGCAGCGTATGCAGCCGGTGTGGTGCAGGCAAGCCGGCGTTGACTGCCGATCGTGTTCCCCTGTTCCCTGTTCTCTGCACCCTGTACCCTGCCGGCATGGCCACTGTGCTGCTCTGCCTGCGCGGCAACGTGACGCGCCGGGCGATCTGGCGCTCTCCGACCGCGAGCTGCGGTCACTCGTGCCGGGCGCCGTACTCGCCCGGCTGCCGCTGGGCGAGGCATGGCCCGTGTTTGCCCGAGCGCAGGTTGCCGGCAGCGACGCGCCGGGCGAAGACGCGCTGCTGGCTACCGCGAACGAAGCGTATCTGGGCGAGCTTGGTGCGCCGGAGATCGCGCTCGTGCTGCGCCGCGCGACGTTCGTGCAGCAACTGCTGGCGGCGCCCGCCGCGGACGGTTCAGACGAAGCCGCCGCCTTGACGTCCCTTGCTCGGACGCGGCCGCGCCTCTGCCGCTGGCAGGAGCCGCTCTTCGCCGCCGTCGGAGATCAGTGTGCAACGGAGCTGGCCGCGATCGTCGCCGCCGCGGCCGCGCGGCCCGATCGCGTGACCGAGGCGGTGGCGAGCCTGTTTGAGACGTTGCTCGGCGCCCCGGCGAGTGAGCGAACTCAGGCGCATGTCCGCGCCGTGACGCGCCGGCCGCGCGCCAGCGGCTATCTGACGCACGATCTGCACGTCTACAAGGCGAAGTCCTTCCCGCGCATGGCGCGCCGCGCTCAACCTGGTGCTGCCGCCCGGCGCCGCGCCCGACGGTCTCCTGCTCGATCCGTTCGTGGGCAGCGGCACAGCCCTGCTGGAAGCCGCCCGCCTCGGCCGGCCCGCGCTCGGCATCGACCTCGATCCGCTCTCCGTGCTCATCGCCCGCGGCAAGCTGCTTGAGAGGGATCAGGGCCGCTTGCCGAACGACGCCTCGGAAGAGAGGACGGGAAACGTAAAGCTAACCGGAAACTCCCCTTCCCCTATTATTGGGGAAAGGGGCGGGGGATGGGGCCGCGCCCTTCGTCCTGCCCGAGTGGCTGGCGCGCAAACTGCAGCCGGCCGTGCTTGCGGCGCTGACGGGCGAGGTGGGGACGCTGCGCGCCGAGATCGCGGCGCTTTCCGCCGGGCCGGAACAAACGCTGGCGCGACCCTCCGTACGCGCCCTCTACGAGCGCCGTCGCGATTCTGACCAGTCCGCCCTATCTGCCGGCATCGTCCGGCCGGGAGAACTGCCTGCGCAGCAAGACGCCCTCGCTGTTGGCGCTCGGCCTGCTCGATGCGCCCGGGCTCGAAGCGCTGGACCGGCAGGCAACCGGCTCGATGCGGGCGGAGGGCGCCGCGGCCCTGGCCCTGCTGCCGGTCGAGGAGCGGCTGGTTGCCTGGCTGGCCGCCGATCCGCTGCGGGCGATCAAGGCCGAGCCATCGCGCCGCTACTTCGCCGATCTGCGCAGCACGCGCAGCACCTTTTACCGTTTCGCCACGCGCGAGCCGCTGTACGAGGTGCAGACGGCCGACCTGCTGGCCGAAGCGGCCGTTGCGGCCGGCCTCGCGCTGGACGAGCGCATCGAGGTCGAGTTGGATATGGGCAATCGCAACGCCCGCCCCGTTCGCCCGACGCCTGCAGCGAAACGATCGTGCTGCTGCGTCGCCCGTAACGCCGGTCTGGGCAGCGATCTTCATGCGCCCATCCTACGCCCCCACCCGCGCCGTGGCGAACAGGGCGCCGCGCGTTTGCGTGGCGGCCCGGCAACTGTAACCCGTCCGTACCGCCGATACCGTAACAGTTCAGGAGGCGAAGCGTTCGAATGGTTAGCGAGACGTCGGCAGAGCGCCCGCCGGCGACGCGCATTTCGGCAGGTGCCTGCCCATGCAGGGTATTATGCAGAACACCGCCAGCGGCCGATACTTGCTATGGCTGCCGCGCGCCTTCTGGCGGGCGCCGGCGGGGAGGCAGACGCAGAGCGTGCAGAGGCGCACCGATTTCACTGCAGCGCCGCCCGAGCAGGGGCCGGTCGCGGAGACCAGCGCGCCGTTCGAGGCCTTCGCCGATCTCCAGGCGGAGCCGCGCCTGCTCGACGCCGCCATCGCGGGCGACGACACGGCCTTCGCAGACCTCTACGATCTGCATCTGACCCGGGTGTATCGCCACGTTTATTACCGCGTCGGCAATCGCGCCGACGCGGAGGATCTGACGCAGCAGGTCTTCCTGCAGGCCTGGCGTGCGATCGGCCGCTACCAGCGCACCGGAGCGCCGTTCATCGCCTGGCTGCTGACGATCGCGCATAACCTCATCGTCAGCTTTTACCGGCAGCCCAAAGATCAGTCGGCGCACGGTATGGACCCGGTGGCCGTTGAACGCTGGGCGAATCCCGAACACGAGGTGCTGGCGGAGTACGACCGCCTCGCCGTGCGCGCCGCCGTGCTGCTGCTCAAGCCGGAGCAGCAGCACGTTGTGACCATGCGCTTTTTGGAGAACTTCGACAGCGCCACGATCGCCCGCGTGCTCGGCAAGAGCGAAGGCAATGTGCGCGTCATTCAGCACCGCGCCCTGATCGAGCTGCGCCGGTTGCTGCGGCGGGAGGTGGCCGGCTGATGCCCGAACTCCCTCCCGAACAGCTGGAGTCGTTTCTCGCGGAGATCGAAAGCGGTCACCTCGTCTTCGAAGACCCCGATCCGCAGCATGGGTCTGCGCTGGCGCAGCCGCAAACACTGGCTGAGATCGCCGGCGCGATCGGCCCGCTGCCGGACGTCTCACCCGACCCCGGCTTCCGCATCCGTGGTCGCACGGCGCTGCTGCGTGCCATGCAGGAAGCGCGCGCCGATCACGAGGCTCGGCATCGGCGCTGGCGGCCCTTCGGTGGCCGCGTGCGAGGTCGCCGAAGGGCCTGGCTCATGCCCGTGGGGGCGGCGCTGGCGTCGCTCGTGATGTTCGGCATTGGCGGCAGCGCCGTGTACGCCGCGCAAGGCGCCCTGCCCGGCGATGCGCTCTACCCGGTCAAGACCGCCATCGAGAGCATCCAGGTTTTCGCCAGCAGCAACGACAGCGATGCGGCCCGACTCCACCTCGAGCTGGCCGCCCACCGTGTGAGCGAGGTGCAAGAGGCGCTGGGCCAGGGTCGAGCCCATGCCGCCGCAGAAGCTGCCAACGCCTACGTCCGTGAGGTCGACGCCGCCCGCGGACGCCTCGCCGCTGTTACGGCCCACGGGCACGACGCGGCCGATCTGAGCACGCGGCTGGCCAATACACTCGTCGGGCAGGCATCGACGCTCGCCGCGGCCGAGCAGTCGGCGCCGCCGGCAGCATACGATGCCGTCGCGCAGGCGCTGGCCGCCGCACAGACTGGCCTGCCGCCTGCGGGCGCCGGCACGCCTCAACCGTCGGCCAGCGCCGAGGCCTCGCCAACGGGTACCGCCGCTCCGGATACCGCCGTTCCCACCCGCGCGCCCACGAGCCAGGCCACCGCGGCGGCCACACCGGCCGCCGACGCCGCCACGCCGCTGCCCACGAGCGAGTCGGCAACGCCGCGGGAAACTCCGGTCGAGACGGTGGCGCCGACTGAAGCGCCAGCCGAGAACGCCACTCCGGCGCGGGCAGCCACCCGGCCCCCGAGCGTGCGCACAGCGCCGGCCGCGCCACCAGCCGCAGCGCCGGCGCGCGTCCCGCCTACGACCGCGCCGACGCCTGAGGAGACGGCTTCGCCGCTCCCCGCCGCCCACGATCCGCCACCGGCGGACGGTGGTAACGGCGCTGCCGGATCGAACGGCGATCAGGGATCTGCACCCCCAGGCCACACTCCCACGCCTGCCGCGAGCGGCGGCACGACAGGCGGCACAGGCGGGAGCCAGAACGGCAATGCCAACGGCAATGCGACTGGCAACGCGAACGGCAACGGCAATGCGAACGGCGGCCAGGGGAGCAGCGCGGGCAGCACGACCGGAGTGACGAGCGGCGGGACAACCGGGGGAACCACCGGCGGAAGCGGTACCGGCAGCAGCACCGGGGGCGCGACGGGTGGCACGACCGGCGGGACGACCGGCGGGACGACGAGCGGCGGCGCCACAGGCGGAAGCAGCACCAGCGGGAGCACGAGCGGCACGACGGGTGCCACAACCGGCGGGACAACTGGTGGGAACGCGACCGGAGGCGGCGCAACCGGCGGAAGCAGCGGCCAGGCCAACGGCAGCACCAGCGGCAACGCGAACGGCAATGCAAACGGGACCGCGAATGGCAACGCCAACGGGACTGCCAACGGCAACGCCAATGGGAACGGACACGGCAACAGCGGCCATTAGCAGGCAAGGCGCGGTGTTCGCTGCTGCACACGGCCGCGTGGTGCGCCGGCAAGCTTCCGGCACGCAGCGATCCGACGATACTCTCGATCCGACGGCGAAGCGGCCGGGACGCCGGCGTGTCTGCCCGGCGCGGCTCACGCGCGGTTCAGCCAGGTAACGCCTTGACTTCTGGTCGGATGGATCGAGCGCAGCGCGGGCGAAAGTCAGGCAGCCGGAACCTGCCGGCACGGCGGGCGGTGCAGCAACGCGCGCAGCGCGTGACGGATCAAGGCCATGCTGGATTCGGCGGATCCCAGCCCTGCGGCCGGCTTGCCGCGCGGCACGGCGGCGCGGCGGCTGTCGGCGAGATAGTCGAGGATGGTCGGATTGGTGAACATGGTGTGCTCCTTCATGTCAGAGGTTCGATTAGTGACTGATCACTATTCAATGGCGGACAGCCGTTGCCGGATGCGCAGCCGAAGCTGCGCCTGCAGTCGCTGCTTCACGGTCCGGCGGCGCCGAGCAGGCGCAGCAGCTCGGGGCCGATCCGGACCGTGCCGTCGGGACCGCAGGGTGCTGAGTTCATCATCACGTTGAGATCGAGCACCTGGCCGATACCGATCCAGAGCCAGGCGATGGCGTCCGGGTCGGCGTGCGGATCGAAGACGCCTTGCTGCTGCCCGCGGTGAATCACGCCCGCGATCAGGCGCTGCACGTCGGTGTAGCCGTCGCGCAGCAGGGCGCGCACATCGTCGTCTTCCGCCTCGGCGACGGCGCGCATGCGCAGGCGGATCGGGTCAGGATCGGTAGCGATGCTGCGCTCATACCAGGCGCCCAGCGCCAGCAGGATCTCATCGGCCCGGCCATCCGCGACGACGATCCGCGCCCATGCCTCGGAGACGCGCACGCAGGTACGCGCCAGCGCCGCCAGATACAGCTCTTTCTTCGACGAGAAGTGCCGGTAGATGGTCGGCTCGGCGACGCCGGCCTCGCGCGCGATCTCGGCGGTGCCGGCTGAGCGGTACGGCATACGGGCGAAGACGCGCAACGCGGCATCCACCAGCGTATCGCGCCGCACCTCGGCCGGCTGTTTGCGCGCCCGCTGCCGTCGCTGTCCTGCCTGAATCACACCTCGCCCCTGTCATGACCGGTTCTCCGGTCTTGCCTTCATAGTAGTGAGCATCCACTAACATGTCAAGTGGTTCTCGTCGCGGACTGGGTGCCGATCTGGAAAGGCGGGCGAAGGCCGCGTGCTGCAGACGCGGCGAGGGACGCCCTGCTGATGGAGCGTCCCTCGAACCGTTGCTGCCGTGCGGGCGTTCCGCGTTATCCGCCGGCGCTCGCGGCGCAGGGATTGTGCTCCAGGACCTGGCGGAAGTCGTTGAAGCGGGAAACCGTCCCGCTGCCGCTGGTATAGACCAATGAGAGCAGCGGGCCGTATTCGAGTGTCGATGTGCCGCCGAACGTGTCCTTCGTGCCGGGGATGCTGGCGCCGCCCAGTTGCCAGCGGCAGCCGTTGCCACCGCCCGCGGTGGTGTAGATCGGGTAGAAGCTGGCGCCGACCGGCGGATTGACGCAGTTAGCGCCGGTGCTGCGGTTGCAGGCCGGGCTGGTCGCGAACTCAATGCGCGGCAGGTCGGCTTCGAAGGCGACGCGGTCGTACTGCTGCAAATTGTTCGCTGGCCCGAACAGCGGGCTGGTGAACTCGACCGCGCGCGGGTGCAGCCGCACGTCCGCGCTGCGGTCGGCGACGGAGCCCGGCCAGACCTGCTGATAGGGTACGCCGTCGAAATTGACGTCCGTGTCCAAACAGCCGCCAACCTGCACGCGGGTCGAGCTGGCGGGGCCGAAGCAGAAGAACTGGTCGCCGGCCGGGTCGGTTGGCGAGCAGGAGAAGCCGGTCACGCTTGCGCAGTAGGAGAAGTGCCCGATCTCATCCGAGAAGGCGATGTTGTATGAATGCGCCGCCCAGGTCACGCGCGTCTGTTCGCTCGACGTGGCGTACATGGGGTGGAAGTTATACGGGATATTCGTGCAGGCTGTGCTGGTCGGGTCGAACTTCACCTGGCCGAAGCTGTTGGCGGCGCTCGCCGTCATCGATCCGCTCTGACCCGAGGTCAGGTCATGGATGAACACCGTGAACCCGTCGGCGGTGTCGTGCATATCCACGGACAACTCGTCGCCGCTGTTCATGAACAGGTCTTTGGTCAGGTCGGGCGTAAAGGTCGCGAGAGTGGACTGCACCGGGTTCGCCGGCGCCTGCGACACACCGTTCTTTGTGATGAAGGCGAAGTTGACGGGCTCGACGCCGACCTGCGCCAGGCAGCTCGGATTGTTCAACTGCCCGGTGACCGGATTCTGCGAGAGGCTGTCGATGTTCAGCGCCGCGCACCATTTGGTCGCGTCGCAGCTATTGCCGAGCGGCCACGGCACCCAGCCGGGCGGGTAGAACTGCATCTCCATGAACGCCGCGCCGGGATGGGCCGCGCTCACGGCCGGATCGACGATGTTGCTGTCGCTGTCCGCCGTGCAGGTGGAGACCTGCTCCGGGAACGACTGCGTGTCGCACATCGCCATGCCGAACCAGAAGGCCGGGTGAAGCTGGAAGTTGAAGGTGCCGCCGCTGCCGTCCTGCTTCGGCAGCACCGGCGGATCCTGCGGCAGCTTCATGCGGTAGAGGTTCGAGTTGCCGGAGCCGGGCGTATTTGAATAGAAGAGCAGGGACGGCTCGTCGTGGCCGACGTACTGGTCTTCGCCGAAGACCGATTCGGCGTCGTGGACTTCGGTGCAGAGCGGGTGGCCGCTGTTGCAGATCAGCGCGTAGTGGGGTGATGGCGAGCTTGCGACCGAGTGCCCGGCGAAGCCGCCGAACAACGACAGGAGCGTGGCGGCGGCGATCAGCGCGCCGATACGGACCAGACGCATGACATCCTCCCGAGGGCGAACAACGTTCGAGGGGGCACCACGGCGGAGCGCCCGGTCCGGCGGGCGCTGGACGGTTAGCGTGCGGTTCGCCACCTCCTTTGCCGGCTCTGGTCCGTGCCTGGATTGCGACGATCGATCGGAGAGGCTGACCGGATATAACGGCCAGTCGAGCGAAACGTTACGGCAACCTGTGTCACGGTTTCGCGACAAAACACCAGCGCCGGCACAACAGAGCAGTGTCGTTTCGGGCGGCGGACACAGCAGCGCCGCTCAAGCTGAATGAGCGTGGCCGCGCGGTGGTTCAGCAGGACAATGAAATAGCGGGGGACACGGCCGTTACGCGGCGTGTTCGGGCGCGCGCGGGGCCTGCGGTTCGGTCTCGTCTGTGTCCTGCGCCTCCGTGGTATGCGCGGCGGCCAGATCGGGCCGCTCGCGCAGGACGTGCAGGAAGGCGTCCAGCACCGCGGGATCGAACTGCGCCCCGCGCCCGCGTTCAAGCTCGGCGTAGACGCGCTCCAGCGGCAGCGCCTGGCGGTAGGCGCGGTGCGAGGTCATCGCGTCCCAGGCGTCGGCCACGGCCAGCACGCGGGCGCCGAACGGAATCTGCTCGCCGGCGAGGCGCTCGGGATAGCCCTTGCCGTCGAAGCGCTCGTGGTGGTGCAGCACGTAGGCGCGGCCGCGGGCGAACTGCGGGAAGTTGCCGATCAGCCGCGCACCGACGACGGGGTGCGATCGCATTTCGGCGAACTCGCGGTCGCTGAGCTTGCCCGGCTTCATCAGCACGGTGGACTTGATGCCGATCTTGCCCACGTCGTGCACGCGCCCGGCCATCGTGATCAGTTCGACCTCGCTCGCCGGCAGCCGCAATTGGCGGGCGGTGGCGCGTGCCAGCTCGGCCACGCGCTGCGAGTGCTGGAAGGTGTAGTGGTCGCGCATGTCCACCACGTCGGCCAGGTCTTCGAGCGCCTGCCGCGTTTGTGCCCGCAGTGCCACGCCGTCGCGCAGCGCACGCTGCGCCAGCGCGGCGGGCACCACCAGCAGCGGCAGCGTCCAGGGGTGGTCCGCGGACGCGAGCGCGGCCATAATGCCGACCAGTCCCAGCGCGGCTTCCGCCACCAGCGTGTCGTGCGGCGTTGCCCAGGCGCGGCGCAGCGGATTCTCGCGCAACTACACCGCGGCGACGCCGAGCACCAGCATGGTGCCGCCGACGTACATCGCCAGCGGCGCCGCCAACGTGGCCAGCGGGTCGCTGATCGCCGTGGGGCCGGCGTGCCGTAAGGCGACGTAGGCGCCGAGGCCGGCCAGCGCCCGCAGCGTTGCCGCGGCGATATTGAACGAGCGCTGGATCAGCGGCCCGCGTCGCTCGCCCGCCGCCGTGCCGGCCACGAGCGCCAGCACGGCGAGCGGACCGGGCAGGAGCAGCACGGCGGCGACCTCGGGGGCGGTGCCGACGTTGATCGTGCGATGCAGGCCGATCTGCACCCGCTGCCGGTGCGCCACGGCGAGCAGCGCTGCGAGCAGCATTGCCTCGGGCCAGGCCTCGAACCGCCAGGCCGCACCCAGCCAGCCGCTCGCCGGCGCGAGCAGCAGGGCGAGGGCGACCGCCGTGCAGACGTAGACGCGAACACGGGGCGGCGGACCCGGGCGGCGCGAGGCAGCAGACACCGTGTTACCTGCCAATACCCATCGACAGCGCGAAGAGCTCGTTCGTCCAGCCGGACGTGCTCGACGGCGATGCCAGCAGGTTGGAGAGGTTCAGCACCGGCGTGGCCACGACCTTCGTCGTGTAGGTGCTGGATGCGCTCACATAGGTATCGATCGTGATTGGCACCGAGCCGACACCGTTCCAGGCTTTGCCGGTGGCCGAGATCGTCGTGTGCATGGGGAAGGCGCTCACGTCGTCGAGCACGACGCTGCCGCTGACGTTGCGCGGAACCACGATCGTGAGCGAGGTCGAGCGCATCGTCAGCAGGTTGGCGAGCGGCATCTGCACCTGGACATCGACCAGATTGCCGTTCACGGAGATGATCGGGTCGTCGGCGCACCAGGCATCGAACGCCTGGGCATGCCCGCGCGGGGCGGCGGCGGCGATACCGATGACGACGAGGGCGGCGGCGAGGGCGGCAGTAAAACGAAACACCAGGACAACCTCCACGCAATAGATCGCGTTCGGCGGCCTGGCGACCGTGCTCCCGCGCCGGCGAGAGGGAAGGCCCATGGCTTTGCGCCCCCGGCTTTCGCCGGGTGTGCCCTTATCGATGCGGTTTGGAAAGGGCACCGCTCGGGGCGGTGTCACCAACATATACGCAGCGGAACGCCTCTTGTATCAATTTTCTGATTTATGTTACCGAATCGATACAGAGCACCCGCCGTGTGCGGCTGGCCGGCGCTTCGCTGCTGCAACAGGTATCGAGCGCCGGGCGCCGGCCTTTAGGGGTATTCCCGGAACTGCGCACGGCGCCTTCAGCCCACGGCGCCGCCGAGCACCAGGTGGGTCGTGGTGACGATCGCCAGCGTGCGGCCCTGCGCGTCGCGCACGCTGGTTTCGACGACCAGCATCGTACGGCCGCGATGGCGCAGCCGCGCCTCGGCGATGGCGCTGCCCTGATTCGTGTTGCGCACGAGGTTGGCGCTGAGCTGGATGGCGAGCGGGAAGCGGGCCGGATCGTCGATCACGCCGCCGGCATAGACGTTCTGCATGCAGAGCTGCGTGGCGGCGCTGTCGGCCAGGGCGAGCAGGGCGCCGGTGTGAAACAACCCCGTGAGCTGCGCGATGGCGGCGCTGAACGGCAGCTCGGAGATAACGTGCTCCGCGTCCGCCTCCAGCATGCGGCAGCCAAGCGTCTCCATCAGGTTGTGCGGCGCTTGTGCCGGCGCCTGCTCAGACGTTGGCTGCGCGGCGGCCTGCTGGCCGTCAGGCATAACGAACCTCCGGGCGTTTGCGGCTGACAACGGCCAACGCCCGCCAGCGTAACGCCCCGGACGAGGGAACAGGGATCAGGGAATAGGGAATAGCGGGGAGAACCTTGTCCGATCGCTATCCTGCCGGACAGCGTGCAAGGCGGTGCGCCGCCGCTCGCTCCTGCGGAGCGACGGGCCGTTGAGTTGGACGTCTCCGACGGTTGCGCTGCGCTATGGCGGCCCCTGCCAGAATCTGGGTAGCTCGACGCCGCCCCGGATCGCTTCACGCCGGATCGCCCCTTGTATGT
>CALFMN010000112.1 GCA_937879875.1 uncultured Chloroflexota bacterium | reverse complement strand
CCTGCACGCCGCTCCACCTGTTATGGAATCTGGGTAACGATGAGCCCACCGGGGAAGGGTGTGTCCGAGGGCTACCGGTCCTTCTCCGACGAACCCCTCCCCCGTGGAGAGGGGACAGCCGGCGCAGCCGGCAGGAGTAGGCGAGCGGCGCACCAATGGCCCAGCCGCACTCACCACAATTGGCTCTGGCAGTGGACCATTTCGCCCGCTAGCCTGAAGTCGCCGGCCGCGGTGACGCGGTTGACAGCCACGGTCTTGCATCGGCGGAGGAAGCGGCGATGACCCGGACAACGGCCGAAACCACGATTCGCACCGTCTGCCCGCACGACTGCCCGGATATGTGCTCGATGCTCGTCACCGTGCGCGACGGCCGCGTGCTGCGCGTGCAGGGCGACCCGGACCATCCGGTGACGCGCGGCTTTCTCTGCGGCAAGGTGATGCGCTATGCGGAGCGCGTGCATTCGCCCGAGCGGCTGCTGACGCCGCTGCGGCGCCGCGGGCCGAAGGGCGAGGGGTGTTTCGAGCCGATCACCTGGGACGCCGCGCTGGAGGAGATTGCTTCTCGCTGGCGCGCCGTGATCGACGAGTCCGGGTCAGAGGCGCTGCTCGGCTGGTGCTACAGCGGCAATCAGGGACTGGTCGGCCGCAACCTCTTCCAGGCTCTCTTCCACGCGCTCGGCGCTAGCCGCTTCATCGCCGGCACGATCTGCGACAGCGCCTGCGATCAGGGCTGGGAGTACGCCGTCGGCCACGAGGCCGGCAGCGACATGGAGAGCGTTGTCGATTCCGATCTCGTGATCTGTTGGGGAGCGAACGTCGTCACGACCAACGTGCATATCGTGCCGCTGATCAACGAGGCGCGGGCGAAAGGCGCGCCGCTGGTGGTGATCGATCCCTACCGCACGCGCACGGCCCGCCAGGCGGACTGGCACATCGCCCCGCGCGTCGGCAGCGACACGGCGCTGGCGCTGGGCGTGATGCATGTGCTGGTGCGCGACAAGCTCTGCGACGCCGAGTTCGTGGCGAAGCGCACGGTCGGCTTCGAGCGCCTCTGTCTGGAGACGCTGCCGTACTACACGCCGCGCGCCGTCGAGCGCATCAGCGGCGTGCCCGCGGCCGATGTCGAACGGCTGGCGCGGATGTACGGCAAGGCGCGGGCGCCGTTCATTCGTCTCGGCATGGGCATGTCGCGGCATAGCGGCGGCGGCATGGCGGTGCGCACGGTTGCCTGCCTGCCCGCGCTGGTCGGCGCCTGGGCGAAGCCGGGCGGCGGGATCCTGCTCGCCAGCGCGATCGGCTGGGAGCTGGACTACGACGCCCTGCGCCGGCCGGACCTGGCGCCGCGGCCCACGCGACGCATCAACCACAGCCTGCTGGGCGGGGCGCTGCTGGAGCTGAGCGATCCGCCGATCCGGGCGCTGTTCGTCGCCTCGAACAACCCCGCCGTCACCTGCCCGGACAACGCGCGTGTGCTCGCCGGCCTGCGCCGCGACGATCTCTTCACTGTCGTCCACGACACGTTCATGTCCGACACGGCGCGCTACGCCGACATCGTGCTGCCGGCGAGCAGCAGCTTTGAGTCCGAAGACATCCATCGCAGCTACGGCCACCGCTACGTTCAGCACGCGCCGCGCATCATCGAGCCGCTGGGCGAGTCGCGGCCGAATCTGTGGCTGGTGCAGCAACTCGCGTCGCGGCTTGGCCTGGAGGACGAGGTGTTCACGCGCACCCCGCGCGAGCATATGCGGGCGCTGTTCGCCGGCGCCTCGGGACCCGCCGCACGCGTCGATCCGGAAGCCATCATCGCCGATGGCCCGACAAAGCTGCCGTTTGTGAACCCCGGTCCCGCGATCACCTATCTCTACTCAGAAGAGATGGAGGCCGATGGCCTGCCCGGTCTGCCAGAGTGGCGGCCCGATCCAGAGCAACCGCAGGGCGATGATGCGGTGCGCTGGCCGCTGCGGCTGCTGACGGCGCCCGGCCATCATCAACATCACACGGCCTTCGCCGGCGTGGCCTCGCTGCAGCGCAAGCAGGGCGTGCCCGCCTGCCTGCTGCATCCCGACGATGCAGCCCCGCGCGGCATCCGCGACGGCGATGCGGTGAAGCTGTTCAACGACCGCGGCCACGTCGGTCTGGTAGCGAAGGTGTCGACCGACGGGCAGCGCGGCGTCGCGGTGGTCGAAGGCAGCCGCGGCCAGGCGCGTTTTCTGAGCGGCGGTCCGCTCAATGTGCTGACCTCCGATCACCTGTCGGACATGGGCGCCGGCGCGACCTATCAGAGCACCTGGGTGCAGGCGTGCCTGCTGGCGGATGAGCGGGGCTGACGCCGAAGGCTATACTGGACGAAACACCAGCCGGCTGAGAGCGAGGCCATGACCAGCGAGACGATCGACGAGGCGGAGCGGATGCGCCGGGTGCCGGGCATCATCTTCGTGGATGGGGCGACAGGCCGCCGCGCCCGCGTGGGCGGCACGGGCATCGAGGTGTTTGAGGTTGCCTGGGTCTACCGCGCCCGCGCAAGCTGGGACGGCACGCGCGAGTGGTTCGAGCAAATCCTGACCGACGAGCAACTCGCGGCCGCGAGAGCCTACTACGAGGCCTTCCCTGACGAGATCGATGCACGGGTTGACGACATGATCCGGCACGAAGCGGAACACGCCCACAGTGGCCCGTGGTTTCCGGGAAGACCGGTCAGCGCAGAAAGCTCATAAAGTATGGCGGCACACCATCAGGGTACAGAGCCGCGAAGCGCAGCAACGCCTGCACGGTTTCTCGAGGATGGCGGCGGGACATAGGCGCCGGAATACAGAGCACCCCCGCGTGCGGCGATCCATCCTGCATGAGACCAACGGTGATCGGTTCGAAGTCCGAGCAGTTCACCGTTATAAGCATACGACCCTCCTGGGCCGCAAACTTCAGTTGATCGACGTCACTCGCTCCCTTGCGCCCGTACTCCTGCGTGTGCATCACGTCGAGGCCACGTTGCCGGCCGATAGTCGCTACTAGGATGTGGACATCCTCGTCACAGTAGTACCCGATCGCCACCAGTCTCCTCGCCAATGCGTCTCCTGGCGATGGTCGCACGGCGGCTGGCTACGGGCGACGGCAGTTCACGGGACAGGGAAACGTACCTGCTGAACGAGGACCAGATGCATGGCAACTACCGGGCCGGTTGCACCAGAAAGCGCGGCTCACCGGCGAACTCGCGCGTCGCGAGCACGTGCAGCGAATTCGGGTCGAGACGGCGGAACTGGAACGTCGACGCCTCGCCCGACCAGTGGGTGATATCCCCTGCCTGCTTCAATCCGGAGACGTAAACGCTGTGTCCGTCTGGCGCAGGCATCACCTGATCGATCCACTGATCGCGGAACGCCTGCGCCACGAGCTTGCCAGTCGTGACGTCCACTACCGCCAGACCGAGTCCGTGATCGGCCAGATCTCCAGCGGCCGTGTACAAGCCTTGATAACCGAAGATGTACAGGTGGCGCCCGTCTGGAGCAAAGACTGCCTGTTTCGCCGTGCCTTCGCCGAAGCCTTTGGCCTCGGCCTCATGCGGCAGGAAGGGCAGCCGGCCCGACAGACCGCCTGACCGCGCGAAGGAAAACGAGCACTCCACCACCATGCGCTGCGCATCGATCAGCGTCACGGTGTCGGCCTCGGCCGAAACCACGGCGATGCGGCGCCCGTCCGGCGAGAGGGCGACGCCCGGAGTCAGCTCGCTCTGGGTCTGCTGGCCCTTGCGTTCCACGATCCGCATGCCGGTGAGCACATCAGGCAAGGTAACGCGGCCCGCCTCGGCGCCCGTGTCCAGATCGTAGGCGGCAATGGAGATGGGGCTTGGCTCGGGCGGCGTCCGCGTATCGGTCAATCCGAGAATGTAGAGGCGCTTCGCCTGCGCGTCGATCAGCGGCGGAAAGGAGACGTCGCCGGGTGTCCGCACCCAGTTCACCAGATGCCCGGTCCGCGTGTCGAACACTCCCAAGGTCGGAACTGCATCGCCCATGGCCCGTAACAGGAGTCGGCTGCCATCGGCGCTCAGCACGGGACTCCAGCCCACGCCATCGGCCGGCTCGAAGCGGAACAATTCAGCACCGGTACGTCCATCGCGGACGATGATCATGAAGCCGTTGGGAGGTTCGGCGCGATCGACCTCTACCAGCGTCGATCCATCGACAGAGCTTGCCAATGCGTTCCATGGACCGATTTGGAACGAGGTCTGCGGGCCTCGATCGGCCAGGCTGCTGGGATCGAGTGCGGTAAACGAAGTACCGATGCCGGCGAAAAGGTCAGTGTTGGCCACCGAGCCGGGCAGCGGTGGCGAGGAACGCCAGGGCCGCGCTCGCAGCACTGCCACACCGACGGCGACGAAGGCAAGCAGAGCGAGCAGCGCGCCACCGAACGGAGCGGAACGACGACGAGGCAAGGACACCGAACGCACGCCGACCGAACCCTTCACCACCGAGCGCCAAACGGCCACCGCTATGATACGCCCGAAATTGACCTCAGTGCCCGCGAAGCGCCGGTGGGTGCCGCACTATACTGAGAGCGCAAGGGGCTGCGCGAGGGAACAGGTGCCATGACCAGCGAGACGATCGACGAGGCGGAGCGCATGCGCCGCGTGCCGGGCATTCTCTTCGTGGATGGCGCGACGGGTCGCCGCGCCCGCATCGCCGGCACGGGCATCGAGGTGTTCGAGGTCGTCAAGCGCTACCGCGCCGTGCACGACTGGGCGGACACCCGCCGCTTCCACGACATGCTGTCCGACGCCGAGTTCGCCGCCGCCCGCGCCTACTACGAAGCCTTCCCTGACGAGATCGACGCCTGGCTCGACGACGCCGACCGCATCGATGAGGAAGAAATGGCCCTTTCCGAACGATTCGGTCCGCACTATCCAGCGACCTACCGCAGGTAGTCGAGCATGAACGCGGGCATACCGTCCGGGTGCTCCGCATCGTAGCCAATGAGCAGCCTTGCGACCGCGGACGCCGATGCACGCTCGAGCGCGGGTGAGAGGCACAGCACCCCCGTGTGCGGCAGGTTGCGTTCGGCAAACGTCGTGCTGAATGGCCGAAAATCCTTGCAGTTGCGTGTGACGAGGATGCGCCCTTCGCCCGCGGCGAACAGCAACTGTTCTTCGTCGCCAATTCCTTTGCGCCCCAGTTCCTCGGTGTGCACGATGTCGAGCCCAAGGCCCCGCGCGATGCGCACGGCCAAAACAGGCACGTCCTCGTCGCCGTAGTAGCGGGCCACGGCGTCCCTCGCCGGCGCGCTTCCGGGCGATGGTCGCCCGGCGGCCGGCTACGGGCGACGGTGGCTCAGGGATGCAGGAGCAAGCTGCTGACGGGCGCGGCGACCGGGCCGCCGATCACGAGCGAGACGCGGCAGTTCTCCACCTGGCAGGTGGACTCGCCGCGCACCTGGCGCACGGCCTCGTTCACCAGCTCCAGGCCATGCATGTAGCACTCGGCCAGGTTGCCGCCGCTGGTATTGATCGGCAGCCTGCCCCGCGGCCAGGTCAGGTTCTCGACCGTGCAGAAGGCGTCCGCGTCTTCTGGCGCGAAGAAGCCATGCTCGGCCATCGCCAGCAGCTCGCCGCCGGTGAAGTTCTCGTAGACCTGCGCTACATCCACGTCCTGCGGCTCAATGCCGGCCTCCGCGAACAGACGCGGCGCCAGCGTCTTGAAGTTGGCCGTGGCGTAGTCGGGACCGGCGTGCGTGTAGAGGTCGTGGCGGAACATCGAGCCCTGCGCGGCGGCCATGATGATCGCCGGCTTCTGCCTGAGGTCGCGCGCCCGCTCGGGCGTGGTCACGATCACCGCCGCGGCGCCGTCGTTCTCCTGGCAGCAGTCGAACAGGCGGAACGGCTCGACGATCCAGCGGGCATTGTCGTAGTCCTCGCGCGAGAGCGGCCGGCCGTACATGATCGCCCGCGGGTTGAACTGCGCGTGGTGATACGAGGCGAGCGAGATCGCCGCCAGCGCATCGTGACCGATGTTGTGGTCGTACATGAAGCGGCGCGTGCGCATGGCGATCACCTGCGCGGGCGAGAGCAGACCAAACGGCGCGCTGTACGCCATCACACCGGAAGCGACGCTCGACCGCATGCCCTGGCCGAAGCGGCGGAACTGGCCCTGTGCCAGCGAGCGGAAGACCACGACGTGCTTTGCATAGCCCGCGGCAACGGCCGCCGCGGCGTTCGCCACCGCGGCGCAAACACCGCCCCCGCCGCCGCCCCAGACCATGCCCGTGTAGCGCAGCTCGGGAATGCCGAGCGCCGCGGCGAGGCGCGCGGGCTCGTTGCGGTCGTTGCTGTAGCTGGCGAAGCCGTCGATCTGCTCAACCGCGAGCCCGGCATCGTCCGCCGCGCGCAGCACCGCCTCGCAGGCCAGCGCAAACTCGCTGACGGGTGCGCCCCCGCGCTTGTAGTAGCGCGTCTCGCCGATGCCGGCGATGGCCGCACGGTCGCGAATCGATGGCTCATGCATGCGACGTCTCCGACGAGCCGCCGTGCCGGCTGCTCCGGGCGCAGTATACGTCGTGGCTGGCCGGAACAGCGCCGCGGTCACGCGCAGCGGCCGGGACAGGTGAATCGTGCCTGTCCCGGCCGCTGTTGTATGGACGCAGGATCCCTTGTTTGCAGCGTTAGCCTGTAGGCAGCGTATCGCGCAGCCGATCGCCTGCCTGATCGCGGATCTGCCGACCCTCCTCCGCGGTGAACATCTCGCCGCAGCCTTCACAGTGCCAGCCGGTGGCACGATCCTCGTGGCCGATATCCTCCGCGCGATCCCAACGCGGCGTCATCGTCGTATGCGGGCAGAGCGAAACACCCGGTGCAGCCTCGGGAATCTCCTGCCCCTTGCCGAAGAGCTTGCTCATGAGTCCCATGAGGACACCTCCTCAAGGAGATCCTACGTGCGCCCATCGCCCCTCTACACTACTCCGCATGTGCGATAAATCGCACCCGTGTCGTACCGCGATATCATTACGATTTCACAGACCGTTACAGAATCATGTGGAGGGCGACGCCGCGGGCAGGCGGTTCAGCGGTCGCCAGCGCAGCCGCACTGCGGTACAGTCAGGCGAGCCGCCTGAGTCGCGGCGGCGCGCGCGAGGGGGCATTGCCATGACCACCGCAGCCAGCGCGGGCCTGCGCCCGTTCACAATCGCCGTACCGCAGGAGGTGCTCGACGACCTGCACGAGCGTCTGCGCCGCACGCGCTTTCCCGATGAAGTTCCCGGCAGCGGCTGGACCTATGGCGCCAACCTCGCCTACCTGCGCGAGTTGGTGGACTACTGGCTGAACCGCTACGACTGGCGCGCCGCCGAGGCGCGGCTCAATGCACTGCCGCAGTTCACCGCGAACGTCGGCGGGCTCGACCTGCATTTCGTGCACATCCGCGGCAATGGGCCGAACCCGGCGCCGCTGCTGATCAGTCACGGCTGGCCCGGCTCGTTCTTCGAGATGATGGAGATCGCCGGCCCGCTGAGCGATCCCGCCGCGCACGGCGGCAACCCGGCCGACGCCTTCGACCTGGTCGTGCCCAGCCTGCCCGGCTACGGTTTCTCCGAGCATCCCAAAACGCCGGGCATGACGCCGCAGGCGATCGGCGCGCTGTTCACGCGGCTGATGCACGAGACGTTGGGCTACGATCGCTACTTCGTGCAGGGCGGCGACTGGGGTGCGGTAATCACGGCGGCGATGGCCTATCAGCAGCCGCGCCAGGTCGCAGGCCTGCATCTGAACATGCTCGGCGTGCGGCCCTACACCGGCGCCGGCACGCCGCCCCTGACGGACGAAGAGCAGGCGTTCATGGCCGAGGCGGAGCAGTGGCGCCTGGAGGAGACGGGCTACCAGTGGATCCAGGGCACGCGGCCGCAAACGCTCGCCTACGGCCTGACCGACTCGCCCGCGGGCCTTGCGGCCTGGATCGTCGAGAAGTTCCGCGCCTGGAGCGACTGCGAGGGCGATGTCGAACGCAGCTTCACGAAAGACCAGTTGCTGACCAACGTGATGATTTATTGGGTCAGCGGCTGCATCAACAGCTCCACACGGCTGTACTACGAAAGCCGGCACAATCCCTGGCGCCTGAACCCTGGCGAGCGCATCGAAGTGCCGGCCGGCTACGCCGCCTTCCCGCACGAGCTGACGCGCCCGCCGCGCTCCTGGGCCGAACGGGCACTGAACCTGCAGCGCTGGACGGCGATGCCGCGCGGCGGCCACTTCGCGGCAATGGAGGAACCCGAGCTGCTGGTGGACGACATCCGCGCCTGCTTCCGCCCGCTGCGCGCGGCGCTTGCCGGCTGAGCGCGCCGGCAGGTCAACACCTGCGGGTGCAGCAGGCCCGCGCGCCGTGCCGTATCCTGTGAAGTGATGCAGATACCACGGCACGAACGCGGGCTGGTCGGGTTTTCGCAGCGGGCGGTGTGGCCGCTGGCCGCGCTTGTGCTCGTGCTGGTGGTGCTGCGCTTCCTGCCGCTCTCGCCCAAGCATGTCTTCACGGTGCTGTTCACCGCGGTTCTGCTGGCGGCGGCCGTGGCGCCGGCGGCGCGGTTCATGGCCCGCCACGGCGTGCCGCGCGGCGTCACCATCCTCGTGATTTACCTGCTGGTATTGCTGATCCTGGCCGGGGTGGTCGCGCTGATCGTGCCGCTCGTTGTGAACGAGATCGACGCGCTGCGCCAGTCGCTGCCCGGCTATGCGGACGATGTGCAGCGTCTGGTGGCCCGCATCGCCCCGGACCAGGCGAAGAACTTCTCCAGCAGCACGATCACCAACCGGCTCTCCGGCGAGCTTGGCACCGTCGCCAGCACGCTGACGAGCCTGATCTTCAACCTGGTTTCCTTCAGCATCACGGTGATCCTCGTGCTGGTGATGGCGTTCTTTTTGGCGGTCGAAGAGGACTTCGTCGCGCTGGCGATCGGGCGCTTCGTGCCGCCGGAGCAGCGGCCGCGCGTCTCGCGGGTGATGGGCCGCATCGGCACACGCATGGGCCAGTGGGCGCGGGCGCAGCTATTACTGGCGCTGTTCTTCGGCGTTGCTTTCGGCGTGGGGCTGCGCATCTTCAATGTGCACTATGCGGTGACACTCGGCGTCGTCGGCGGCGTGCTGGAGATCATTCCCTACGTCGGCGGCTTCATCACCGTGGCGCTGGCGGTGCTGATCGCGCTGACACAAAACCCGTTGCTGGTGGTCTGGGTGGTCGCCTGGTACGCCGTGGTGGTGGAACTCGAAGGCCACGTGATCGCGCCGAAGCTGATGGACCGCGTGCTCGGCATTCATCCGCTGGTGGTGGTGGTAGCGCTATTTCTCGGCGCCGAGGCGCTGGGTATTCTCGGCGCGTTGCTGGCCGTGCCGATCGCGATCGTCGTGCAGGCGCTGCTGGACGAGTTTTACGTCTTCGAGGCGTCGCACGAAGCGCCCCCGGCGGCCGCTGAGCATGGCCCGGACTCGCCGCCCGCCGAACCCGAGCCGGAGCGCTCTCCGCCCGAACCCCCTCGCGCCGCCACCGGCCGGCGCCGCTGAGCCGCGCAGTATGCTGACCGCAAGACGTCAGAACATAGGGAGCGCTCGAACCGTGGATGACCGGGCGCTGTTGCGCGACTTGCAGGCGGCGCTGCACGAAACAGAGGGCCAGGGCGCTGAGGCGCAGGCCGCGGCGATCGGCCGCGTGCTGGCCGAGCACGGCGCCACGGTGGCCGATATCTACCGCCTGCGCGGCCGCGCCCGTACGCGCCGGCAAAACGAGCTGTCCGGCCTGCGCGAGCGTTTAGACGGTCTGATCGAGCAGCGCGAGATCGCTCAGGCGACCGCCGACGCCGTCGATCGCTACCTGCGCGAGCGGTGACGTTGCAGAGCGCGCGATGAGGTGCACCGGGTGTCTCACTCAGCGTTAATGCTCGACGAACAGGTGCGGCCTTACGCTGCTTGTCCCCCAGCATTGTGGCCGAGGGTACAAGCATCGCTTCAGCACTGCTTGCACGAACGGCAGCAGCAAGCGCTTGCGGCAGCGATAAGTCGTATTCGTGGCACAGCATCTCTCGTGAGACACCGAATCGATCGAGGTCGCGACAGTCTACGACTGCATTCAGTGAGAGCCACAATTCGCTAATGACGTAGTCGTTCAGCGCTCGCAGCCGCTCAGGTCAAATGTGTCGGATGATCTCGGCGAGGCAAACTTCTCGCCCGAGCGCCAGATATAGCGCGGGAAACGCATCGCTGCGTGAGAACTGATCTACCCCACGATTAAATCTCCCGGACACGAGCAGCGAGCCGCCGGAATCGGTCGGTGGGTACTTCTGCCTGTGCATCCGCCACGCGGTGCCCTGCCAGGACGCTGATACACATCCCGCAATGACGTCGGCAGGATTCTGCTCGGCCACGCTCCGATCGGCCTACAGGAACACGCCGGAATCGAGCGCCTCCAGCGCTGCTTCCACCCGGTCGGTCCGGCCAGCCCGCAGTGCTTCAACTGGCGTGAGCCCACCAAGATAGCGGCTCGGATCCCGCAGCCATTGGCGGGCGGCCTCGATCGATTGAAACGACTCGCGTAATCGGTGGTTCAGCGCCAGCAACGCCGCCAGCCGTTCACGGCCCTCATGCTGCGGATAGGTAGTACCGGAGCGCCAGCGCGCCAGTGTTCGTACATCAACATTCAGCGACCGCGCCACGTCGGCCGGTGTGAGGTCAAGTTGATCGACAAGCTGTTCGACAGCCCGCCCGGGAGCCACCTCCAGAACCATGAGACTGCTCCGCTGAACCATGCCGCGCAGACGCGGCCGTCTTCTCTGTCATCGTGGTCCGGCGGACAAACTTTGTCAACCATAATCGGATGCAGCCTGCATGCAGCGCGCCCGTCTAACATCGCGATAACTTCCGGTCTCTAGCCTTCAAGACGAGGGGCAGCGGATCTGCTCGCCCCGCCGAACACGTCTGAGGGAGGCGCGATGAGGCCGACCCGCCATTTGGCAATGCTCTCCGCGTTGGCGCTCGCGGCAGCACTGGCGCTCGCGTGCAGCAGCAATAACAACAACTCGAACAAGAACAACACCGCCGGCACGGTGACACAGGCAGCCACCCAGGCAGCCGCGACCAGCGCCACATCGGCCGCCACAAAGGCGCCCGGCTCGCCGACCAGCAGTTCAGCCGGCACACCGGCCGGCTCGCCTGCCGCCGGCAGCGTACCGATGTGCCCGCCCGGCGGCTCGGCCAACGCCCTGACCGGCGCCGGCTCGACCTTCGACAATCCGCTGTTCAGCAAACTGTTCGACGTCTACAACCAGCAGTGCAAAGTCCAGGTCAACTACCAGTCGATCGGCAGCGGCGGCGGCATCCAGCAGCTCACGCAGAAGACGGTGCAGTTCGGCGCCACCGACGCGCCGCTCACCGACGACCAGATCAAGGCCGCCGGCGGCGACGTGCTGCATATCCCCGTGACGATCGGCGCCGTGCCGGTCGGCTACAACCTGCCCGGCGTCAAGTCCGGCGTGAAGCTGACGGGCGACATCCTGGCGAAGATCTTTTTGGGCCAGATCACGAAGTGGAACGACCCGGCGCTGAGGGCGATCAACGCCGGCGTCAACCTGCCCGACCTCGACATCGCCGTGGTGCATCGCTCCGACGGCAGCGGCACCTCGTTCATCCTCACCAGCTACCTTGCCGCCGTCAGCCCCGACTGGAAGTCCAAAGTCGGCGCCGCGACCTCCGTGGAATGGCCGGTGGGCGCCGGCGGCAAGGGCAGCGAGGGTGTGGCTGGTCTGGTGAAGCAGACGCCGGGCGGCATCGGCTACTTCGAGCTGGCTTATGCCGTGCAGAACAACATCACCGTCGCCACGCTGCAAAACCAGGCGGGCAAGTTCGTGGACCCGACTGCGGACGGCGCCAGCGCCGCCGCGGCCGGCGCGATCGCGAACCTTCCCCCCGATCTGCGTGCCGTCTTCGTCAACGCGCCCGGCGATGCGAGCTACCCGATCTCCGGCTTCAGCTGGGTGGCGATCAACGCCGGGCAATCCGACCCGAAGGTCGCCAGCTCGCTGGTCTACCTGCTCTGGTGGGTCACGCACGACGGGCAGAAGTACGCGAAGGATCTCTCCTACGCGCCGTTGCCCGACCAACTGCAGAAGCTGGACGAGGCACAGCTCAAGAAGGTGGCGGTCGGCGGCAAGCCCCTGCTCGCACAGTAAGCAGCGGGATGCCGGCGGGGCACCGAGACCGGCGGCCCAGGAGGGCCTCGATGGCTCAGGCAACAGGAGCGAGGGAGAAGCTGACTCGCTCGGGCAGTGGCAACGGCGAGCGCCTCTTTCGCGGGGTGGTCACGGCGGCCGCGCTGCTCGTGCTGCTGATCGTGGCCGGCCTCGGCGTCGATCTCGTGTGGGAGTCGCGCCAATCGATCGCCAGATTCGGCCTCGGCTTCCTCAGCTCGCAACGCTGGGATCCGGTGCACCAGCGCTTCGGCGCACTGCCGTACATCTTCGGCACGATCGTCACCTCGCTGATCGCGATCGCGCTGGCGCTGTTTATCGGCGTGGGCGCGGCGCTCTGCCTCTCCGAGATCGCGCCGGAGCGGCTGCAGACGCCGCTGGCGACGCTGGTCGAGCTGCTGGCGGCGATTCCCAGCGTGGTGTACGGCCTGTGGGGCATCTTCGTGCTGGCGCCCTGCCTGCGCACCACGGTCGAACCGTTCCTGCACAACACGCTCGGCTTCATTCCCCTCTTCAGCGGGCCGCAGATCGGCATCGGTCTGCTGGCCGGTGGCGTCATTCTGGCAATCATGATCCTGCCGACCGTCGCCGCGATCTCGCGCGACGTCATCCGCGCCGTGCCGCGCGAGCAGCGCGAAGCCGCCTACGCGCTCGGCGCCACACGCTGGGAGGTGATCTCAGGCGTCGTATTGCCCTACGCCCGCAGCGGCATTCTCGGCGCCGCGATCCTCGGCCTCGGCCGCGCGCTCGGCGAGACGATCGCCGTGACGATGGTGATCGGCGGCCGGCCGCAGATTACACACTCGCTCTTCTCGCTCGGCTACACGATCGCCGCGGTGATCGCCAATGAGTTCACCGAGGCGACCTACCAGCTCTATCTGTCGTCGTTATTTGAGCTGGGCCTGATCCTGCTGCTGATCACGATGATCCTGAACGTCTGCGCCCGCCTGCTGGTCTGGCGGATCACGCGCGGCTCGCCGGGGACGGTGACGGTATGAGCAGCGCCAGCGCACCGGCCGCCCGTCCCTCGCTCGCACTCGCCAGCCTGCAGCGACGCAGGCTGACCAACTGGCTGATGCTGGGCCTGATCGTGCTGGCGCTGGCCGTGAGTCTCGTGCCGCTGGTCGCCGTGCTCGCGTACGCGATCGTCAACGGGCTGCCCGGGCTCTCCGCGACGCTGTTCACCAGGCTGCCGCGGCCGGTTGATGTGGGCGCGGGCGGCATGGCGAACTCGATGGTCGGCTCGCTCGTCATCGTCGCGATCGCGGCGCTGCTCGGCACAGCGCTCGGCATCGCCGGAGGCATCTATCTGGCGGAGTACGGCCATGGCAAGCTCGCCTTTTTGGTGCGCTTCTTCGCCGACGTGCTCAGCGGCGTCCCCTCGATCGCGATCGGCCTGTTCGTCTACGTGCTGCTGGTGGTGCCGATGCACAGCTTTTCGGCGCTGGCCGGCGCGGTGGCGCTGGCGATTCTGATGCTGCCGCTCGTCGTGCGCACGTCTGAAGAGATGCTGAAACTGGTGCCTGGCTCCTTGCGCGAAGCGGGGGTGGCGCTCGGTGTGCCGCGCTGGCGCGTGGTGCTGAGCGTGCTGCTGCCGGCTGCCGCCAGCGGCATCATCACCGGCACGCTGCTGGCGGTGGCGCGCATCGCGGGCGAAACGGCGCCGCTGCTGTTCACAGCGTTCGGCAACGAGTTCTGGCAACGCTCGCTGGTCAAGCCGATCGACGCCGTGCCGCTGCGCCTGTTCAAATACGCGATCGGGCCATACGACGCCTGGCACACGCTGGCGCAAAGCGCGGCGCTGGTGCTGATTCTGTTCGTGCTGCTGTTGAGCATCGGCGCGCGCTACTACGCCGGCCGTAATCGGCTTCAGCGGCAGTAGGAGACGCTGTTACACGTCCAGGTCAGGAGAGAACGAGACGATGATGGAATCACAGTTGCTGCCGGTCCGAGCGGGAATCGTGCCACGCGTGGCCGCGACGGCGGCCGCAGCGATCCGCGACGCGCCGCGCGCCGCGAAGATGCGTTCGGAGCACCTGAACGTCTATTACGGCGGCTTCCGCGCGCTGATAGATATCAGCCTCGACATCCCGGAACGCCAGATTCTGGCGATCATCGGCCCATCCGGCTGCGGCAAGTCCACCTTCCTGCGCACGCTCAACCGCATGCACGACCTCGCGCCCGGTACCCGTATCGAGGGCACGATTCTGCTGAACGGCGAGGACATCTACGGCGCCAGCGTGGACCCGGCGCAGGTGCGGGCGCGGGTGGGCATGGTCTTTCAGCGGCCAAACCCGTTCCCGAAGTCGATCTTCGACAACGTCGCCTTCGGTCCCAGAATGCACCGGCGGGCAAAGGGCGGTGCGCTCGCCGATCTGGTTGAACACAGCCTGCGCAGCGCCGCGCTGTGGGAGGAAGTGAAGCACAAGCTGCACCAGTGGGCCTACGCGCTCTCCGGCGGCCAGCAACAACGGCTCTGCATCGCCCGCGCCCTGGCGATGGAGCCGGACGTGCTGCTGATGGACGAGCCGGCATCTGCACTGGACCCGATCGCGACGCTCAAGATCGAGGAGTTGATGCAGGAGTTGTCGCGGCGCTACACGATCGTGATCGTCACGCACAACATGCAGCAGGCCGCGCGCGTTGCGCATCGCACGGCGTTCTTCATGGCGAACGAGCAGCGTGCCGGCTTTCTCGTCGAGTGCAGCGACACGGCGACGATGTTCACCACACCGGCGGACAAACGCACGGAGGACTACATCACCGGCCGCTTCGGCTAGGGCGTGTCCGGTAAATCATGTGGGGAGCCAGAGCAGCAGTGCAGCAAGGACGACGAAGGCACGGCCGTTGGCGGCCCGCTTGTCATAGCGGGTGGCCAGGCCACGGAACTGCTGCAGGCGATGCACCCAGCGCTCGACCACGTTGCGGCGACGGGAGCGCTGGCGAAGCTGGGCTTGCGTCCGGGCGCTGGGCGCGGTACGCGCGATGCTCCGCGTGTTCGGGGATGGTGTGCGGGAGGCCGCGGCGCCGCAGGAGCCGTCGGGTGGAGGGAGGGCTGCAGCCCGTGTCGGCCAGCAGGTGCGCGGGTCGCTTGCGGGGCCGGCCCGTGCCTCCGGGCCGCGGCCCGCGGATGGCGTCCAGCACGGCGGGCAGTTGCGGGGTGTCGCCCCATTGCCCCGGCGTCAGCACCACCGAAAGCGGCCGCCCCTTGCCGTCGCAGGCGGGATGCAGCTTGGGCGTCAGCCCCCACGGCGGCGCCCAGGACCCTCTGCTGGTACCGTCGGCGCCCCTTTGTTGCCGCCCTGGCCGGCGTCTGGCGTGCACCGGCGGCGTGCTGGTGCGCCCGGCGCGTGGTGCTATCGATACGCACCGCCCACACGCCCTCGCCCACCGCGTCCGATCGGGGCTGGGCCTGCGTCAGCAGGTGGTCGCAGGTGCCGTCCCGCCGCCAGCGCAGGCAGCGGTCGTAGCAGCTCTGCCAGGGACCGTACCGGGTGGGCAGATCGCGCCACGGCGCCCCGGGGCGCCGTTTCCAGAGGATGCCGTTGATCACCCGCCGATGGTCCCGCCACGGCCGCCCCCGTCGGCGGCGGCTTGGCCGTGCGGGCGCCCGCTGCGCCCCCGCCGCCGCGGTCAGTGCGCCCCGTCCCACCATGCGTCTCGCCTCGCCGCAGCACGCGCGTTGCCTTCAGGCTGGCAGGACCGACGGGTTGATCAGACACGCCCTAAGCAGGTAGCCCAGGTTAGGGTGCACCTTCTCTGGTGCCCGATCATCGGCCCACCTCCACGCCTGTGAGCCCAGGGACACGGCTCCGAAAAGTGTGCTACAACTCAGGCCACCTGCTTAGGCCCCAGGGGAAAGGGTAGAACGCCTTCCTCACCGCTGCGTTCGACCTTGGCGTACGACCAGGCAGCGCCGCAACCGACCGCCGCCTTTACGCGGACCGCGGCGAGTCCAACCGATCATCCGCTCTTCTGCTGGAACCACTTCGACGGCTCTGGAATCGACGGCGAAGTGATCGACATGCTCTTCGTGAATCCGACCGGCGCATTCGCGCCCATCGATCCGCAGGGCGACACCTACTTCTACGGGGCGAGCAACGACGAAGGCGACGGCAACGGCTGCTTCTTCTTCACGCCCGCCAACTGGTTCCAGGGCACCATCCCCGGCGGGATGTGGTCGGTGCTGACGGTCGGGGAGCAGTCTGGTATCACCGTGCTCAGCCAGATCACCCTCAGCGGCAGCAGCGCCGGCAGCGGACCGACCGTGACCAGCCTCAGCCCCAGCCACGGCAGCGCGGCGGGCGGCGATACGCTTACCATCTAAGCAGGTGGCCTCAGTTGAAGTGCACTTTTCGAGGCCGTGGTCCATAAGGCTCACAGGCGTGGATGTGGGTCGCTGACCGGACATCAGAAAAGGTGCACCCTAACCTGGGCTACCTGCTTAGGGCACGAACGTCAGCGCCAGCAGCACCACGGTTGCCTTTGGCGGCACGACGGCGACCGTGCAGAGCTGCACCCTCACGCAATGCACGGTGACCAGCCCGCCTGGCTCCGGCCAGGTCAATGTCGTGGTCACCGTCGGCGGCGTCTCGAGTTCGACCGGCGGCCAGACCCTGTTCAGCTACGATCCGCCGACCATCACTGCGCTCTCGGCCACACACGGCGGGGTTGGCGGCGGCACCACCGTCACGATCACCGGCACGAACTTCAGCACGAGCAGCACCAGCGTCAGTTTCGGGAGCAGTGCAGCAACCAACGTCCAATGCAGCAGCACCACGAGCTGCGTGGCGACGAGCCCACCGGGCACGGGCCAGGTGAACGTTGTGGTCAGCGTGAGCGAGGCGAGCAGCCAGACCGGCAGTCAGACGCTCTTCAGCTACGATCCGCCCACGGTGACCGCCGTGGCCCCGACCTCCGGACCGGCGGCGGGCGGTACGACAATCACGATCAGCGGCACCGACCTGAGCGCCGTCGCCGGCGGCACACAGATCAGTATCGGCGGGGTGGCGGCGGCCGGGGTGCAGTGCGCCAGTGACGGCACGAGCTGCACCGCCGCCACGCCGGCGACGAGCGGATCAGGAGGTGCGGTCCCGGTCGTCGTGACGGTCAACGGCGTCAGCAGCCAGGCCAACGTGACGTTCAGCTACGACGCCCCGCCGCCCGCTCCCCCACCGTCGGTAGCGCCTCCCCGACGATCGGCGCCGCCGGCAGCACGGTGACGATCTCTGGCACCAACTTCAGCACAACGCCTGGCCAAGACCAGGTCAGCGTCAACGGCACCGCCGCCACCGTCACCGCGGCGACGGCGACGCAGCTCACGGTCACTGTGCCGAGCGGTGCAACGTCAGGCCATCTCACCGTCACGACGCCCGGTGGCGCCGTCACCAGCACGCAGGACTTCTTCGTGCCGCCGGCGGGCTACAGCACCGCTCAGGTCAGCCTCACCACGCGCACGACCCTGGGCAGCACGCCGAGCGCCAGCTTCACCAGTGCCAACACGATCGGCCTGCTCGTCTTCGACGCTGCCGCCGGCCAGCGCCTCAGCGTGGAGGCGAGCAACGTCACGATCGGCGGCTCGGGCTGCTGCAGCACCGTGCTCTCGCTGCTCAAGCCCGACGGCAGCGCCCTGGTGGGCGGCGCCTATGTCGGCACCGCCGGCGGCTTCGTCGATACCGTCACCGCCGCCGCTGCGGGCACCTACACCCTGGTCGTCGTGCCGCAGAACGGCGCCACCGGCAGCCTCAGCCTGTAGCTGAACAACGTTCCGGCCGACGCCAGCGCCACGGCCAGCGCGGGCGGCGGCGCGGTCAGCGTCAGCACCAGCGTGCCGGGCCAGAACGCCCGCGTCAGCTTCGCCGGCACGCAGAACCAGCGCATCAGCCTCGACCTCAGCAACGTCACGGTCAGCGGGTCGGCAGGGCCGGCCTTCTGCTGCAGCACGCTGGTCTCGCTGCTCAAGCCGGACGGCACGGCGCTGGGCGGCGCGACCTATATCGGCACGAGCGGCGGCTTCGTCGATACGCAGACCCTGCCCGTGACCGGCGCCTACACGGTTTTGATCGACCCGCAGGGCGACGACACCGGCAGCGCCAGCGTGCAGGTCCACGATGTGCCGGCGGATGCCGGCGCCACAGCCACGCCGGGTGGCGCCGCGGTCACCCTGTCAACCAGCGTCCCCGGGCAGAACGCCCGCGTCAGCTTCAGCGAGACCGCCGGGCAAGGCATCACCGCGATCCTGAGCGGCGTCACGATCAGCGGCTCAAGCGGCCCAACAAGCTGCTGCAGCGCCTTGGCCTCATTGCTCGGTCCTGACGGCTCAACCGTCGTGACTTCCACCTACGTCGGCACCAGCGGCGGCTCGCTCAGCAGTCCGACCCTGAGCACGACGGGCAGCTACACGCTGCTGATCGACCCGCAGGGCAACGACACGGGCAACATCACGGTCCAGCTCACCGCCACCAGCCAGGACATCCACACCAGCGCCGCGATCGGCGGGGCGGCGGTGACGGTCACGACCACCAGCCCCGGGCAGACGATCACGCTGAGCTTCAGCGGCGTGACGATCAGCGGCTCCGGCGGGCCGGTGTTCTGCTGCAGCACGCTGGTGTCGATCCTCAAGCCGGACGGCACGACGCTCGTCGGCGGCACCTACATCGGCACCTCAGGTGGCTCGATCAGCACGGGCAGCCTGCCGGCCGACGGCAGTTACACGGTCGTGATCGACCCGCAGGCGGAGGACACCGGGAACATGACCATCACCGCGTCGTAGGTACGGCAGCGCGGCGTGCCTTTGGGGCGTGCGATGGGCGTATGTAGCGCATCTTCATGTCACCACCGTCGTCTACGCCAACGAAGCCGCGCGGGCGGCCGGCTGGTCACAGCCGCCGGCCACGCGGTACAACAGCGGTGGAAGATCCCGCTGCAGCACAACTCCAACAGCCGGAGCGGCCGGGGCAGCAGCCGGCCGCCGCGGAGGCAGGCATGGCTGAAGAGCTGGAAAGCAAGATCACCGACGAGCACCGCGCCTTCATCGGCCGCAAGTCCGACCCCGTCTCCTTCACCGTGCGCGAGCAGGACGCCAACCGCCTGCTCGGCCTGCTCGACGATCACGACCCGCGCTGGGCCGCGGGCAGCGGCAAGGCGCCGCCCTACGTGCTCGGCCTGATGCAGACCGCCCGGCGTGGCGCCATGCCTTCGATCCTGCCCGGCGGCATCATGACGCAGCAGGAATGGCGCTTCACGCGGCCGTTTCGTGTCGGTGAGGAATTGAAGGCGATCACGCAGGTGATCGACATCCGCGACCGGCTGGGCGGGCGCTACGGCTACAGCGTGCTTGTCACCAGTTCGACGGACTTCTTCGACACGAACGACGAACACGTCGCCGCGATCCTGATCACGGTGACACAGTTCGACCCGAAGGCGGCGAGGGGGAGCGAGTGAGTGAGATGCGGTCAATGAACCAGCGCTATTTCGAGGACATCCGCCCCGACGAAGAGCTGCCGCCGGTGGAAAAGCTGCCTACCGAAGACCTGGCGGTGGAGTTCTTCGGCCGCGACAATCCGGTGAACCCAGCCTTCGCCGACGCCGAGGCGGGCCGGCGCATGGGCGTGGGCGGCGCGTTGGTGCCCGGCAACCTGAAGCTCGCATGGCTCGTCCAGTACGCCAACGACTGGGCCGGTCCCGAGGGCCGGGTGACGAGCCTGCGCGCCGTCTTCCGCCGCCCGGACGTTGCCGGCCGCCCGCTCACGCTCGCCGGCCGCGTGGTGGATCTGCGCCAGGAAGATGACCGCAACATCGTCGAGCTGGAGGTCGTCACGCTCGCGGAGGGCCAGCCGAGCGTGCGCGGCAGCATGCAGGTCGAGCTGCCCGGCCGCCGCTGAAGCGGGTACGGGCGGGTCCTCACCCCGTCCCCTCTCCCAATCCTGGGCGAGGGGCGATCCGGCGGGGACGTACCGTGGCCGGTACGGTTAACCCGCTGCCCATCAGATCGTTCCCCGCCGGATCGCCCCTTCTCTCCCAAACCTCGGTGTATGGGAGAGAAGGGGACGGGGGTTATGAGGGCCGCCCCGCCGCGCGGCAGCGCTCGCGATTCGCTATGCTGCGGTTGGCGCCTGCTATCTGCAGCCGCGCCGATTCACCGCCGTTCGGCAGGAAGGTGAGCCATGCAGGCGACACGCGACGAGGTGTCCACCGCCGTTCATCCGCTGGAGCCGCTTACCGCTGCCGAAATCGAACGCGCGGCCGGCATTCTCAAGGCGCAGTTCGGCTTCGAGCGCGATGGCGCGCTGTTTGTCTCGATCTCGCTGCACGAGCCGCCGAAGCAGGCGGTGCTCGGCTGGCCCGCAGGCGGCGCCCTGCCGCGCGAAGCGTTCGCCATCTTCCGCGATCTGGCCACGCGCACGACCTGCGAGGCGATCGTCTCGCTCAGTGAGGAGCGCGTGAGCTGGTGGCGCACGGTGCCCGGCGCCCAGCCCTCGATCACCTACGAGGAGGCGCTGGAAGCCGACCGGACGATCAAGAACGATCCGGTCTGGCAGGCGGCACTGCGCAAGCGCGGCGTCAGCGACTTCAGCCGCTGCATGGTGGACGCCTGGTCCGCCGGCAACTACGACGCGGACCCGGACCCGGCGCGGCGGCTCGTCCGCGCCCTGACCTGGGTGCGCAGCGACCCGACCGATAACGGCTACGCGCGGCCGGTGGAAGGGCTGCTGACCGTCTTCGATCTGGACGCGAAGCGTGTCGTCGAGGTGGAGGATCACGGCGTGGTGCCGTTGCCACCGCGCGCCGGCAACTACGATGCCGAGCGCATTCGCGACCTCAACAACGTGCCTGCCTTTCCCGACGGCGTGCGGCAGGATTTGAAGCCCGTCAGCATCACCCAGCCAGAAGGGACGAGCTTCAGCGTTGACGGCCACGAGGTGCGCTGGCAGAAGTGGCGGCTGCGCCTCGGCTTCAGCGCACGCGAGGGGCTGATTCTCCATACCGTCGGCTACGAGGACCGCGGCCGCCTGCGCCCCATCCTCTACCGCGCCTCGCTCTCCGAGATGGTGGTGCCCTACGGCGACGCCAACCCGACGCACTGGCGCAAGAACGCCTTCGACGAGGGCGAGTACGGCGTGGGTATGCTCGCCAACACGCTGGAGCTGGGCTGCGATTGTCTGGGCGAGATCCGCTACTTCGACGCCATCGTGGCGGGCACGCGCGGCGAGGCGATCACGCTCAGCAATGCGATCTGTATGCACGAAGAGGACTACGGCATCCTCTGGAAGCACCGCGACGCCCGTGGCGGTACAACCGAAGTGCGGCGCAACCGGCGCCTGGTGATCTCGTCGATCGCCACGGTTGGCAACTACGAGTACGGCTTCTTCTGGTATCTCTATCAAGACGGCACGATTCAGTACGAGATCAAGATGACCGGCATCGTCTCCACCGGGGCGATCGCGGAGGGAGAGAAACCCGTCTACGGCACCGTGATCGCCCCCGGCCTCTACGGGCCGAACCACCAGCACTTCTTCAACGTGCGGCTGGACATGACCGTGGACGGGCCGGACAACTCGGTCTACGAGGTTAGCACCGAGACGGCGCCGCCCGCGCTGAACCCGCACAGCAACGCCTGGATCGTCAAGCGCACGCTGCTGGAGCGCGAGAGCGCCGCGCAGCGCACCCTCGACCTCGCGTCGGCGCGCTACTGGCAGGTCGCCAACCCGAACGTGCTGAACGCGACCGGCGAGCCGGTGGCCTACCGGCTGATGCCCGGCGAAAACGCCCTGCCCTATGCGCTGCCCGAAGCGAGCATCTCGCAGCGGGCCGGCTTCATGGCGAAGCACCTGTGGGTGACGCGCTGCGACCCGGCCGAACGCTACGCCGCCGGCGACTACCCGAACCAGCATCCCGGCGGCGATGGCTTGCCTGCCTACGCGGCGCAGGACCGGCCGCTGGAAAACACGGATCTGGTGGTGTGGTACACGCTCGGAGCGCATCACATCGTGCGGCCGGAAGACTGGCCGGTGATGCCCGTCTCGACGCTCGGCTTCCGCCTGCAGCCCAGCGGCTTCTTCGACGGCAACCCCGCGCTCGACGTGCCGCCCTCCGCCGGCCACGGCGCCTGCTGCGAGGCGTAGCCGGCACCTGAGCCTGTGCAAGTGCGGATCGACGGCGTGGCGGGCTGCGCCAGTTCGGGCCGGAGATTTGAATCCATGTCGCTCGACGGCATCCAGGCTCTGCTCTTCGACGTGTTCGGCACCTGCGTGGACTGGCGCGGCACGATCATCCACGAGGGCAACGCGCTGAGCCGCACAAAAGGTTTGAGCGTGGACTGGGCCGCCTTCGCCGACGAGTGGCGCGGGCAGTATGCACCGAACATGCAGCGGGTGATGCGCGGCGAACTGCCGTGGACACGGCTCGATGGGCTGCATCGCCTGGCGCTGGACGAGTTGCTGCTGAAGTTCGGCGTTGTCGGCCTCTCCGAGGATGAGAAGGACGAGCTGAACCACGTTTGGCACCGGCTCGACCCGTGGCCGGACACCGTGCCCGGCCTGCTGACGCTGAAGGGC
Organism: uncultured Chloroflexota bacterium; assembly: GCA_937879875.1. Lineage (GTDB taxonomy): Bacteria > Chloroflexota > Dehalococcoidia > CAUJGQ01 > CAUJGQ01 > CALFMN01. Next base: position 24,476 of record CALFMN010000112.1, on the reverse strand, counting down.
CGCTACTTGCTCGCGCCGCTCTCTAACGGCAACATCGCGCTGCTGACGAACATGGCGAAGCACGCCGGCCTGCCCTGGGACTGCGTGCTCTCGGCTGAACTGTTCCACGCCTACAAGCCGGACCCGCGCGCCTATCTCGGCGCCGTCGATCTGCTCGGCCTGAATCCGGAACAGGTGATGATGGTCGCGGCGCATCAGAGCGATCTGCGCGCCGCGCAGGCGCAGGGGCTGAAGGCGGCCTTCGTGCCGCGTCCGTTCGAGGGAAACCCCGCCCGCGTACCCGACCTGGCCCCGGACCCGGAGTTCGAGCTCGTCGCCACGGATTTTGTGGACCTGGCGCGCCAGCTCGAAGCATGAGCGAGGAGCGCCGGCCGCGCTACCTGCTGGACGAGAACCTTTCGACCGCAATCGTGGTGGCGGGACGGCGGCGCAGCCTCGATATCGTCAGCTCGCACGAAGTCGGCCTGGACGGCAAAACCGACGAGGAGCAGCTATGCTGGGCGGCCGCGCACGGCAGGGCACTGGTGACGCGCGATCGGCGCGATTTATCGAAGATCGCGGCGGACTTATTTGCGCGCGGCGAGCCGCACCACGGCGTCGTGCTGGTGCCGGAATCGCTGCCCACTGAGGATGTCGGCGGTATCCTGCGCGCCTTGCAAGTACATGCCAGCAGGCGCCCGACGGGCATGCAGCCGTACACCGTCGAGTGGCGTACGCGGGGCGCATGAACGGGTACTTCGCGTAGAGCGTCTCGGGCGTGATCGCGTCGTTCTCGGCGATCTCGGCGTCGATTTCATCGGGGAAGGCCGTGTAGTAGGCGAGCGCCGCGCGGAGTTGGTCCGGCGTGAGCCATTCGAAGGCGCCGGCCAGCCGCGCCGGCGTGAGCGGGCGCTCGCGGCAGGCGGAGACGACTTCCCACACACCGAGGCCGCTGCCCGCGAGCTTCGCCGTGCGGCCCGACGCCTCCGTGGCGAAGTAGATGCCCGGAAGGCGGCGCATCCGCTCTGCCTCGGCTTCCAGATCCGTAGTCATGGCTTTTCTCCGGGCGCGCCGCGGCGCCCTCCCAACCAGTGTACCGCGCTGAGAGTGCAGGATCGGGCTGACGAGCAATCGCTGCAGTTGATCACAGGTCAGGACCGTGAACGATCCTGAGCGCCTGCTCGATCGCATCGGCATTGGCCCCGAAGCGCCGGCAGGCAAGCCGCGAATCCGCGGGCATCGCTGCACAGTTGGGCTGTGCCCCGATTTCCTTGCGGCCGGCTGCAGTCGCGCCGAAATCCGCGAGCGATACCCCCGATCTCGACGAGACGGATCGTCGTGCCTGCGTCCAGTATGCTGCCGAACCAGCGCACGGGACACCTTCGACGTGCCGTTGAGCCCGGGTTCGTGAAGCTGAAGCCCGATGAACATCGCGGCAGGCGCGAGCGAGAGCGCTTGACAGGCAGCCGGCGGTCGTGTATATAACTCATAGGTTAGATAACCGGATGGTTTGATACACGTGGCAACGGATCGCCTGAGCACCACCTTTGCGGCCCTCGCCGACCCCACGCGGCGAGCGATCCTTGCCCGCCTTGCCGCGGGCGGGGCCACGGTGAAGGAGATCTCGGCGCCCTTCGCGATGAGCGGCCCCGCCGTCTCCAAGCACTTGCGGGTGCTCGAGCGCGCCGGCCTGATCGTGCGCGGCCGCGAGGCGCAGTACCGCCCCTGCCGGCTCGATGCGGCGCCGCTCAAGCAGGTCGCCGAGTGGGCCGAGAACTATCGCCGCTTCTGGGACGCCAGCTACGAACGGCTGGACGAGTACCTCGAGCAGATGAAGCAACAGGAACAGAACGAACAGGAGGGCAGTCATGGCAACCGGCAGTAACTTCGGCGGCACCACGTTCAGCACCCCGTCGGATCGGGAGGTCGTGATGACGCGCGTCTTCGCTGCGCCGCGCCGGCTCGTCTGGGCGGCCTGGACCAGCCCCGAGCATGTGCCGCACTGGCTGCTGGGTCTGGACGGCTGGACCATGCCCGTCTGCGAGATCGACCTGCGCCTTGGTGGGGCATGGCGCTACGTCTGGCGCCATGGCGACGGCTCGGAGTTGGAGATGCACGGCGTCTATCGTGAGGTCACGCCGCCCGAGCGCCTCGTGAACACCGAGACCTGGGGCGGAGACTGGCCTGAAGCGCTCAACACGGTGCTCCTTTCTGAACAAGACGGCAAGACCACGGTCACACAGACGGCGCTCTTCCCCTCGAAGGAGGCGCGCGACGCGGCGCTGCAGACGGGGATGAACGACGGCGTCTCCCAGAGCTTCGACCGGCTCGCCGCGTACCTGCGCACGCTGGCCTGAGGCTCGTGCGTAGCCCGCGCGCCAGCGCCGCGCGTGGCGAAAGCACGCCGGCTGCTGCGAACAAACTGGAGGACTGCCATGTTGCTCGAGGGCAAGAACGCCATCATCTACGGGGCGGGTGGCGGGATCGGCGGCGGCGTCGCCCGGACCTTCGCCCGCGAGGGGGCGATGGTCTTCCTCGCCGGGCGCACACGCGAATCGCTCGAGGCGGTCGCCGCCGACATCACGGCGGCCGGCGGGTCGGCGGAGGTAGCTGTAGTCGATGCCCTCGACGAGCAGGCCGTCGACGAGCACGCCCGGGCGGTGGCGGCCCGGGCCGGCAGCATCGACGTGTCCTTCGACCTCATCTCCCGTGGGGACGTGCAGGGGATCCCGCTGATCGACATGACGGCGCCGGACTTCGCCCGCGCCGTCACGACGGGACTGATGGCGAACTTCCACACCGCGCGGGCGGCGGCGCGCCACATGGTCAAGCAGGGCTCGGGCGTCATCCTGACGTTGACCAGCGGGTCCGCGAGGGGCACCTCGCCGTTGATGGGTAACACCGGTCCTGCCGACGCGGTGACCGAGACCTTCATGCGCTACCTGGCGGCCGAGGTCGGGCCGTACGGCGTGCGTGTCCTCGGCCTGTATACGGCTGGCGTCCCCGAGACGCTCTCGCCGGAGAAGATCGCCGCGGTCAACAGCAGCATGGACATGGATGCCGCGGATCTCGACCGCTTGCTCGAGCGGCTGGCCGGGATGACCATGCTCCGTCGGGCGCCCAGGCTGGCCCAGGTGGCGGACGTGGCGGCGTTCCTGGCCTCGGACCGCGCCGGTGCCATGACCGGCACCATCGTCAACGTCACCTGCGGGCTGGTTCCTGGCTGACACGGACGCCGCGAGCAACGGCTACCATTTGCGCCCTCGCGCCGGCGTCGCGTGAGTTGAGTCATCGTGGCGCCCGGCGGGCGCATTCGGCAAGGCGGAGATCGTGAAGGCGGGAGTCGGGGCCATCGCGGTCCCGACTCCCGTCGAGCCGGAGCCCGCGTCAGGACACCGGGTAGCCCTCCTCCTCCAGCAACGCCTCGATCTGCTTGCGGCTGACCTGCGCCGGGTCGAACTCGATCGTTACCTGCTTCGGCTCGATCGCCACGGAGACGGCTTTCACACCCGCCATGGCGCCCACGGCCTGCTCAATCGTGTGCTGGCAGTGCTCGCAGGAGATGTCCGGCGCCGTCAGCTTCAGGGTTTCCATCGTATGCGCTCCTCTTTCATTCGTGAGTGACGGGCGGGAATTTCTGGCCTCGTCCACGGTGCCATCTACCTTCACTATTCACCACTCACCATTCCCCTCACTTCACCTGTATCGTGCCATCCATGCCGGGGTGCAGCGAACAGAAGTACGGGTAGGTACCCGCCTGCGCGAACGTAACTGTGAAGCGCTGGCCGGGCTGCAGCAGGCCGCTGTCGAAGCGGCCGTCCGGGTTTAGCGCGCGTGCCGCTCACTACCGTGTGCGCGTGCTCGTCGTCGTTCACGAACGTCACCGCTGTGCCGGCCTTCACGTGCAACGTGCCGGGGTGGAACTTGTCCGGCATCTGCGCCGTGGTGCGCTGGCCGACCATCGCCATGTGAACCTCGTCTTTGCCCCAGGCGTAGGAGGCGCTGCCGAACACCGCCGCCTGGCCGGAGAGGCCGCGATAGGCGCCGAAGCCAACGGCGGCGAACGCCGTGAGAAAGACGGCGGCCGCGACCAGTTGCGCCGTGCGCGTGCCGCGCAGCCGCAGCGAATTGCTGAGCACGGTCACGCTGGAGAGCGCCATCGCCACCGCGGCGAAGATCGGGTTGATCTTGCCGAACATCGCCAGCGGGACCAGCACGACGTTGTAGGCGAAGGCCCAGAACAGGTTCTGCTTGATCGTGCGCATCGTCGCGCGGGCGAGCTGGAGCGCGGTCGCCACGCTCGTCAGGCTGCCGTTCACCAGCGTGATGTCGGCAGCCGCCATCGCCGCGTCTGTGCCCGTGCCCAGGGCAATGCCGGCGTCCGCGGCGGCCAGTGCTGGCGCATCGTTGACGCCGTCGCCCACCATCGCCACGATACGGCCTTCGCCTTGCAGCCGGCGAATCTCGGCGGCCTTTTCCTCCGGCCGGACCTCGGCCAGCACGCGGGCGATGCCGGCCTGCCGCGCGATCGATTCGGCGGTGCGCTGGTTGTCGCCCGAGAGCATCACCACGTCGAGGCCGGCCGCACGCAGGCGGCGTACCGCCTCGGCCGAATCCGGCTTGATCGGGTCGGCAATGCCGATCGCGCCGATCAGGCGATCGTCCGCGGCGACAAGCACAGCCGTCTTCGCCTCGGTTTCGAGCGCGTCAAGCGCTGCGCGGGCCGCCGCAACCTCGATGCCCGATTCTGCCAGCCAGCGGGCGCTGCCGACGCGCAGCGTGGCCTCACCCCCCAGCCCCCTCTCCAAGAGCTTGGAGAGGGGGCTGGGGGGTGAGGCGAAGCGTCGCGCGCGCACCGCCGCCCGCGCTGGCCTCGAAGTCCCGCGACGCCGGCGGCTCAAACCCGCGCGCCGCGGCCGCCCGCACGATCGCGCTGGCCAGCGGGTGTTCGGAGCCGTGCTCCACCGCCGCGGCGAGGCGCAGCAACTCGTCTTCGCCCGTATCACCGAACGGCACCAGGTCGGTGACGGCCGGTTCGCCGCGCGTGATCGTACCGGTCTTGTCCAGCACGACGGTGTTCACATCCCGCACGCGCTCCAGGCTCTCGCCGCCGCGCAGCAAAATGCCTTGCTCGGCGCCGCGGCCGCTGCCGACCATGATCGCGGCGGGCGTCGCCAGCCCCAGGGCGCAGGGGCAGGCGATCACCAGCACGGCCACGGCCGCGACCATCGCCGAGGTCGCGCTGTAGCCGGCCAGCAGCCAGCCGCCGAACGTCAGCGCCGCGATCAGCAGGATCGCGGGCACAAACACGCCGGCCACGCGATCCGCGAGGCGTTGCACCGGCGCTTTGCTGAGCTGGGCTTGCTCGACCAGGCGCACGATCTGCGCGAGCTGTGTCTCGCGACCCACGCGCTCGGCCCGCACGCGCAGCAGTCCCTGCTTATTGATCGTCGCGCCGATCACCGCGTCGCCCGGCTCTTTGCCGACCGGCACGCTCTCGCCGGTCAGCATCGACTCATCGACCGCTGAACGGCCCTCCAGCACGACTCCATCAACCGGAATCTTCTCGCCGGGCCGCACCAGCAACTCGTCGCCAGGAACAACTACCTCAACCGGCAGATCGACTTCAACGCCGTTGCGGATGACGTGCGCCGACTTTGCGCCGAGCCGCATCAACGCCTTGATCGCGCTGCCGGCGCGGCCGCGGGCGATCGCCTCCAGCACCTTGCCCAGATAGATGAGCGTGATGATCAGCGCCGCCGTGTCGTAGAACGGATCCTGGCCGGCGAAGGTGGCGTAGATGCTGTAGGCGAAGGCCACCGTCGAGCCGACCGAGACCAGCGTGTCCATGTTTGCCGTGCCGTGCCGCGCCGCCCGGAGCGCTCCGCGGTGAAAGTCCCAGCCAACGACCAGCCAGACCGGCGTGGTCAGGGCGAGCAGCAGGTAGTCCCGGTAGCGCAGATCCATCGCGAACATGGCAATGAACGCGATCGGCACGGTGAGCGCAGCGCCGAGCGCGAGCTTCGCGTAGCGCAGGCGCATGTCGCGGCGCTGCCGGCGGTCGGCGGCGTCTTCGACGTTTTCGGCCCTCACCCCCGGCCCTTCTCCCAGGATTGGGAGAGGGGAGTTGATCGTTGTGGCTTTGTAGCCTGCCTTCTCGACCGCGGCGATGAGCGACGCGGTTTCGGGCGGCGCCGCCTCAGGATCGAGCGTGACGCTGGCGCGTTCGGTCGCGAGGTTCACCGCCGCGCTCTGCACGCCCGGCACCTTGCCGAGCGCCCGCTCCACCCGCCGCACGCACGAGGCGCACGTCATCCCCCCGATCGCCAGCTCAAGTCTCCCCTCTCCAAAGCCTTGGAGAGGGACCGGGGGTGAGGCCCGAACCCGCGCCGAGTAGCCTGCACTCGCCACCGCCTTCAGCAGCGCATCGACACCGGCCTGCGCCGGGTCGAAGCGCACGCTTGCCTGCTCGGTGGCAAGATTGACCGCGGCGCTCTCGACTCCAGGCACCTTCTTGAGCTTGCGTTCGACACGGCTGACGCAGGAGGCACAGGTCATGCCCTCGATTGCCAGCTCTGCAACCGCGCAGGCTTCGCCGTTCTCCGTCTGTTCGTGGGCCTGCTGTTGCAGGTCGTGTTCCGAAACCACCATCACCGTTCCCACCTTCGTGTGCCGGCCGACCGCCGCGCGATCCTGCGCGGCGATCCGCCTTCGAAGTGTATCTTCAACCCTATAGTAACTTGAGAGTCAAGCGAATTCGGGCAGGTATTTTCGTAGAGGTCCGCCGGGGCAGCGCTGCCGGAGAGGACCGACGCTATACTCGGCCTGTGGCCAGTCGTATCCCGCTTGTGCTCGTACCAGCGCCGCGGAGAACACTCCATGAACAAGCCGTGTATCTCGGCCGACTCGCACATCGTCGAGCCGGCGCATATCTACGACGGACTGGTGGCGAAGTACGGCGAGCAGGCGCCGCAGATCGTGCCGGACCCGCAGGGCAAGCGCGGTCCGTACATGGTCGTCGGCAGCAAACGCATGCCGATTGGCCGCTTCGGCATCGCCGGCCACGATGCCAACGACCCGGACACCGACAAGCTGATCGCCAGGGGCTACGGCGCCTTCCGCCCCGGCGTGCTGGACCCGGCCGAGCGGCTCAAAGACCAGGCGATCGACGGCGTCTCGGCCGAGGTGATCTATCCGAGCCTCTGTATGCTCACGGGCGCGGCGGAAGACCCGGCGCTCTCATTGGAGGTCGCCCGGCGCTACAACGACTGGCTCGCAGGCTACTGCGGCCACGCCCCCGACCGCCTGATCGGCGCAGCTTCGATTCCGCTGCGCAACGTGCAGGACGGCGTACGGGAGTTGCAGCGGGCGGCGAAGCTCGGCCTGAAGGGCGCCGTGATCTGGTGCACCGCGCCGGCCGAACGGCCCTACAGCGATACGGCCTACGACCCGTTCTGGGCAGCCGCGGCCGAGGCGAACATGCCGGTGACGTTCCACATCTTCACCGGCGCCGACGGCATGCAGATGCGCCTGCCGGCCGATTGGGACCCCGTGCTGCATTATGCGCTGTCGCACACCGCTGCCGAGGTCACGCTGGCCACGCTGTTGACATCCGGTGTGCTGGAGCGCCACCCACGGCTCAAGATCGTGGCCGCCGAGTTCGATACGGGCTGGGCCGGCCACTTTCTCGCCCGGCTCGACTTCGCCGTACATCGCACCGTCGGCCATCCGGCGCAGAAGCTGCCGCTGACGCCGTCCGAGTATTTCCGCCGCCAGTGTTACATCACCTTCGAGGACGATGCGATCGGCGTACAGACGCGCGAGTACATCGGGGTGGACCGCATGATGTGGGGCAACGACTATCCGCATCACGACTCGCTCTGGCCGGAGTCGCAGGCGGTCCTCGACCGCATCTTCGCCCGCGTGCCGGTCGCCGACCGCCGCAGGATGACGTTCGACACGGTGGCCGCCTTGTATGGCATCAAGTTGCCCATCACGGCCTGAGCTGCGGCGCGCCGAACGGCCCTCACCCCCGCCCCCTCTCCCAATCCTGGGCGAGGGGCGATCCTGGGTCGGGCGTCCCGGCATCTTCGCGGTTAACTCGGCACCGTCCGGTTCCTGCTCCGCCTGATCGCCCCTTTCTCCCAGGATTGGGAGAAAGGGGAAGGGGGATAGAGGGCCGGCGACCGCCGCGCGGTTGCGGCTGCCCGGAGTGCGGGCTACGCTCGACGGGTGGCGGCGCGCCGCTGCACGGCTGCCCCGATGACATGTGATACATGAGGAGAGGCGCGTGATCGAAGGCATTTCGGCAGAACTGAATCCCCCTGTGCGCGTGCTCCTCGGCCCCGGACCCAGCGCCACGCATCCGCGGGTCTATCGCGCGATGGCAGCGCCGGTCGTGAGCCATCTGGACCCGGCTTATCTGCAGATCATGGACGACGTGCAGGCGATGCTGCGCGCCGCGTTTCGCACGCAAAACCGCATGACGCTCGCCCTGCCCGGCACCGGCACCTCCGGCATGGAGGCGGCGATGGCGAACCTGCTCGAGCCAGGCGATACGGTCGTGATCGGCGTTGCCGGCTACTTCGGCGAGCGCATGGTCGATATGGCCGGCCGCTACGGCGCCAACGTCGTTCGGGTCGATACGGAGTGGGGCACGATCGTCGATCCGCAGCGTCTGCGCGAGGCCGTGCGCGGCGCCGGACGGGTCAAGGCGGTCGCGATCGTGCAAGGCGAAACCAGCACCGGCGTGCTGCAGCCGGTTGAAGAAGTCGCGCGTCTCGCGCACGAGGCCGGCGCGCTTGCCATCGTCGACGCCGTGACCTCGTTTTGCACCTGCGAGCTGGCCGTCGATGCCTGGGAGCTGGACTACGTCTACAGCTGCTCGCAGAAGGGGCTTTCTTGCCCGCCGGGCCTCTCGCCGATCACCGTCAGCGCGCGTGCGATGCAGGCGATTCACTCGCGTGGCCGGCCGGTTTCCAATTGGTACCTCGATCTGACGCTGCTGGAGAAGTACTGGGGGCCGGAGCGTGTCTATCACCATACCGCGCCCGCCTCGATGACCTACGCCCTGCACGAAGGGCTGCGCATCGTCCTGGAGGAGGGGCTGCCGGCGCGTGTGGCCCGCCATGAAAAGCATGCCCGCGCCGCGCAGGCAGCCTTCGAAGCGATGGGAATGCCCCTGGCGGCGCAGGCCGGCCACCGCCTGCCGCCGCTTACCACCGTGCGCATTCCGGAGGGCGTGGACGATGCGCAGGCGCGCGGCTATCTGTTGCGCGAGCGCAGCCTTGAGGTTGGCGGCGGGCTCGGCGCGTTCCGCGGCAAGGCGTGGCGCGTGGGGCTGATGGGGCATTCGTCCACGGCCGAAAACGTCCTGCTGGTTGCCGGTGCACTGGCCGAAGCCTGCGGCGCACAGGGCGTGGGGGTCGACGCGGGCGCAGGCGTTGCCGCGGCTGCGCGGGTGCTGTTTGGCTCCGTCTGACCGCGCGATACCTGTACGGACTACTGCTGCGCGCTGAGGCGCGCTCGATCGCGGCAGGCGACGCTTGTCGTGTTGGAGGCGGCGAAATGGATAGGAACAGCGCTCGCGCTTGACCTTGCTGCGCAGCCACAGCCACGACGAACAGCCCGGATGCCCCAGGACACCCGGGCTGTTCTCTGTCCGCGCCACAAAGCGTGTGCTTTAGCCGGTGATCCGCGTCCCTGCCCACGCCGCGTCCGCGCTCGCTGCTACGATACCGGCAGCGATGATCGTGGGGAGACGCGGTGATGAGCGAACCAGGCGCGAGCGGCGGTACGCCACGCGACAGCGATTGCCCGACGGGTCAGGACGTTGCCGCGGGCGACGCGCCGGCCGAAGCCTGTGCGTTTTGCGGTGAAGACCACCCGCCTTCCATTTCCTGCGCGCAGTGGGCGCAGCAATCAGGCGTCGGCGTGCCGGCGCCCTTTGGCAGCGCGGAGTACGCGGCTCGTCCCACGCCGATCGTCGTTCCGCGCAGACCGCGGCGCACGCCGGCTCAGACGCGGGCGTACGAGGCGCTGGCCCTGCGCATCGCCGTCTGCGCCCTCGCGCTGATCGGCGTGTTCACGCTGGTGAAGAGCATCGGCGGCCACTTAAACAGCGGATCGAGTGGTACGTCCGCCGCATTGCCGGCCTGCAACGTTGGCCGTATCCGCGCGAATCTGACCACCGCCGCGACGATCGAGAGCGAAGCGGCCTCGGCGCTCACCGCGCGGGTCGCCGCGATGAACGGACTGCTGCTCGGGACCAGCGCCGACTGCAGCCAACAGGTGTTCCTGCTGTACACGGCCTACATCGACGATGCCGCGCTCTGTTTGAGCCTCGCCTCAGCGCAGAGCTGCCAGGCCCGCGACAGCGCCCACACCCAGTTGAATCAGGCGCTCGACAGCGGATCGTAGGCCGCAAGGAGCTTTCGCCGGCTCTTCGGCAGACCCCGCGGCGCACGCCGCAAATCCCGCGCTTGCTGACAACCGCCCTACGGGCGAGCGGTTCGCGAGAAATAGTCCGCTCGCTGAGAAAGTTCTCAGGTTCGCCAGGCTCGGTGCGCGTACACTTCCGCGCGCGGAGGTGATGTATGTCTCGCGTTCGGTCGTGGATGGCACTCAGGCATATGGGTTGGGGCGCCGTGGTGATGGTGCTGGCAGCGTTCGCCGCGCTGACCTTCGTACATGCTCAAAGCGGTGGAAACAGCGGCACACTGCGTATGTGCGCGGATAACACGACGCAGGTGCTGAGCGTGGCGCAAAGCGGGGCAGCCTGCGCCGACAATCAAACTGAATATGACGTGAACATGCAGGGTCCCGCCGGACCCGCCGGGCCACAAGGCCCTGCCGGACCCGCCGGCCCGCAAGGTGCGCAGGGTCCACAGGGGCCGCAGGGTCCGCAGGGACCGGCCGGGCCGGCTGGTCCGCAGGGTCCGTCCGGAACCACGGGCATCGGCATCGGCGGCTGCCCGGTCGGCTTCGCTTTCAGCCTTACGCTGGGCGGCTGCGTGCCGATCAGCTCGTTCCCCGTGAATGGGTGCCCGGCCGGCTTCTTCTTCAATCCGACCACCGGCCAGTGCATGATCTAGGCTGCGCGTCAGGCGCCACGCCGCGCACAGGGCGGGCCGCATACGAACGTGCGGCCTGCCCTGTGCGCGGGCACCCCGTATACTGGCTCGTGTGAAGGGCGAAACAGCACCCGCGCTGCGCCAGTCCGCGCTGCTCCCGCTTCCCGCCGTGATCCTGGCCGCCGGGTTCGGCTCGCGCCTCGGCAGCGCCAGCAGCGGCCTGCCCAAAGCGCTGGCGCCGGTGCTGGGCAGGCCGCTGCTCGGCTACACGCTGGAGGCGCTGGCGCAGGCCGGCGTGCGCGAGGCGCACGTGGTGCTCGGCCATCGCGGCGCCGAAGTCGAGACGGCGCTGGCCGGATTCCCGCGCAACGGCCTGGCACTGCACGTCGTTTGGAATCCGGTGTACCGGCTGCCGAACGGCAGCTCGCTCGCCGCGGCTCGGGCAGCAGTGGCCGGCGGGCCGTTCCTGCTGCTCATGGCCGACCACCTGCTGAGCGCCGAGGCGATTCGCCGCATGCTCGTCGCCGAGCACGGCTTCGCCATCGGCCTCGATCGCGGGCCGTTACCTCTGGCCCGGCTGGCAGATGCCACGCGCGTGCGGCTGGGGCCGGATGGACTGGTGGCCGCGTTCGGCAAGCGGCTGCGGCGCTGGGACGGCATCGATGCCGGCGTTTTCCGCTGTCAGCCCGAGGTGTTCACGGTGATCGATGAGCTGGGCGTCGGCTCGGAGCTGAGCGCGATCATGACGGCGGTGGCCGCGCGACAGCCGTTCCACGCGGTCGACCTGACCGGCGCCTTCTGGCTGGACGTGGATACGCCCGAGGATCTGGCCGCCGCCGAGGCACTGCTGCGGCACGGGTGAAGTCCCCCGCGATCCTCCTTACTTCTCGCCTTCGTCTTACTGTATACTCAGAGTAAGACAAGCCCGAGGAGCTTTCCCATGTCTACCGCGACGGTCACGTCGAAGGGCCAGGTCACGATTCCGAAGGATATCCGCGACGCGCTGGGCCTGCGCCGGGGCGACCAACTCGTTTTTTTCGTGGAGGACGGCAAGGCCGTGGCGCATCCGCTGCGCCACCGCGACATCCGCGAGCTGGCCGGCATCATTACGAGCGATCGGCCGTGGCCGGGTATGGCGGCGGTGCGTGAAGAGTACCATCGCGCGGTCGCCGAGCACGTGGTTAGCCGTGGGCTCGACTAGACGATGCCCGCGCTGCGCATCGATTCGAATACGATTCTCCGATACCTGGCGAACGACGCTCCGCAGCTTGCTGTCCGCGCGGTCTCGCTGCTCGAGCGTGTTCAGGGCGGCGAAGAGCGCGTTCTGCTTGAAGACGTTGTGCTCGCCGAGGTGGTCTGGACTCTGGCCACGTTCTACCGAGCGACCCGCGAACAAATTTATGACTACCTCGAGCCAGTCCTTGGCCTCGAAGGCGTCGAGAGCGCGGACAAGCAGGCGTTGCAGATGGCGCTCGTGTTGTACCGCGACCGCAACGTGGACTTCGTCGACGCGTTTCTGGCGGCGAAGGCGATCCGGGACGGCACCGGCGAGGTCTATACGTTCGACCGAGACTTCGACCGCTTGCCCGGTGTGAAGCGGCGCGATCCGGGCTCGCCCATCTGAAGATTACTGCCCGTCTTCGCCGTCGCGCCGCTCGAACTCGGCCTCGATCACGTCGTTGGCTTCATCGTCGTCGTTTTCCTCTGCGTCCGTGTCGTCGAGATCGTAGCCGGGCAGCAGCTCCAGCGGCGAAACGATGTTGTAGTTGCCTTCACCCACGGCACGATTCAGGCGGGCGATGACCGCGGTCGGGTTATCGTAGGCGCCCACGATATAGAGCGGCCTGCCGTCCTCGCCGCCGAGCGGCACGCGCTCCTGCGCCTGCTGCGGCTCGGCGCCTTCCAGCAGCAGCGCGGCGGCGTAGTAGTCTTTGTCGGGGCTGAAGCCGAGGCCGCGGGCGTAGGTCACGGCGTCGCGCACGATCTTCGCCGCCAGGTTCAGGTCGATCGGCTTCATCGGCTGCATCGCCATCAGGTCGGCGCGCAGCTCCGCCTGATATTGGCCACGCGAGTCCCAGCGCGTAACCGTCGCGCTCTTCACGCCCAGACAGCCAAGGTCGATCAGAAACACCGCCGCGCCGATGCCGCCGTCCGGCGCCTTGCGCGCCACAACGAGTTGCACGATCTCGCCGGGCTTGTCCCAGTTTTCCGTGATCAGGCACTCTTCCAGCGGCCAGTGACCCGCGCCGCGCAGCTCGGCGCGCAAACCTGACTGTCCGGCGACGGCGACGGCATGGCGCCTGGCTTTGCGCTTCGCGGCGTGCTTTTGCAGCGACTTCTGGCGGCGCTGTTCGTTGCGTGGCATGGGCCTCCAGTTGTTCGCGCTTTGATAAGCACCGCTTCTGCCGGTTCGTGTCGAGCGTGGCCGGCCGGTCGTCGCGCCCCCGCTGGCCGGCGCTCAGTGGCTCGGCACAGCCGCCATCGCCAGACCTTCGGGCGCCTCGTCTTCGCCCTCCATGCTGTGCGCCGTGCGCAGCGGCACTTCCTGCATCGTGAACGTCGCGACGACGGCGATAATCGCCACGGCGCCGCCGATCAGAAACAGATCGCTGAGTGAGGCGGCAAAGGCGTGGCGCAGCGCCTCCGTGGTGAGGCCAAGCAGGCGGTTCGCATCCTGACCGACCGGCCGGAACGCCGCCGCGAGCTGGTCTCCGCCTACCGGTGAGAGCAGCACCTTCGGGTCCTGCACGGTCTTCAGACTCGCGGCGGGCAACGCGGTCCTCACCTCGCCGGGCAGCCGGTTGGGAATCTCGCTGGCCAGCCGCGTGGTCAGGATGCTGCCGAAGATCGCCACGCCGATCGTCGAGCCGATCGAGCGGAAGAACTGCGTGGCCGAGGTGACGGTGCCGAGCACGCGGTAGGGCAGCGCGTTCTGCACGACGATCGTGATGATCGGCATGCTCAAGCCCACGCCGGCGCCGACGGGGATCATAAAGAGATAGATCACGGCGGTTTGCGTGTTCACGCCGAGCGTGGCGAGCAGAAAGGTGCCGGCCATCATCGCCGTGGCGCCGCCGATGATCAGATAGCGGTAGCGCCCGGTGCGCGAGACGATCTGGCCGGAGATCACACTGGCGACGACGATGCTCAGCGTCATCGGGATCACGGTCAGGCCGGCCCGCGTGGCCGAGGCGTTGCGCACCGTGACCATGAACAGCGGCATGTAGACCGTCGCGCCGAACATCGCCATGCCGGAGAAGAACATGATAATCGCACCGCTGACGAAGGTGCGGTTCTTGAACAGATGCGGTGGCAGGATCGGCTCGGCCGCCCGCCGCTCCACCAGCACGAACGCGGTAAGCAGCGCGACCGAAGCGATCAGCAGGCCGAAAAACTGCGGCGCAAACCAGGCGAACTGATCGTCTACCCAGACGAAGGCGAGCAGCAGCGGCACCACGCCCGCGACCAGTGTGGCCACGCCGAGATAGTCGATCGTGTGCCGCACACCGAAGCGGCGCTTCCACGGCAGCGTGAACCAGAGCACGAACAGCGCGACCACGCCGACGGGCAAGTTGACGTAAAACACCCAGCGCCAGGAGAAGCTGTCGGTAAGATAGCCGCCCAGCGTCGGGCCGACGACGGAGGCGAAGCCGAACATCGCACTGGTGAGACCCTGCCACTTGCCGCGCTCGGCCGGCGGAAAGACATCGCCGATGATGGCGAAGGCGTTGGCCATCATCACGCCGCCGCCGACGCCTTGAATCGCGCGGAAGAGCACGAGCTGCGGCATATTGCTCGCCAGCCCGCACAGCGCCGAGGCGGCGAGGAAGAGCACGATGCCGGCCATGTAGAACGGCTTGCGGCCGTAGACATCGGAGAGCTTGCCGAAGATCGGCACCGCTGCGGTGCTGGTGAGCAGATAGGCGGTGAAGACCCAGGAGTAATAGGAAAGCCCGCCCAGGTCGGCGATGATGCGCGGCATGGCGGTGCTGACGATCGTCTGGTCCAGCGCGGACAGGAACAGCCCGAGCATCACGCCGGACATGATCACCAGGCGGGCGCGGTTGGTTGTTGGGGCAACGTCGATCATGCGACCTCCTCCGCGTGTTACGAGAGGTGTATCACAGATCGACGGCCGGAATCCTGCCGAACCCGTCACATCGGCGTGAAATTGCTGCGATTTTTCGCGGATTCCGGCGGGCGCTGCGCGGATTCGCTCCCGCCGGTGCCGCGCGGCGCTCAGACGTACAGCGTTTCCAGATCGTTCGGCAGGCGCACGTTCGGGATCGCGGGCGCGGTTACGTCGGCGCCCATGTGCGTCAGTACGAAGGGCAGCGCAGGGAACTCGCCGCGCAGGGTGCGCACGCCGTCCAGCGACATGTGAATGCGCGGCCGGCCGTGCGCCTGGTTGCACTCCAGCACGAGCGCGTCGGCGCCGGCGGCGATGCGGCGCAGGCCGTCGCAGAGCGTCGTGTCGCCGGAGTAGCCGATGGTTTGGCCGTCCTGCTCGATCAGATAGCCGAAGCAGGCGAGCGCGGGGTCATGCTCGACGCGCACAGCGCAGAAGCGCAGCCCGCCCGCCTCCTGCTGCGCCTCGTTCACCTCGACGTAGTGAATCGGAAAGCCGCCGCTGCGCGCGGACGACGCGGCGACGAGGTGGTCGAGCCGGCCGGCGTGGGTCATCTCTTCGAGAAAGGTCTGCACGCCAGGCGGCCCGACGACCCACAGCGGCGCCGTGCGGCGTCCGGCCTGGTTGAGCAGCAGGAACGGCCAGCCGAAGCTATGGTCGGCGTGGAAGTGGCTGAGAAAGACGACCTCGATCTCGGTGGTGTCGACGCCGGCGCGGTAGAGATTCGCCAGCACGATCGGTGACGTTTCGACGAGCACGCGGCGGTTGATGAGAAAGCTGTTCCAGTACCGCCCCTGCGCATTGAAGTTGCCTGTTCCCAAAAACGTCAACGAGATCGAGCCGCCCAAACGATCACCTCCGGCGGGCGCCAGCGTTTGGCGTGGCCCACGCGTTGGAGTATATGGTGCGGAGCTGTCCCGTGGCCCCGTCTCGCACGTTCGATTATTTCGATTACATGATACACTGACTGCGGGGGCCAACTGATGCCGATGATCGGACAGCAATGCGTCGCGATTATGCCAGATGAACAGGAGCGGACGGCGCTCACGCGACTGGCCGATCTGCTGGAGGGCAGCGCGGGCCTGGCGCTGGAGGTCGAAGGTGCGCATCGCGTTGCTGTGCCCCCGACGGTGGCCGCAATTCTTCAGCAAATATCACGGCAGTTGGCGAACGGGCATGGCGTGGCGCTGGTCCTGGTTGACCGCGAACTGACGACCCAACAAGCCGCGGATCTCCTCAACGTCTCGCGCCCGCATCTGGTGCGGCTGGTAGAGAGCGGCGAAATTCCCTTCACGCGCACCGGCAAGCATCGTCGCGTCCACCTCGAAGACATTCTCTCCTATCGCGAACGGCGCCGTTCCGAGCGACGCCGCAACCTGGACGATCTGGTTCGCCTCAGCGAAGAGGCGGGGCTCTACCGCGGCTGATCATCTACCTTGACCGGGGTGGATCCCGCATGCGCCAGGCCGCTGTCGTTCTCGACACGTGTGTGCTGCTACCTCCCCGTCTGCGCGACACACTGCTGGACGCGGCGCACTCCGAACTGTTCGAGCCTTACTGGAGCGCCGCGAGCCTTGTCGAACTCCGGCGCAATGTCGTTCGCAAGACAATTTTGGACGCAGCCGGTGCGGAGCGGCTGATCGCTGCGCTGGCTGGCGCGTTCCCGGCGGCCACGGTGTCGCGGACGCGGTACAGGCGACTTGTCCCGCGGCTTGCCAAGCATCCGAAGGATCGCCATGTTCTGGCAACTGCCATAGTGACCCACGCCCAAACCATCGTTACCTTCAATCTCCGCGACTTCCCTGAGACCGCGCTTGTACCGCACGGCGTCACGGCCGTCTCGCCGGACGAGTTTCTGCTCGATCTGCTGCAGCGAGATCAAACGCGCGTGATTGGGTCGGTGAGGGAGCAGGCGGGGCGCTACCGCAGCCCGGCGATGACACCAATCGAACTGCTCGATCGGTTGGGCAAGCTGGTGCCGCGCTTCGTTGACCGAATACGAGGGCAGATTCAGCAGTGAGGCCGCCGCGGCTCGCGCAAGCGAGCCGCTTTCGTTCGCTTTGGTTCGATGGATACACGTCGCTAGCTCACGCGGCGGTAGCGGGCTACGGCGAGCGGGGCGCAGACCGCGACGATCGCCACGATCCAGGCGACGGCCTGCAGCAGGTCGGAGCCGGCGGAGCGGCCGAGCGTCAGGTCGCGCGTGGCGTTGACCACGACCGAAACCGGCTGATGATTGGCGAACGCCTGCAGCCAGTCCGGCATGGTCTTCACCGGCACGAAGGCGGACGAGGCGAAGATCAGTGGCGCGAGCAGCGGGAACGACATCGCCTGTGCCGTTTCGGCGTCCGGCGCGCTGAGGCCGACGATGGCGAAGACCCACGAAAGGGCATAGGAGAAGGCCAGCACCAGCAGCAGGGCGGCGGGCAATCCCAGCCAGCCGTGGTCCACGCGCCAGCCGACGATGAAGCCGACGACGCACATCAGCAGCACGACGAAGACGTTGCGCACCAGGTCGGCGAGGCTGCGCCCCACGAGCACAGCCGAGCGCGCCATCGGCAGCGAGCGGAAGCGATCGATCAGCCCTTTGTGCAGATCTTCGGACAGGCCGATGCCCGTGGTCAGCGCGCCGAAGACGACGGTCTGCACGAAGATGCCCGGCATCAGGTAGTTGACGTAGGAGGTGCCGGGCGTGCTGATCGCGCCGCCGAAGACGTAGCGGAACATCAGCACGAACATCACCGGTTGAATGGTGGCGAAGACCAGCAGGCGGGGCGTTCTGCGGATCGTGAGCAGGTTGCGCCAGGTGATGGCGAGGGCGTCGCCCACGGGCTGCGCCCGCTGCGCCGGCGCCTCTGCGATGGCTGGTCTTGCTGCAATCGCACGCGTGGCCATCATGCCCCTCCTCTCCCGGCGCGGCGCGGTGCGATCGCGGCCGCTCCATTGCCTGCCTCGGCGGGTTCCTCCGCGATGTGCCCGGTCAGCGTCAGGAAGACGTCGTCCAGCGTCGGCTCACGCAGCGTCAGGGTCGTCGGCGTGAGGCCGGCGGCATCCAGCACGCGCACCGTCTCGAGCATGGCGCGCGGACCGTCTGCGACGCCGACGTGCAGCGCCCGGCCCGCGACGGTCACGGGACCAATCGCGGCGAGCTTCTCCCGCGCGTCTGCCACGGCCGTCGCATCGCGGAAGGCGACTTCGATGACGGTGGCGCCCATGCTGGCCTTCAGCTCCGCCGCCGTGCCCTGGGCGATCACGCGGCCGTGGTCGATCACGATGATGCGATCGGCGAGGCGATCTGCCTCTTCAAGATACTGCGTCGTCAAAAGTACTGTCGTGCCGCCGCCGACCAACTCTTCGATCACGCGCCAGAGCTCGTTGCGGCCCTGCGGATCGAGGCCGGTGGTCGGCTCGTCGAGGAAGAGCACCGCGGGCTGGTGAACCAGCGCGGCTGCCAGGTCGAGGCGGCGGCGCATACCGCCGGAATACATCCGCACCAGACGATCGGCCGCGGCGCCGAGATCGAAGCGCTGCAGCAACTCCTCGCTGCGCCGCGCGACGACGGCGCCGGGAACGTGCGTGAGCCGGCCGACGAGCCACAAATTCTCGCGAGCGGTGAGGTTTTCGTCCACGGCCGCGTACTGGCCGGCGAGGCCGATCGAGGCGCGCACGCGGTGCGGCTGTGCCAGCACGTCGTGCCCGAGTACACGGCCGCTGCCAGCGTCCGGCCGGAGCAATGTCGTGAGAATGCGCACCACCGTGGTCTTGCCGGCGCCGTTCGGACCGAGCAGGCCGAGCACGGTGCCCGCCGGCGCCATGAAGGAGACACCGTCAAGCGCAATGACCTCGCCGTAGCGTTTAACAAGGCCGTCGGCCACGATCGCCGGCTCGCCGCCGGAGGAGACGGCCGGACTACCGTCAGCGCGCTCAGCAATGGCGGTCGACTCAGTCATGGCACAGCTTGCTTCCCGCTCGACGGCGCTCGAAGGCGACCGGACGCGATGGCCTGAACCGGTCGGCCCGGCATCGGCCCGTCCACTCCATTGGAATCGGAGTTCCGTTTCCCGTCAAGCCGCCCTTTTGGGCAATTCGGCGACGGCGTCCGCAACTGACCCAATCAAGCGACCACCGTTCGTGTAGTCTGCGCCGGCCGCGCCGCTTCAGCCTCCGAACCGGTGGCTCGTCCGGAAGACGCTCAGCGCGCGTCACTCGCTCTCGGCAGCCGAAAGAGCGTGTACGTCTCCATCCCGTGTTCAGTCTGGAAGAGCGGTGCGCCGGGGCCGTCTGGCACCACGCCCAGCGCGCACGTCAGTCGCCCGCAGCCGAGGTGAAAAATCAGGTCGCCCGGCTGCACCGCGTGGGCCTCGTCGGGCGTGAGCGTTTCCTGACCGTGGCGCAGTTCCGGCGGCTCGGACAACGCTTGGAACGCCTCCCTGACCGAAAGCACGTCGCGCGCTTCGACGGCTCGAAAGCCCTCAGCCCGATCCCCCTCTTTGATCGCCTTTTCAGCGACCGCGCGAGTCGGGTATCCATTACCAAGCACCGCTCCGTTGGCGTTGCCGACGTACCATTCACGTCCCGGATTGGGCGTCTCAACAAAGCGATGGTGCTGCCAGTGCACAACGCTACCGCCCCACAGGCTCGTTAGCGCACCGCTCAGAGCCCAGTAGATGGTGTCCCACAGACGCCCCAGTTCATCCATCGAAATGTCCGGTTCGATGCGCGGCTCGAACTCAAGTTGATCTACATGGACGTCGAACTGTTGCCCTTCCGCTACCTGGCGGTCGATCGCGGGGTCCGGCCCCGCCGATTTGATTGCGGTCCAGAGGAAGTCACGCAGCTTCCAGGGCAGCGGCAAGTCCTGGAAGCTGTGCGGCGAGGAAACCATGCCCCAGCGTGGCCCCGGCCAGTCTTCTCGCACTTCGATGCGCACCGTCAGCCGGATCGTCCGTGGCGGCAACGGCGCCGGGCGCTTGTAGATGACGCTCGCCGTCTGTGAGGCGCTGATCGGTCTCCCATCGCGCGGATAGACCACGCGATTGCGCCGCGAAAGCCGCGGGCGGCGCGGCTTGCTGCGATCGTGCTCCGGCCCGCTCACGCGGCAGCCGTGTTTTTCGCAAGCGCTGCGAGCGCTGCACCCTTGACGGGCGGCATCGAGCGGTCTATGCGGCCCAGCGCCCACGTGTAGACGTATGGCTCCCCGTGCCGGGCGATCGCTTCACGCACGAGCGCCAACGCCTGCGCCTCATTGTCGAAGCTGGCGATCACGTTCGCGCTTTCAAGATCGATAAGCTCGACTTCCATTGCTAGCTCATTCTTCGACAGCACCCTCGCCGTGCTCGACCGGAAACACTTCCACTACATACTGTAGCATCAGCGCTGGTTCGCCCCACAGCGTGTAGTGCGCCGGATGCCGCGTCGTTTTCTCGTGCGTAACGGGACCGATATCGGGAAGCTCCATCAGCGCAAGGAAGCGCCCCAGACGCGGCCAGTAGTAGATTGCCGTCTCGATCGCGGCTTCCGCGGAGCTGTACACCGAGACGCCGTCCCAGAGCGGCAAGAGCTGTGGGTCACGTGGCGGCCTTCTTCCACGCGCTCTATGCGACAGGAAGTCAGCTTCGGTCGGCGACGCCGTTGCGACTATTCGATAATACGTCGGAACGGCAGCTCCCCCTTTTCTACTGCCTACTGTCGGCTGCCCTGCGCGTTATCCCCGGCCGAACATCGAGTACTGGTAGTCCTTCTGCGTGATGAACTCCAGCAGCGCCGGCTGGCCGTTGCGGGTCGCCTCGATGCCGCGCTTGATCGCCGGCACGATCTGGTCCGGCGTCTCCACGCGCTCGCCGTAGCCGCCGAACGCCTTCGCCATGTCGGCGTAGTGGCCGGAGATGTTGGTGCTGCCGTACTTCTTCGTCGCCGTCTGCATGATCGGCAGCTCGATCGCCATCGAGAAGTTGTTCATCAGGATCGAGAGGATCGGAATGCGCTCGCGCGCCGCCGTCTCGAAGTCCATGCCCGTGAAGCCGATCGCCGCGTCGCCCCAGACGTTGATGCAGAGCTTCTCCGGACAGGCCAGCTTCGCGCCCATCGCCAGCCCGAGGCCGTAGCCGAGCTGCGTGGTTTTGCCCCAGCCGATGTAGCTCAGCGGCACCGTGCTCTGCCAGAAGGGCGAGAGCTGGTCGCGCGGGCTGCCGGCGTCGTGCGTGATGATCGTGTTCGCCGCATCGACCGTGTGCGCCAGGTCCCAGATCACCCGATAGGGCGAGAGCGGCGTCTCGTCGCTGGTGAGCTTCGGCAGCCACTGCGCCAGCCACGGCTCGCGAATCTTCTGGATCTCCGCCGCCACGGCAGCTTTGCGCCCGCGCGGCTTGCCGCCCAACCGCTCCTTGACCGCGGCGCAGAGCGCTTCCAGCGTCAGCCGCGCGTCGCCGATCATGGCGTGCTCGGCGGGCACGTCCTTGTTCAGGTCGTGCGGGTCGAGCGTGGCGTGAATGAAGGTCTTGCCCTTCGGCATGGTTACGCCGTAGCTGGTGGTGGCGAAGCTGCAGCCGATGCCGAAGATCACGTCCGCGTCGCTCAAGAAACGATGCACCGGCTCCGGCACGGCGCGCCCGCCCGAGCCGAGCGAGAGCGGATGGTCCTCGGGGAAGGCGCTCTTGCCTTGCAGACTGGTCGTGACCGGCGCTTCCAGCAGTTCGGCTAGTTCGTGCAGCGCCGCCCAGCCCTTCGCGTAGTGCACGCCCTGGCCGGCGTAGATCACCGGGCGCTGCGCGGCAACCAGCAGCCCCGCGACGTTTTCTACGTCGCGCGGGTCGGGGCCGCTGCGCAGGCGCGGCGCCGGGCGGTAGTCCAGCGGCTCCGGCACCTCTTCGCCGAAGACGTCGGCCGGAATTTCTACCAGCGCCGGACGCGGCCGGCCGTTCTTGACCTGGGTGAAGGCGCGCAGCAGCGCGTGCGGCACCACTCCGGCCACGGTCACCTGCTCGATCCACTTGGTCACGTGCTGGTAGTTGAGATAGGCGTTGAAGTTCGGCGGCACGTTGATCAGCCGGCGCGGATAGCCCGCCGGCAGCACGACGATCGGCGAGGAGTCGCCGAAGGCCTGCGCCACGCCGCCGAAGGCGTTCTCCGTGCCCGGCCCCTGCTGCATGCAGAAGACGCCGATGCGGTCGGCGCTGGTCACGCGGCTGACGGCGTCGGCCATGTGCAGGCCGGTGCGCTCTTGCCGCACGATGATCGTGCGAATGTCGGCCTCCGCGGCCGCCTCGATGATCGGGTTGACCGGATAGCCGATCAGGAACTGCACGCCCTCGCGCTTGAGGATCTCCGCGACCGCCGCTGCTGCACGCATCGTCTCTTCCCCCGTGCCATTTTGAGTGTTCTAGGCACCGTGTGTCGCGGCTGTGCCGCGAAGGACGCATGCCATGCGCCCCTACAGTCATTCCTACGCCCTACGCCCTCCACCCTACGCCCTACGCCCTACGCCCTACGCCCACCGGCTCACCGGACCTGATCGAGATATTCCGAGAGGCCGTAGCCGACGCGCTCGCCGCAGCGGTACTCGGTCATGCCCTCGCCCACGTGCGTGATCATGCCCTCGCGGCGGTTGCGCAGGGGAATGAACGACTTCACCGCTCCCTGCACTTCTAATGTTTCTCCGTTCTCTAATGCCAGCCGCGCCATGAATCCCTCGTGATAGAGGCCGTTGGCGGCGAAGCGCGTGTCGATCGCGATCTGCTTCACGTTGGTCAGTTTGCCGTCGCGCACGACCACGCCGCCCTGCCGCACGAGACCCTTCGCCTTGTCCTGCCAGACGATCGAGCCCATGAAGCCGAAGTCCGGCCCGAAGTTGCAGGTGAGCCAGCGATACGAGTCGATCGCCTGCCAGTAGCGCGGTCCCCACGAGTGGTCGCGCAGGCCGAGCCCGTCAATCTGATAGGTCTCGTCCTCGATCGTAAGTGTGCCGCTGGCGTGCATGTGCTGCTCGTAGTGGGCGCGGCCGAACTCCTTCTCCGGATCGACATTCTCCGGCTCGCCGTGCCCCGCGCTGCCGTACATCGGGCCAACGGCCTCATGCACGAGGTCGAGCTGCACCTGTTTGCGCGGGTTGTTGTGGAAGGCGGCGCTCGGCTCGGCCATCTCGAACGGGTCTTTCAGCTCGACGACGGAGCCTTCGTACGTCGTGCGCAGCCGCTCTGCCGGCTCGATTACCTCGAAGCGCATGCCGCCCGCGTCGAAGGCGTCGTTGTGCTGAATCGGCGGGCGTTTGTACTGGAAGAGCACACGGCCGTCGGGCAAGTACAGGCAGATCGTCATCTCGGCGTAGCCCTCGTTGGCGCGGTTGCCGAGCCGCACGAAGCCGCCGATGCGCTGTCCGCGGTCGAAGAAGTTGAAGTACATGCTCTCGTTGAAGTTGGACTCGGGGCCCAGCGGGTGCAGATAGTCGTCGCTCGCCGCCAGGTTGCCGATCACCGCCGCCATCGTGCCGCTCCTCATAGTCGAGCCGAATCGCCGGACACGTCCCCCATTCTAGCGGCAGCGCACGTCGCCTATCCCTGATTTCGCAGGCGAAATCTGTCCCTTCCCCACAGGGGAAGGGTTATGCGAGGACAATCGGTCGTTCTCGGAGGAACCCCTCCCGTGTCGGGAGGGGAAATCCGAGCGCTTGCGCGAGGGAGGGGTAGGTGCGCCCGTGCGATACTGTGCGAGTTCATCACCGGATAAGCGAGGGTGTGACCATGGCCGATGCAGCGATCAGCATCCGCCCCGCGACCGAAGCGGACGTACCCGTGCTTGTGCAGTTGATCCGCGGCCTGGCCGAGTACGAGCGCATGCTGGAGGAGTGCGAGGCCAACGAAGCGGTGCTGCGCGAGCACCTGTTCGGCCCGCGGCCGTACGCCGAGGCGCTAATCGCCGAAGCTGAGGGCGTGCCGGCCGGCTTCGCGCTCTTCTTCCACAATTACTCGACCTTTCGCGCCCGGCCCGGCATCTGGCTGGAGGACATCTTCGTGCTGCCGGAACGGCGCGGTCACGGCTTGGGCAAGGCGCTGTTTGCCGAACTGGCGCGGCTCGCCGTGGCGCGGGGCTGCGCCCGCCTGGAATGGTCCGTGCTCGACTGGAACGAGCCCTCGATCGGCTTCTACAAGAATCTCGGCGCCCAGCTCATGGACGAGTGGACCACCTGCCGCCTCGACGGCGCGGCACTGGCGGCGCTGGCCGGGCGGTAGCCTGGAAGCACTGCCAGGACTAGAGCGTGTCTGAAAAATGTTCGAACCATCGTTCCGTGGCTGGTCGTGAGG
>CALFMN010000111.1 GCA_937879875.1 uncultured Chloroflexota bacterium | reverse complement strand
GAGATTTCTGCCTGTCTCGTGGGCTCGGAGATGTGTATAAGAGACAGTCGTAGGCGTGGGCGATGCGCAACACCGTGGCCTCGTCCCAGCGGCGGCCGGCGATCTGCAGGCCGATCGGCAGGCCCGCCGCCGTGAAGCCGCAGGGCAACGAGAGCGCGGGCTGGCCGGTCACGTTGAAGGGGATCGTGTTCGTCGTCAGCACGCTGCGAGCCAGCACCTCTTTGCCGTCCAGCACGATCGTTTGCTGCGGGTTGATGCTCGGCGCGGCGATGCGCGTGGAGGGCAGCACCAGCGCGGCCCGCTCTTCCAGCAGCGCCTGCGCCTCGCGGATCGCCGCGGACTGATAGCGGAAGGCAGCCACGAGATCGTCGGCCGAAAGCTCCGCCCGCTCGTTCAGCCGTGTGAACACGTCCTTGCCGTAGTCGCCGGGCCGCTCGCGCAGCCAGTCCTTGTGAATATGCCGCGCCTCGCTGTAGAGGATGTTGTAGCCCGGCTCCCAGCTCGCCCACAGCGTCGGCGCCTCCACGTCCTCGATGCTGGCGCCCAGATCTCGCAGTACGTCCAGCGCGGCCGCGAACGCCCGTGCCACGTCCGGCTCAAGCGCCTCGCAGAAGCCGGCGCGCGGCACACCCAGCCTCAGGCCGCGAATGCCGGCGTCGAGGTCGGCGCGATAGTCTGGAACGGGCACGGGCGGTGTGAGCGTGTCCTGCGCGTCGGGGCCGGCGAGCGCGTTCAGCACGATCGCCGCGTCCTCGACCGTGTGCGTGAGCGGGCCGGCGTGGTCCAGCGACCAGCTCAGCGGGAAGATGCCCGCGGTGCTGATGCGGCCGTGTGTCGGCTTCAGCCCCACCGTACCGCAGAGCGAGGCGGGAATGCGGATGCTGCCGCCCGTGTCCGAGCCCATCGCGATCGGCGCAAGGTCCGCCGCGATTGCTGCACCCGAGCCGCCGCTTGAGCCGCCGGGAATCTGCTCAAGCCCCCACGGATTGCGCGTGGCGCCCCAGTGCGGGTTGTTCGTGGTCACGCCGAAGGCAAACTCGTGCGTGTTCAGCTTGCCGAGCAGCACGGCGCCGGCGTTGTAAAAGCGCGCGGTCGTCGTCGCGTCCGCATCCGGCACGCGATCGGCCAGGATCTTCGAGCCGGCGGCGCTGCGCACGCCGGCCGTGTCGTAGATGTCTTTGAGCGCGAAGGGCACACCGTGCAGCGGACCGCGGTAGCCGCCGGCGAGGATCTGCTGCTCCGCTGCGCCCGCCGCGGCCAGCGCCCGCTCCGCCGTGACGGTGACGTAGGCGTTGATCGCCGGGTTCAGCCGCGCGATGCGTTCGAGATAGGCGCGCGTCAGTTCGACGGGCGAGAGGCTGCGCCGCTCGAGTTGCGTCGCGGCCTCGGCAACGGTCATCGCGGTCAGTTCGCTGGTCTGCATGGCCGACCTCGTGCAGGGGAGTAGGAAATGCGGGTCAGGGAACAGTATAGGCGGTGGCTGGCAGCCGTGCGGGGCGCCTAACCCTGACGCCGCAAGCGGCGTCTGTCCCTTCCCGAAACGGGAAGGGTTGGTTCGAGAACCTCCCACTGATCGGAGACTATCCCTCCGCGCATCCCACGAGGACGCCGCGGCCCCGCCGCCGTCGCACAGAGTATGGAGCGCTCCAGAAGTCCCTTTCCCGGCTCGGGAAGGGACAGCTTTGCCGTCAGGCAAAGCAGGGTTAGGTGCCCCGGAACGCTTGACATCTTCCCCCAGGCATGCAATAAAGAATGAGTATTCGCTTTCCTTACCCTGTACTCGGAGTGTTCCGTGCCGCGTGTGACTGCCGAACATCTCGCCGCCCGCCGCCAGCAGATTGTGGACGCTGCCAGCGCCTGCTTCGCGCGCAAAGGCTTTCACCAGGCCACGATGCAGGACATCTGCGACGAGGCGCAGCTCAGCCCCGGCGCTGTCTACCGGTACTTCTCCAGCAAGGTCGAGCTGATCGCCGCGCTCTGCGACGAGAGTCTGCGCCGCCACGCGGATCTGATCGGCGCCGCGGCGCAAGACAGGGACTTCACCGCCCTTGCCGACGAAGTCATCGCCGCGTACTTCGGTCCGGGCGGCGAGATCGAACAGGGCGACAAGGGTGCGCTCGATCTGGAGCTGATCGCCGAAGCAAGCCGCAACCCCGAGATCGGCGCGATCGGCCGGCGCAGCTTCGCCGGCCTGCGCGAACTCTTCGCAGCCGTCGTGGCCGCGGCGCAGCAGCGCGGCGAGATCGCGCCGGAGCTTGCGCCCGATGCTGTGGCGACGATGGCGCTCTCGTTTTATTACGGCCTCGTCATTCAGAAGTCATTAGACCCCGCCATCGATTCGCAGCCGTACATCGCCGTGATGAAGGCGCTGCTGAACGGCACGTTCCGGCCGGCCGCCGCGCCCGTAGGCGTTCTCGAGGCGGCGACACGCCGCCGCTAGCAACCGTGCGGCCCGCGCGGCGAACGGCGCGGGCCACTCAGGAGGAGCACCAGCCATGCCGCTGCCCGCACCGGTCACCAACACCATCCGCACCGTCGCCATCCAGGGCATGCTGCTCAAAGAGCGGCTGCAGAGCGGCGTCGCCTTCAACCCGCTCTCCGCCGACCTGCGCGAGAACCCCTATCCCAGCTATCTGCGCTTGCGCACGAAAGACCCGGTGCACTGGAGCGTGCTGACGAAAAGCTGGATGCTCACCCGTTACGCCGATGTGATGCTGGTGATGCGCGACGCCCGTTTCGCCGCCGATCGCAGCAAGGGCGCCAACGCCCAGCAGTTCGTCGCAAGCGACATGGGGCCGTACAACCGCTGGCTGGCGAACTCGCTGCTCTCGCTCGATCCGCCGGATCACACGCGGCTGCGGGCGCTGGCGACAAAGGCGTTCACGCCCCGCGCCGTCGAACAGATGCGGCCGCGCATCGCTCAGATCGTGGACGAACTGCTGGACGCCGCCCAGCCGCGTGGCCGCATGGACCTGATCCGCGACCTCGCCTATCCGCTGCCGGTGATCGTGATCGCCGAGATGCTGGGCGTGCCGGCGGAAGACCGGCCGAAGTTCAAAGCCTGGTCCGACGCAATCGGTGAGGGGCTGGAGCCGATACTGACGCCGGAGCAGATCAAGGCCGCCGACTCGGCCGTACTCGATCTGTCCGATTACTTCCGCCAGATCATCCGCGAGCGGACGCACGCGCCGCAGGACGACCTGATCAGCGCCCTGGTGCAGGCGCACGAAGGCTCGGACAAGCTGAACGAGGATGAGCTGTATGCGATGTGCATTCTCCTCCTCGCTGCCGGCAACGAGACGACGACCAACCTGATCGGCAACGGCATGCTGGCGCTGCTGCGCAACCCGCGGCAGCTAGATCGGCTGCGGCGTGAGCCGGCGCTGATCGACAACGCGGTTGAAGAGCTGCTGCGCTACGACAGCCCCGTGCAGATGAGCGGCCGCGTCGCGATGGAGGACATGACGATCGGCGGCAGGCAGATCCGCAAGGGCGACTTTGTGGCCGTGCTGTTCGGCGCCGCGAACCGCGACCCGGAGCAGTTCGAGCAGCCCGAGCGGCTGGAGCTGGGCCGCGCGAACATCCGTCATCTCTCCTTCGGCCAGGGTATGCACTACTGCCTGGGTGCGCCGCTGGCCCGCGTCGAGGGCCAGATCGCGATCACGGAGCTGCTGCGGCGCATGCCCGGTCTGCGCCTGGCCGGCCGGCCGCGCTGGCGCACAACGATCCTGCTGCGCGGCCTGCAGACGCTGCCCGTCGCCTTCCCGACCCAGCCCCAGGGCGCCGCAAAATCACCCGAGGAACGCGTCACCGTCGCGTCGTAGACGTGTGGCCCTCATAACCCCCTGTCCCCCTTCTCTCCCATACACACGAGGTTCGTAGGCCGCGAATGGATTGGAGCCTGTATGGGAGAGAAGGGGGCGATCGTTGGCAGGAATGGCGCCAGGGCGGCTGGTTAGCGCAGCCCCGTTGGGCGCGTGCAACGCGCCCCTGCACGCCTGGCGTTTTGCGTTTGATCCGGACGCCAGCGCCGCACGACGGTAGGATAGGGGCGCCGGGTAACCGCACACCTCCCCGGATCGCTCCACACCGGATCGCCCCTTCTCTCCCATACGCTCGTCGTGAGCGGCAGATCTCCCAGCATCTGTATATGGGAGAGAAGGGGAAGGGGGTTATGAGGGCCACCCGCTCCTCCCTCACGCTGTTCCCTGTTCCCTCGATCGCGCTACGCTGGCGGCGATGCTGACGCTGACGCTGCTTGGCACGGGTGCGCCGATTCCCGACCCCGCCCGCCGCGGCCCTGCGCAGGTGATCGACGCCGGCGGCGAGCTGGTGCTGATCGACTGCGGCAGCGGCGTGGCGCAGCGGCTGGTGGAGGCTGACTACGCGCCGCGCTACAGCGGCCAGGTGCGGCCGCCGCTGCGCCGCATCGCGATCACGCATCTGCACTCGGACCATGTGACCGGCCTGCCGGATCTGCTCTGGGCCGGCTGGGTCATGCGCTGGTGGGACGCGCCGCCGCCGATCGCCGGCCCGCCCGGCACGGCGGAAATGCTGGAGCACCTGCTCGCCGCCTTCTCCTATGACATTGCCGTGCGCAGCAAGGGCGAGCGGCTGCGGCGCGAGTGGCTCGTGCCCGACGTGGTTGAAATCGATGAAGGCTGGCAGCACGAGGGCGGCGGCTACCGCCTCTCCGCCTTCCGCGTCAACCACGAGCCCGTGGACGAGGCGTTCGGCTTCCGCCTGGATGCTGACGGTGCAGCGGTCGTCGTCTCTGGTGACACGCGGCCGTCGGAGAACCTGATCCGCCACGCACAGGGCGCCGATCTGCTCGTGCATGAGGTCTACTGGGGCCGCGGCGCCGCGCGGCTGCGCGCAGGCGTCGCCGACCCGGACGCGCTCGCGCGGCGGGCCACGATCGATGCGTATCACACATCGTCGGAGGAGGTCGGAAAGGTGGCAACGCAGGCGGAGGTAGAGCAGCTTGCGCTGAGCCACCTGCTGCTGCGCGGCGGGACGCCTGCCGACGTGCTGGCCGATCTGGCGCCGCACTTCAGCCGGCCGGCGGTGGTCGGCGAAGACCTGATGCGCTTTGAGATCGGCGTCCGGCCGCGCTGACTACCCCCTGCTCTGGCCATGTGCGTGCGGCGCAGGCCGACGAAAGTGTGCGTCCGCGCATCGTGCTGAAAGATCCGCCGCGCAGGCACCGTCTCTTGCTCGATGAGAGGCGGGGCGCAGCCGACCGGCTGCGTCCTGCATCGTACACGCGTCACAACGCTCGTGGACGCCTGTCCGCGAGCAAATGAAGGGAGAGGAAACGGTGAAGCTTCAGCGAACGCACGGTATGGCCCTCGGCGTGGCGGCGCTGGCGCTCGGCGCGGCGGCCCTCGCGGGCAACGGCTCCAGCGCGGTGCGCGCGGACACCACGCCGCCGCCGGCGATCACGGTGCAGGGTGAAGGCGTGATCAGCGCCGCACCGGACACCGCCATCTTGCAGATCGGCGCCGACGTGCAGGCCGCGACCGTGGCCGATGCCCGTTCGCAGGCGGCCGGCGCTGCGGGTGCGATCATCGCCGCGGCGAAGGCCGACGGCGTGGCGGACGCCGACGTGCAGACGGCGCAGTTCTCGATCCAGCCGCAGTACGACAACCGCAACGGCCACCAGACACTCACCGGCTATCAGGTCGAGAATTTGGTGCAGATTAAAGTGCGGGCGCTCGACCGCGTCGGCCAGATTATCGACGACGCCGTTGCGGCCGGCGGCAATGCGACGGTCGTGCGCGGCATCAGCTTCACGATCGACGACACCACGGCGCTGGCGCAGCAGGCGCGGCAGCGCGCGGTGCAGGACGCCAAGGCGAAGGCCGATCAGTACGCCGCGGCGACGGGCGTGAGCGTGGGGCGGCCGATCGCGATCACCGAGCAGAGCGCCCCGCCGCCGCGGGCATTCGCGCCGGTGGCCGCGCTGGCCGCGCCCTCCGCGCCGGCGCCAACCCCGGTCGCGCCGGGCACGCTCGACGTACGCGTGACCGTGACGATTTCGTACGCGATTCAGTGACAGCGGCCAAACGCTGGCCGCGGCAAAGACGCGCGGACCGAAAGCGCACCGGCTGCACGCCCGTGCTCCGGTCCGCGCGTCATCGAGTCGCTGAGAGCTTCCTTACCCCCGCTTCAGCCTCCGCTCAGGACCGCTTCAGGCCCGGCTCATGCCTGCTGTCTACGCTCGCAGCAGGCGTGGGCCGCCGTGCCGGTGCGCGGCGGCAGGAGGCGGGGCCGTGGACCTGGTCGAAACGATCCGCATCGCCGCGGAGGCGTTGCTGGCGAATAAGCTGCGCTCGTGCCTGACGATGCTGGGCATCGTGATCGGCGTCGGCGCCGTGATTGCGCTGATGTCGATCGGCAGCGGCGCCCAGGCGGCGATCGCGAGCAATATCAAGAGTCTCGGCTCGAACCTGATCACGATCACGCCGGGAGCGCAGAACCAAAGCGGCGTTTCGCAGGGCAACGGCAGCGCCCCCACGCTGACCATCGATGATGCCACCGCCATCGCGGACTCGAACAACGTGCCGGACGCGGCCGAAGTCTCGCCCGAGCTGAATCTGCCCTTCACCGCGCAGACCGTCTATCAGGGCCAAAACGTCGCCAGCAAGATCACCGGCGTGACGCCGGCCTACGCGGACGTGCACGACTTCCCCGCCGCGCTCGGCGACTGGTTCACGCAGGACGATCTGGAGGCGCACGCGGCCGTGGCGATGCTCGGCGCCAACGTGGCGCAGGCGCTGTTCGGCAGCGCCGACCCCACCGGCCAGAGTATCAGCGTGCGTGCCGGTCGCCCGGTGCAGTTGCGTGTGGCCGGCGTTTTGCAAAGCAAGGGCGGCGGGCCGCTGGGCAACGTCGATGACCAGATCCTGATCCCGATCACGACGTTGCAGCGCCAGCTTGCCAACCCGCGCAATCCCAAAGGCAGCGCCAACGTCAGCCAGATCGTGGTGCAGGCCGCGAACGCGAAGAGCATCTCGGCGGCCAAAGATGAGATCACGCAGCTCCTGCTATCGCGTCACCGCGTCTCGTCCCCCGACTTCGTGGTGCAGACGCAGGATGATCAGATCGCCACGCAAGCCGGCGTGACGCAGGTGCTGACGATCCTGCTGGGCGCGATCGCCGGCATCTCGCTCGTCGTCGGCGGTATCGGCATCATGAACATCATGATCGTCTCCGTCACCGAGCGTACGCGCGAGATCGGCATCCGCAAGGCGATCGGTGCCAAACGGCTGGACATCCTTTCGCAGTTTCTCGTCGAATCGCTGGTGGTCAGCATCCTCGGCGGGGTGCTGGGCATCGCGATCGGCATCGGTGCCTCGCGCCTGATCGACGGGCAGAAGCTGAACGGCCAGACGATCCAGACACTGGTCTCGCTGGGCTCGATCCTGCTAGCGGCGGGGGTTTCGGTCTGCATCGGCCTGGTGTTCGGCGTCTACCCGGCGTATCGAGCCTCCAGCCTGCGCCCGATCGAGGCGCTGCGCTACGAGTAGGCGCGGCCCC
>CALFMN010000110.1 GCA_937879875.1 uncultured Chloroflexota bacterium | reverse complement strand
CCCACGATCTGCGCGTAAACCCCGTGGCAAGAGGCTGCGATCGGTTCCGCGCGCCTGAACTGCCGAACGTGACGCTGCCCGATCCGGCGCAGCGGCGCGGAGAGGGCAAGCGGCGCGCGGAACCGATCGCAGCCTCTTGCCACGGGGTTTACGCGCAGATCGTGGGGCTGTCAAGTGCCGCTTCCGCCATGACAAGGAGCTTGCAGTCACCAATCCGCAACGAAGGCGGCCGCTTGTGACGGAAAGCGCGATGATGCGGCGGCCGGCCCTCATCCTCTCCTGTCTCCTTCCCCCAATCCTGGAGGGAAGGAGACGATCCTGGGTAGTGCGTTCCATAACCGGTGCGGTTAACCCGGCATCCTCCGAGTCGTGCTCCGCACGGTCGCCCCTCGCCCAGGATTGGGAGAGGGGACGGGGGTGAGGGCCGACCGGAGGGGTGCAAGAACGCGCCGCGTGTGCGACCATGCCTGACATGGCCCGCGATTCCATCTCGTTGAACCCAACCGTCGGCCGTTTCCGCTTCCCTCTGCCTCAGCGCTGGCGCCGGCTGATGGCGCGCTATGTCGGCGCGCAGGAACAGCACAGCCGCCTCGTGCTGGCCGTGCAGGTCGGCTACGTGCTGATCTTCTTGATGGTCTTCTTCCTCGGCTCGGACCAGTGGCCGGCGGCGCCGGATCTGATCACCGTTGGTCTGCTGGGCTTCGCCGTGATCACGGCGCGTGGCATCCGCTTCCTGTGCGACTGGACGCCGTTCCTGATGCTGACGATCGGTTATCTCGCCCTGCCTGGCCTCACGCCTGGTTTGCAGCAGCGCGCCCACGTCGGCTTTCCGATTACGGTGGATCGCTGGATCGGGCACGGTGAGCTGCCGACGACCCGCCTGCAGGCCGCGCTCTGGCGCGGCGGTCAGCTGCAGTGGTACGACTACGTCGCCTCGGCGCTCTACCTGCTGCACTTTGTCGTGCCGTTGGTGCTGGCCTATCTGTTCTGGCACTGGCGCCGGCCGCTGTACGTGCGCTTCGTGCGCGCCTATCTGCTGCTGATGTATGCGGGCTTCACGATCTATCTGCTCTACCCGATGGCGCCGCCCTGGTGGGCCAGCGACCTGGGCCGCGTGCCGCACGTGGCGCCGGTGCTCAGCCTGGTGCACTGGAAGGGGATCGGCAACCCGGTCGGCATTCTCACGGGCGCGTTCCAGCCCGACCCGGTGGCGGCGATGCCGAGCATCCATGCCGCCTTCTCGATGCTGGTCGGGCTGGTGCTGTTCTCGCTGCGGCCGCGCTGGGCCTGGATCGCGCTGCTCTATCCGCTGGCGATGGCGACGACAGTGCTCTACACCGGCGACCACTACGTCGTCGATATCCTCGTCGGCTGGGCCTTCGCGGTCGTGGCGTTCAGCATCGTCTGGCTGCGCTGGAAGAACCCCGTCCCTACGGCTCAGCCGCAACCGGCGCCGGCCGCGGGCGAGCCGGCAGCGATTGCCGCCGCCGACTGAGCTGCGCCCGGTGTTAGCCGGATGCGCGATTTCGTCTTTCACACCTCTTGTATGAAGGCCCGTACAGTAGCCCGACGAGCTGCTTGTGATACTGGGGATAGGCGCAGCGGGTGTCTGCCCTCGCATCATGAGGATCCAACCATGCCGTTCCGCAGCAAGCCCCGTCAGCTATCCTCCACAACCGCACCGTCGCCGGCGTCGCAGTCCTGTGCGCACGCCGTGCTCGTCCCTCGCTGGGACTGTCTGGCAGAGATGGGGCAGACGGCGGCCATCTGCGGGTTCACCTGCGCGGGCTGCCGGCAGGCGTTGAGCCTCGTCGAGGGCGCGGCGCTGCAGCAGGCGGCGGCCGTGCGGCTGGCGGGTCTCCGGCTCGCCGATCGACCGCGTCCCGCAGTGTTGGAGCGAGACCTGCTGCGGGGCGAACCGCTGAATGACCAGCAGTTGCTGCACCTGCGCCCGCCAGACCCCGGCGAGGGGCGCGTGGTCATGGCCGTTGTCAAGTTCATGCTGGCCGTGCTGGCCGGAGACGATTAGGGCGTACTCGCCCGATCACCGCTTGCGCGAGATTGGAGCCCGGCTCCCCACTGGAGGCGCCCAACCGCGTTGCACGAGGAATCCGATTAGCCCGAAGCGCGCTGCGCCGCGACTAAGAAGTAGCGCGGCATGCGGCGCAGCCGGCGCGGTTCTACGAGAAACGGCCAGCGGCCGTAGCCGGCGCCGGCCTCGCGTGCCCCGGTCACGGTTGCGGTCCAGCCCGCATCGGCGAACAGGGCAGCCGGGTCGTCGCTGGCGAAGCGCCACGGCGCGCCCTGCGCCGCTACCAGCCCGATCAGCGGGCGCAGCAGCGGCGAGTTGAGTACGACGGTATTGAACAGATCGGCGCCCAGCCAGCT
This sequence comes from uncultured Chloroflexota bacterium, assembly GCA_937879875.1. Taxonomy (GTDB): domain Bacteria; phylum Chloroflexota; class Dehalococcoidia; order CAUJGQ01; family CAUJGQ01; genus CALFMN01. Next base: position 6,842 of record CALFMN010000110.1, on the reverse strand, counting down.
CCCCGGCGCGGCCAGCGCCGCGGCCGCAGCCAGCAGCGCCCGCACCGCCGCCTCGTTCAAATACATCAGCAGCCCTTCGACCAGCCAGGCCGAAGGCGCCCGCGAGTCAAATCCCGCCGCGGTCAGCGTCTCCGTCCAGCCCGGAACGGCGAGATCGACGGCCAGCGTACGGCGCTCGCAGCTCGGTTCGGCGCCGACGGCGGCCAGCGCCGCGTCTTTGGCGGCGAGCACGGCCGGCTGGTCCAGCTCCCACAGCCGCGTGCCCAGCGGCCAGGGCAGCCGGTAGGCCCGTGCGTCCAGCCCGGCGGCAAGCAGTACGATCTGGCGCACGCCGCCGGCGCGCACGGCGTGCAGCAGCACCTCATCGAAGAAGCGCGTGCGAATGGCGAGGAAGGGCGCACCGAAGGCACGGCTCGTTTGCACGATCAGGTCGTCGATGGCGGAGACGCCGGCGCGCAGGGCGCCGCCGGTCGTGCCGCCGACCTGGCCGATGCCCGCCAGCGCCTCCGCGTATGGGTCGTCGAAGAGGCGGTTGGGGCGGGCGCTCTCGTTCGCCCGCGCCGCCGCGATCCAGCGCGCGGTGAGCGCCACAGGGCGCGTCTCCGGCTCGCCGCCGTTCGGCTCGGACTTGCCCCGGGATTCCGCCACGGCAGGTTCCTTCCGGCAGCTCAGGGCGCGCGCAGGGCGGGCAGCACCTCTTCCACGAAGCGCTGCTGCGCGGCTTCCGCCTCGGCGCGGTCGGCGCCGAGCGAGGGACCGCTCACCACCAGCCGGTCCAGGCCCAGGCCGATCAGCTCGCGCAGCCGGCCCGCACAGTAGTCCGAGGGACCGAAGATTGCAAACCGCCCGGCGAAGTCCGCGTCGATCAGCGCGGCCTGCGGGCTGCCGCTGCGGGCGTGGCGGCGCATGTCGTAGGCGTCGTGGACGTTCTCAAACACCGCGCGGTCGCGATCAGACGCCGGACCGACGACATGGCCATGCATGGCGGAGAAGCGTGTGAACAGGGCCAAACTGCCCTCGCCGAGCTGCCGCGCCATTGCCGGATCGGGGTGCGCCACCACCGTGACATAAGCGCCGAGCGGCAGCGCTTCCGGGTCGAGTCCGGCGGCGCGGCGCGCCTCGCGGGCGACACCGATCGCCCAGCGCAGCCGCTCCGGATCGGCGCCGACCGCGAAGCTGATGCGGTCAGCCACGGTGGCGGCCATCGCAATCACTTTCGGTCCGGTCGCGGCGACGTCGACCGGCACTTTGGGCAGGCCGGCGGCGGCGTGGCGCAGCCAGGCGAGGCGGCTCGCCTCGGGCTGGCCGGCGAGCCCCAGCTTTGCCAGGTCGCCCTCCGGCGCAAACGGCACCTCCTCGCCGCGCAGGTAGCCTTGCAGGGCGCGGAGGTAACGCTCAAAGGCCGGCACAGAGGCGGGCGCGTAGCCGAGGTGGGCGAGGGCGGAGTCGCCGCGGCCGATGCCGAGTACGGCGCGTCCGCCCGATTCCGCGTGGACGCTGGCGATCGCGCCGGCGGTGACGGCCGGGTGGCGTGTGAAAGGGTTGGTGACGCCGGTGCCGAGCTTCAGCCGCGTCGTCGCCCGCGCCGCCAGCGCCAGCGCGACGTAGCAGTCGCCGGAGAGGTTTTGCGAGTCGACGAAGCTGAGGCCAGCGAAGCCGGCGCGTTCGGTTTCTTCCGCGCGGCGGGCGGATTGGCCAGGCACGCCCGCGCCGCTCGTCCAGATCTCGACTGCTGCCGTTTCGCCCATGCCGCTGCCTCCAGGCAGAAGTTGCTGCGGGCAGTATAGCGAGTGCAGAGACGTTGCCCTCAGCCGAAGCCTCTGCCTGACCTGGGCGCTCCGCGCCGGTCTGGAACCGTTGCCCTGCGCTCTGGCCCCCTGTCTTCTCGCGCCGATCGCGGTCATCTGACGAGATTTGGGGAATGGGAGCGAGGGCCGCTCCCTGGCCAGACGATTCGCGGCGGTGTAGGGGATTTCCCGGATCTTTATCGACTTTTACTGCATGTACCGGCTCGCGCCGTGCTGCGCGGGGGCGCGCCCATCCGATGATCTGCGTGGGGAGCTGTGCAACCGGCTCCAGCGGCTTGCCGCGCGGTTTACCGTCCGGCAACCGCCGCCGCAGGTCTGAACCGAGGGAGGACGGCGATGGGTTCTCGTGCCCTGGGAGGTCTCTTTGGCAATCTCACGATTCGCCGCAAGCTGTTTCTGATCGCGTTGATCGCCGCCGTGCCGACGGCCATCCTTCTGTACGTTGTGCTCACCGGCCAGACGGCGGACTTGAACGCGGCGCAGCAGGAGCGGCACGGCGTCGAGTTCATCCTGCCGGTGCAGAACCTGCTGCAGCACGTGCAACTTCACCGTGATTCGGCTTCCGCCGTTCTCGCCGGCGATCAGGCCCGCAACCAGGAGCTGCAGCAGAGCAGCGCCGACGTGGACACGGACTTGAAGGCCGTCGCCGCCGTCGACAAGAAGTACGGCGCCCTCTTCCACACGCACGATCGCGTGAATGCGATCAAGCAGACGTGGGAGATCGTCAGCGGCAGCACGCCTAACCTGACGCAGAAAGACAGCTTCGATCAGCACACCGCGCTGATCACCGAGCAGATCGTCCCGCTGCTCTACGAAATCGGCGACTCCTCCGGCCTGCTGCGCGACCCGAAGGCTGCCAGCAGCCACATCGCCGCCGCCCTCGTGAACAACGTGCCGCAGACGACCGAGGCGCTGAGCGAGAGCCGCGCCGACGGCGCCGCCATCCTCGCGGGTGCCGCCGCGCACAAGCGCACCCTGGCGCTGGCCGCCAGCGAGCGTGACTTCTTAACCCATGAAACGGGCCAGGTGCAGTCCACCTCCACGCTGACCACGCGCGAGCTGGACCACGCCGTCGCCGCCGATCCGGCGCAGAAGAGCGCGCTCACCGGGCTGATTCAGTCCGCCGACAATGCCACGCAGCAGTTCGTCGCGGCCTCGCAGAGCCTGCTGCTCAACGGCACGAACCTCAACGCCGACACGCAGCCGTTCTGGGACCCGGCGACATCGGCGGTAAATTCGACCTTCCAGCTTTCGACGGCCTCGTCCAGCATCCTGCAAAAGCTGCTGGACAGCCGCGTGAGCCAGACCAACACCGTGCGCCTGTTCTCGTTCGCCGTCGCCGCGAGCGGTATCAGCGTCGTGAGCATCCTGATCCTGTTCGTGGTGCTCAACATCACGCAGCGCATCGCCAGGCTGGTATCGGCGGCCGACCGCATCAGCCTCGGCGACCTGAACGCGGAGGTGAACATCGAGGGCAGGGACGAGCTGGGCGAGCTGGCGCAGTCCTTCGAGCGCATGCAGTCGAGCCTGCAGGCCGCGATCGACCGGCTGCGCACCCGCCGGGCATCGTAGGAAACGCACGGGCGGCGTACGCCTGAGCTTCGCTCTGACGGGGGCGGCGCCGCGCGGGACAGCGCGGCGCCGCCCGCCAGAGCGTTGACGGAATGCACGGCATGAATGTTGTCGCTGTGCCCCATGATGACATGATGAAATGATGCGACGCTGTTGAGCGAAAGCGGCCAGTCCCTTCGCCGCCGAGCTGCGCGGCGTCGGGCAGAGAGAGGACAAGCGTGGACGCGGATCGCGACGACACCGCCGAGCGCCTGGCCGGCAGTCTGAGCCGGATCCCAGGGGTGGAGGCGGTGCAGATCTGTTCGCGGGAAGGCGTGTTGCTGGGCGCGTCGAGCGTCGAACCGGGCCGGGAGGCGTTTCTGGCTGCCTTTGTTGCGCGGCGCGCCGAGAGCTTCGGCGATGGCGATCTGCGCGGCTTCGGCGGCCGGCTCGTCAACGGTCAGCTCGACCGCATCGTGCTCGCCGGCGATCGCCGCGAAGCCGTGATCATGCGCTACGAGCAAAACTACATCTGGCTGTCGCTGGCGCCGGGCACGTCATCGGATGCGCTCAGCCCGACGATTCACCAGTCGTTGCAGCGGTTCCGCTGATGGCGGTGGCCAGAAGGGAGCGCGGCGCACCGGCGCGAGGAGCAGACCAATGATCTTCCCCAAAGAAACCACGGTCTACGAGAACCTGAACACGTCGTTCACGATCTTTCCGGAGCTGATTGCGGATCTGCTCAGTCAGCGCCTCACGGGCTACGTGCAACTGCGGTACCCGGCCTACGAGGGAACGGTCTTCCTCGACCGCGGCGTGGTGCTGAATGCGGTGGAACGGCCAGGCGCACGCGTGATCACCGGCGTGGACGCGCTGCGCAACATCGAAGAGCGCGCGGCCGAGCGCAACGGCGGCATCAACGTCTACACGCTGGCGCCGGGCGTGGCGACGATGCTGGCGGCGATCGTCAACAGCGAAGTGCTCTACAAAGATCTCTCCTCCAGCTTCACCAGCCTCGATCGGCTGATCGCCAAGCTGCGCACCGAGGCGCATACCGGCTACATCGAGATCGCGGGGCCGGACGGTGGGGAGTTCGGCTTCATCTTTCTGAACCAGGGGGAGCCGATCGAAGGCGTGCTCTGCGCCAATGGTCACTCGCAGACGGGCGCCGCGATCGTGCCGCGGCTGGTGGACGCCGTCGCCAACATGGAAGCGACGTTCCACGTGTACCGCGCCGTCGCGCCCGAGGCGGCAGACCAGCCCGAGGCGGACGCAGAGCCCGAACCCGCGGTGACGCACTACGCGCCGCCCGCCGCACCGACGAACGGCATGGCGCCCGCCGCAAGCGCGGCGCCGGCTGCGCCCGCCCTGTCCGTGGTTGAATCTGCCGGCGAGCGCCAGGAGCTGATCGATCTCTGGCAGGAGTTGCTGAGCCGCGTCGAGACGGTGGCCGACCAGGTCGGTGGCAAGGGCGCCTTCGCCACCGCCTTCCGGCGTGCGCTCGTTGCGCAGGCGACGCGCTTCCCCTTCCTCGACCCATTCGCCGCAGAGTTCGAATATAGAGAGGGCGTGCTGGAGCTGCACGGCCCGCTGGAACCGGATCTGAGCCTCGGCGTGGGCACCTGCCTGCGCGAGACGATCGCCGGACTGGTGCAGCAGCTACGGCGCGGCGATCTGGAGACGCAGATCCGCGCGGCGCTGGTGGAAACGGTGGCACGCAACGCCGCGGCGATCGAGCGCTACGGTTTGCGGGCAACCCTGGCGGAATTTTTGTCGTAAGCATATCGCTCGTATGAGTGGCTATCCTGGCGGAGCGGGGCCGTGCAGAAGGGGCTGGCGCGGATCGGGGCGGTGATCGGAGTGGATGGCTGCTTCGTGTGCGACAGCGCGGGCGAGGTGGTGGAAAGCTCCAATCCTGCGCCGCTGGCCACCGGCACGATGAATACCATCGGTCGGCAGGTGGCGCAGAGCCAGCTTGCCCTTGAGTCGGCCGGCTATCCCGTCTCGCGCATGGAGTTTGTGTTCGATTCCTGGCGACTGCTGGCCCGCGACCTGGGCAGCGGCCAGCTCTTCATTCTCTGCGACCCGCGCGCCGATATCGCGATCGTGCGGCTGACGGCCGATATCGTCATCGCCGGCTGGAAGGCGGATAAGGGCGTGATGAAGAAGCTGGCGCCGCGCGCCCGCCGCGACCTGCTGAAGCGCGAGAACATGGATGAGGTTTCGTGGCGTCTGCTGAATCAGGGAACGTGACATCCGCCGCGGCGCCACGCCCGTGCCGCTTGCCGTATTCTGTGTGCACGCCGCGCGAGGCGCGCCCCGCGTTCGGCTGCCGGAATCACCGAGGTGAACCGTGGCCGACGTACTGACGGGCAGCGTGGCCCAACTGCCGCTGCTGGACATCCTGAAAATGCTTACCGCCGGGCGCCAGACCGGGCGGCTGGAGCTGGCCGAAGGCATCGACGTCGGCGGTATCTACCTGCGCGACGGTGCCGTGGTGCACGCCGTGGCCGGGCCGCGCACGGGCGAGCCGGCGATCTACACCATGCTCGACTGGGTGCAGGCCGCGTTCCGCTTCGAGCCGCGCGTCGCCGCCCGCGAGGATTCCGTCACCCGCCCCACCGAGACGCTGTTGCAGGAATGTGCGCGCGAGACCTCGGAACGCGACGCGATTCGCCAGGTGATCCCCTCGGTGGATGTGGTGCTGGCCGTCTCGCCGGCCGCGCCCGCCGGCCCGGTGACGCTGCAGCCGCAGGAGTGGCAGGCGCTGGCGCAGATCAACGGCGAACGCAGCGTGGCTGACATCGCCGCGATTCTGCGTCAGGATGAGTTCGGCACCGTGCGGCTGCTCTTCCGGCTCGCCTCCGAAGGGCTGTTGGAGACGGTGCGCCAGAACCGCCCGGTGCCCACACGCGCCACGGTGCGCGCCGACTTCTTCGAGCGGCTGATCCGCGAGGTCACGGAGGCGCTCGGCCCGATCGGCCCGATCATCGTGGACGACGAGATCAACGCCCTGGGCGGCAGCCGCGACGCCTTTCCCCGCGACCAGGTGGCGCACCTTGTCGAGCGGATCAGCGGCGAGATCCGCGACCCGCACCGCCGCCTGCGCTTTCAGGAACACATGCTGGACGCGATGCGGGGTTTGTAGGCGTTCCGGGGCACCTAACCCTGACCTGGCTGAAGCCAGGTCTGTCCCTGCCCGAGGCGGGCAGGGACTTGTGGAGCGCTCCATACGCCGTGCGACGGCGACGGGGCCGGATGTCCTTGCGAGACACCCGGCGGGCTGCTCTGCCAGACACTCGCTGGTCCTCGAATCCGAACCCTTCCTGTGTCGGGAAGGGACAGACTTCGCTTCAGCGAAGGCAGGGTTAGGCGCCCCGCCCTCGGCTTGCGAGGGCGGGGCGCTGCTGTTGGCCACGAAACCGGATCCCCGCGGCCGGCCGTCACGTCGCCTCAGAACTGCGTGCACTGTCCTGGCGCGGC
>CALFMN010000109.1 GCA_937879875.1 uncultured Chloroflexota bacterium | reverse complement strand
CGAGATTTCTGCCTGTCTCGTGGGCTCGGAGATGTGTATAAGAGACAGACGGGGGATCGGGGCTGACGGCGTGGCCTGGTCGGCCACTCGCGGGCGCGTTGCACGTGCCCGTACACGGCCGGACTAACCCGATGCCCTTCCGGATCGCTCCAACCCGCGATCGCCCTTCCCCTATTATTGGGGGAAGGGAAGGGGTTGGGGGCCGGCTACATCAGCCCGTGCTCGCGGCATACCTCGACGTCGAAGAGGATGTTGCCGGTGAACTGTTGCGGGTCTTGCTCGCAGATCCAGACCGCCGCTTTGCCCATCGCCACGGCCTCTTCAAAGTCGAGGTTGGGGTTCTCTTTGTCGTTCTGCGCGAAGATGTTGCCCGGCGTTCTAATGCGGCCCGTCGGCGAGAGCACGTTCACGGCGATGTTCTCATCGGCGACCTCCATCGCCAGCGACTGCGAGAAGCGCTCGAGTCCCGCCTTCACCATGCCGTAGAACGAGCCGCCGCGCCGGGCGCGCTGCTCGGCGTTGTAGGGGCCGGGGCCGGGGAAGACGCCCGCCCGCGAGGAGACGTTGATGATGTGCCCGCCGCCCGACTTCGCCATCGGGTCCAGCGCGAAGCGCAGGGCCATCAGCAGGCCGCGCAGATCCACCCGCCACATCAGGTCGAGGTGACGCGGCTGCACGGTGCGGATCGTGCCCGGAACCAGAATCGCCGCGTTGTTGAAGAGGATGTCGAGGCGGCCGAACGTCTCCACCGTGCGCTGCATCAGCGCCTCGAGCTCGTCATCCTTCGTCACGTCTGCCTTGACCGCCAACGCCCGCCGGCCGCGCTGCTCGACCTCTTTCGCCACGGTGTAGATCGTGCCGGGCAGCCGCGGGTCCGTCACCGTCTCGCTGCGGGCGGAGACGACCACGTCCGCGCCCGCCTCGGCCAACGCCACGGCCACGTCGCGCCCGATGCCCCGACTTCCGCCCACGATGACCGCGACTTTGCCTTCCAACGACATTGCTGCCTCCAGGCCGGAGCGCGTCAGGCGCGCAGCGGCGCAAGCGCCGTTCCGACAGCCCTGACAATACGCAACGTGGCGGCGAAAGGCTACCGTGCCGGCAGACCTGATCGCCGTCAGGCAACGGAAGCGGATAGCATGGCAAGGCAGTCCAGCAAGCGAGTCAGGGAGAAGACCATGGAAGCTGAACCGACGGCGCTGCGCCTGCCCGACCCGGGCATCCGCGCGCTGTTCTCCGAAGGCGCCCGCTGGCAGTCATGGCTCGACGTGGAAGCCGCCCTGGCTGCGGCAGAAGCGGAGCTTGGCGTCATTCCGGCCGACGCCGCGGCCGAAATCCGCCGCTCGGCGCGGCTGGAGCTGCTGGACCGCGAGGCGATCCGCGCCGGCCTCGAGCGCACCGGCCACGCGCTCGTGCCGCTGATCTGGGAGCTGGACCGGGTCTGCCGCGGCGAGGCCGGCGGCTTCGTCCACTGGGGTGCGACGACGCAGAACATCACCCAGACCGGGCTGATCCTGCAGCTTCGCACCGCGCACGAGACGTTTCTGGACCTGCTCGCCGCTATTCTCGAAACGCTGGCAGAACTGGCCGAGCGCACCGCGGAGATGTCGCTGCCGGCCCGAACCCACGGCCAGCACGCCGTGCCGGCGACGTTCGGCCTCAAAGTCGCCGTCTGGATCGACGAACTGAGCCGGCATATCGATCGGTTGCGAGGCTGCGAGCCGCGCGTCTTTGTCGCCATGTTCGGCGGTGCGGCCGGCACGCTGGCCTCGGTCGGCGAGATCGGCGTCGAGATCCAGGCGCGCATGGCGGCACAGCTTGGCTTGCGCCCGATGCCAATGCCGGCACGCACGATCGGCGACCATCTGGCGGAATATGTCGCGCTGCTCGGCCTGCTCGCGGCGACGTGCAGCAAGATCGGCCGCGAGGTCTACGAGCTGATGAAACCGGAGTTCGGGGAGGTCGAGGAACCGGTGCCGCCGGGCACGGTGGGCAGCAGCACCATGCCGCAGAAGCGCAATCCGAAGCTCTGCCAGGACGTGATCGCCGCCGCGGCTGAGCTGCGGGCGCTCGTGCCGCTGGCGCTGGAGGCGATGCAGACCGAGCACGAGGCCGACCGCACTACCAGCCTGATGATCGGCCGCGCGGTCTCCGCAGGCTGCATTTTGACCGGCGAGATCCTCGTGCGTCTCGATACGCTCTTCGCCGGCCTGCGGATCTTCCCGGAGCGGATGCGCCGCAACCTTGACCTCAGCGGCGGCCTGATCATGGCCGAGGCGGTGATGCTGGAGCTGGGCAAGCGGCTCGGCCGGCAGCGCGCCCACGACGTCGTCTACGAGGCGGCACAGACAGCGGCCACCAGCGGCCGTGCCTTCCGCGATCTGTTGCTGGAGGATGCAACGGTGCGTCAGCAGTTGAGCGCGGCTGAGATCGACGTCCTGCTCGACCCTGTGCGCTATATCGGCATCTCCGCGACCTTCGCCCATCGCGCCGCCGCCGCCGGCCGCGAGCTGGCCGCCTCGATCCGCGTCCGCCAGCCCACCTCAGTTCGATGAAGCTGCCGGGCTACGGCAGGGGCCGCCGTAGCGCAGCGCAGCCGTCGGAGACTTCTCATACAACGGCCCCGTGACACATGGTGCGCAGCGGCGAGCAGCGGCGCGCCGCATCAGCAGTCACCACGCCATTCCAGATTAGGAGGGAGCGCCCGCATGAAACTGGCCGTCGAGTTTCCCAGCGTCATCTACCGCGAAGGGCCGCGGGGCGTCGCGGCGCTCGCACAGGCGATCGAGCGCGCCGGCTACGACCAACTCGATATGTTCGACCACGTCGTCATGCCGTGGCCGAGCGAGAGCCGTCCCGGCTTGCGTTACCCGGCGGACATGCCGATCCTGGAAGCCCTGATGGCGCTGGCGTTCGTCGCCGCCGTGACGGAGCGGATCGGCCTCGGCACCGAAGTGTTGGTACTGCCGCAGCGTCAGCCGGTGCTTGTGGCCAAGCAGGTGAGCACGCTGGATACGCTCTCCGCCGGCCGGGTGCGGCTGGGCGTGGGCACCGGCTGGCAGGAGTCGGAGTACCAGGCGCTGGGAGCCGACTTCCACCGTCGCGGCAAGGCGATGGATGAGGCCGTGGAGCTGCTGCGTGCCTGCTGGCGGCAGCGCGAAGTGGATTTCGCCGGGGCGCACTATCGCGTGCAGACGATGGCGATGGAGCCGAAGCCGCCGCGGCCGGGCGGGCCGCCGATCTGGCTCGGCGGCAGTTCGCCGGCCGCACTGCGCCGCGCCGGACGCCTCGCCGATGGCTGGCTCGCCAATGTGGGCTGCGGAGCGGAGCAGATCGCGGCGGTGAAGCAGGCTGCCGAGCAGGCGGGGCGCGATCCCGACGCGCTCGGCTTCCAGGCGCAACTCAGCGCGCCGCCGCACCAGGGCGAAGCGGCGTCCAGCGGCGTTGATGGGCTCGTGGACGGCATCGTTGCGGGCGCGGGCGCGGCGGTTGCCGACGGCTTCGACTGGGCCACGGTGAACGCGACGGTGCTATTCCGCGCGGGCGCGCGCCGCGGCGAGCAGCTCGCCGCGGCGCTGGCAACGCTGCACGATCGGCTGCGGGCGGAGGTCGGATGAGGAGCGCGGTGGAACCCTCATCCTCCCCAGTTTCCTTCCCCCATTCGTGCCTCATGGGAGAAGGAGACGATCCGGCCTGAAGCGTTCCGTGGCCGGTACGGTTAACCCTGAATCGATCGGACCGCCCGCCGCGGGATCGCCCCTCGCCCAGGATTGGGAGAGGGGAGGGGGTGAGGGCCGAGCGCTACTGCAAAAACGGTACCCACGAGATCGGCACGCCCGCATCGGACATGCGCGCTGCCTCCGTGGCCGCGACCCAATTCTCATCTTCTGACAACAACACCGAGGCCGGGCGCACACGGCAGAGGTTCGGGTCGTCCACGTTTTCGGGCAGCGATCCCTGTTCGCGCAGCGCCCGCGCCGCGTTGATCAGCTGCCGGCGCACGAAGATCACCATCGCATCGGTCGTGCCGAGGTGCTCCTGCGTGCGGTCGTAGATCGTGCCCATCGTCTCGGTCATCGCCCGGTCTTGCAGATTGCCGAGGAAGGGGATGCCGATCACCAACTCGTTCTTCTGCATCTCGTAGTCGAGATTGTAGTCGTTGTGCAGGTTCGCCCTGGTGTAGTAGCGGCTGAAGGGGTCGCTCGTCTGCGGTACGTAGCCGCCCCATGCCTTGAAGGGATCCTTCAGCGGCTGGCGTTCTTCGTCGGTGATCGGCCGATCCAGCCGCCCGCGGATGCTGAACTGCAAGGTGTGGTCGTCGTCCAGCGGCACCCAGGCGCGGCACTGCACGCCGACCGGATCGCTGGCCGCGATCATGGTGAAGAAGGGCATGATGAACTGCGTAATGCGGTGCCAGTACTGCTCGCCGTCCTTCCAGCGCCGCCGGCCGGTGTAGCAGGCGCCGTAGGCCGTCGGCAGCACTTCAAGGCGCGGCCGCTTGTCCTTGTGGAAGGTGCCGCGCGCCTTGCTCTCTTCGTGCAAACGCCCGTGTACGAAGTCGATGTGCGACGAATCGATGTCGCCCTCCAGCGCCTGCACCCAGTTGCATTCTTCCAGCATCATGTGCGGCGGGTACACCTGCTCGGCGGGCAGGGTGTTGATCTCGAAGTTCGGCAGCGGCGGCGCCGACTCGCGCGGACCCATGTAGGTCCACAGCGTGCCGTTCACGTCGCGGCAGGGATAGGCCACGGCGCGGACTTTGGTCTTGAAGTCGCTCTCCTCCGGCTCGTTGGGCATGTCCACACAACGGCCGGCCACGTCCCATTTCCAACCATGGTACGGGCAGCGCAAGCCGCACTCTTCGTTGCGGCCGAAGAAGAGCGAGGCGCCGCGGTGCGGGCAGTTCTCGCGCATCAGCCCGACAGCGCCGTTCGTGTCGCGGAAGGCGACGAGATTCTCGCCCAGCAGACGCACGCGCTTCGGCGGGCAATCCGTTTCAGACATCTGATCGGACGGCAGGAACGGCATCCAGTACTGGCGCAGCAGCTCGCCCATCGGTGTGCCCGGCCCGACGCGGCACAGCAGCTCGTTGTCCTCTTTCGACAGCATCGATCCGTCTCCACTCCCCGCGGCGCCCGGCTGGTCCGCACCAGCCGGCAGGCCGCGACCAACGCCCGCACAACGGGCGGCACAGCGCACGCCGCCACTGTACGCCCGCATGACATGTCTGACAACGCCACCCCGTGCGAATCCGCGCATAAACCGCCGCCGATGGCGTACGCTGCGAGCGAAGGCAGACGGCCGGCGTGTGCACGGCAGATCGTGTGGAGGCGAAGCAATGGACCTGCGAGAGTATCTGGCCGTGCCGTATGTGCTGGCGATCGAGTCGGTGGAGCGCCCAGACGGCGAGTGGGTACGGCGCGCGGAGTATCCGGAGTTGCCGGGCTGCGCGGCCGAAGCGCACTCGGCGGTCGAGGCGATCGCCCTGCTCGAAGAGGAGCGCGTGCGCTACATTCAGCAGCGCCTCGATCGGGGCGAGCCCGTGCCGGTGCCGCGCCCGCCGCTGCAATCGCTGCTCGACGCGCTCGATACCGACCGGCTCGGCTTCGCCCGCTGGCTGGTGCAAGAAGGCAAGTTGAGCGACAAGTAGCGGCGCCGTTCGTCAGCTTCGCCGTGCGAGGTTCTCCGCCAGCGTGGAGCAGTAGGCGGCCAGGCCGAGCACCAGCAGGCCGTTGGGCAGATGCAGCGCCCGCGCCTGATTCGCGCTGCCGAAGCCGCCCTTGCCGAGCGCGTACTGCACGACGATCAGCACAAACAAGAGCACCGAAACGGCGATCACGCGCGTGCGTACATCGCGTCGCAGGCCGGCGGCGGCCGCGAGCCCGATCTGGACCAGCGCAGCGACCGCCAGCAGCCCGCCCAGCGTCTCGTGGACGCGGATCACGTCGTGGCCCGCGAGCCACTCGCCGGCGAGCAGCGCCTGCACCACGATCAGCGGCGGGAATAGAAAGGCCAGCACGCGGTAGGTCTGCAATGCCCAGGGCCGCTCGGCCGCGGGCGCCGCCTGTGAAGGTAGCGTCGTCATGTTCGTCCTGCTCTCGTTCGGATGCCCCATTTTCTCGCTCAGCGCGCGGTGTGTCCGCCGTCGATGGGCAATATTGCGCCGGTGATATACCCCGCCTGATCCGAGCACAGCCAGGCGATGGCCGCGGCGACTTCAGCAGCGGTGCCGATCCGCTGCATTGGCATGGCCAGGGCCGCCTGGCGACGCGCCGTTTCAGGCGCCTGAGCGAGCATGCCCGCATCGATGGGGCCGAGAGCGACGACGTTGGCGCGGATATGCTGCGCGCCGTAGTCGATCGCCGCGGTGCGCGTGAGGCCGACGACGCCGTGCTTGCTCGCGGTATAGGCGGCCAGGCGAGGTCCAGCCTGCACGCCCGCGGCGGAGGCAACATTGACGATGGCGCCGCCGCCGCTCCGCAGCATAGCCCGGATCTCGTGCTTCATGCAGACGAAGACGCCGCGCAGGTTGACACGCACGACGCGATCGAACTCGTCCAGCGGCAACTCGGCGAGCAACGTTTGCGCCTCGTTGACGCCGGCGTTGTTCACGGCCAGATCCAGCCGGCCGAAGGTTTCGAGCGTGCGCTGCACCAGCCGCTCGATCGCCGCCGGATCGTCGACGTCCGTGGGCAGCGCCAGCGCCATGCCGCCATCGGATTGGATGGCGCCGGCCAGTGCAGCAAGCGCCTGCCCGTCTCGGGCCGCGAGCACAACCGACGCGCCAGCGGCGGCAAAGAGCCGGGCCGTTGCCGCGCCGATGCCGCGGCTGGCGCCCGTCACGACTGCGATCTTGCCCTTCAACAGCTCCGGCCAGACCGCGATCGGCTGGGCCTGGACCAGATTGTTGCCTGAACTCATGAGTATGCTCCTGGCAGCTGGCGACGCCACGGCGCTTGCTCTTCCCGCGGCGCGCCGGCTGTGTTAAAAGGTGAACGGCAGCGTTCAGTTCATAGTCATAAAGTAGACTGGGGCGTTTACTTTGTCAACGGCCGAGCAGACCGTCGAGCAGGGTACGGTGAACGGTGAAGGCGCGCTCAGCCGCACGCGCGCGGCACGGCGCCGGCGCCTGCTTGACGTCGCCCGCGCCGCCTTCCTGCGCGACGGCTATCGTGCGACGACGATGGAAGGCGTCGCCGCGGCCGCGGCCGTGAGCAAGACGACGCTCTACAAATACTTCGCCGACAAGGACGATCTGCTGCTGATGCTGGTGCGTGAACGCAGGATCGGGCCTGACCCCGAGCTGATGCGGCAAACACAGGCCGCGCTCGAGCAGACGCTTGCTGCCATCGCCGGCGAGCGCGACGCCGACGCGATCGAGCCGGCGATGGCCAGGCTGTTGCGCGTTGCGGGCGAAGGGCGTGGCGATGGCTTTCTGCGGCTCACCGGCGAGTTGGCCTTCGATCGGCCGGCGTTGCTCGCCCGCGTGCGGGAGGCGACGGTCGATCCTGAGCGCGAACAGTTTTATACGGTTTTTGAGCCGCAGCTCAGCGCCGCGTTGCCGCCCGAGTTGCCGCCCGATGTGCTGCTCAGCATCCTCTATGCGCTGATCACCGGCTACCGCATCATGGCCGCGGCGATGGGTCCCGAGCGCCTCGCTCCGGAGCACTGGGCGACGGGCCTCGCCACGCTGCTGCGCCGGGCGCTCACTCCGGGCAGGTGAAGGTCTCGCGGCTCGCGCAGGCCTGGAGCCGCGATCCGGCCGGCGCTATCCGGGGGCTGTGCGTCATCCGCGAACTGAAGTACCGTGTCTGGCAGGACGGCGGCGCGGAAACGTGAACGCCTGCCGCGGGGAGGGATCCCGATGCACGTCGGCTATGCGCCGTTGTTCCAAAACCCGGAGAACCGCCTTTCCGACCTCGAGGTCTATCAGCAGGAACTGCGGCTGGCCGAGCTGGCGGAGCCGCTGGGCTTCGATTCGGTCTGGTCGGTCGAGCATCACTTCACCGACTACACGATGTGCCCGGATGTGATGCAGTTCCTCGCCTACATGGCCGGTAAGACGAGCAGAGTCAAGCTCGGCTCGATGGTCGTCGTGCTGCCATGGCACGATCCGATCCGCGTTGCCGAAGAGGTGGCGATGCTCGACAACCTCTCGAACGGCCGCGTGATCTTCGGCATCGGCCGCGGCCTCGGCCGCGTCGAGTACGACGGTTTCCGCGCGGATATGAACGAGTCGCGCCAGCGCTTCATCGAGGCCGCGGAGATGATCCTCACCGGCCTGGAGCGTGGCTATGTCGAGTATGACGGCGAGTATGTCAAACAGCCGCGGCGCGATATCCGTCCGGCGCCCTTCCGTTCGTTCAAGGGGCGCACGTACGCCGCGGCGGTATCACCCGATTCGATGCCGGTGATGGCGCGGCTTGGCGTGGGGCTGCTCGTCATTCCGCAGAAGCCGTGGGAGGACGTGGCCAAAGACTTCGAGGTCTATCACCACGTCTGGCGCGAGGTGAACGGCGACGAGCCGGCGCCGCGCCCGCTGATGGGCGGCTTCTACTTCGTGGACGCGAACCCCGACCGCGCCCGCGAGCTGGCGATGCGCTACATCGGCGGCTACTACCAGACGGTGATCAAGCACTACGAGATGACCGCCGGCCACTTCGCCGCGATCAAGGGCTACGAGTTCTACAACAACGCCACAAAGTACATCAATCGCCACGGCAGCGCGGGCGCCGGCGAAAGCTTCGCCAACCTGATGCCCTGGGGCACACCCGACCAGGTGCTGCGCAAGCTGGAGCAGATCCGCTCGGTCATCGACATGAACGGCATGATGTGCCACTTCTCCTTCGCGGGCATGCCCAACGACGAAGCAGAACGCAATCTGCGCCTGTTCGCGGCCGAGGTGCTGCCCGAGCTGCAACGCTGGCAGACGGCGCCGCTGGTCGACGGCCGCGAGCTTGTGAGCGCCGGAGCGCATCAGTAGCCGATGTCGCCCAAAAACCGCTCGATCGCCTCACTCAAGCTGTGCGGATTGTCGCCCTGCACCGAGTGGCCGGAGCCCGCGACCGAGACGTAGCGGCCCAGGGGCAGCACGCCGGCAAGCCGTTCGCCCGTCTCCCGGCTGAGGATATCGCTCTCGGAGCCGTGGACAACCAGCGCCGGGCACGGCACGCGGGCCGCCGCATCCCACAGGTCCGCCAGTCCGAAGCGCGATTCCGGCTGATCGCCCTCGGGCAAGAAGGCCGGATCCCACTTCCAGCGCAGCCGCCCGTCCGGCAACGTCTGCAGATTGCGCGGCAGCGTCCGGCGCAAGGCGTCGGGGCTGCGGCGCGGATTGAACGTGTGCGCATAGGCCACGGCCTCGTCGAGCGAGACGAACGACTCGCGCCCCTTCATGAAGGCGATGATGCGGTCCCGGCCCTCCGGCTGAATCTCCGGCGCGATATCGACCACGACGAGGCCGCGCAGCGATGCGCCATACACCCCAGCATAGCCGAGCGCCGTCATGCCGCCCATCGACATGCCGACGAGCACGAACTGCCGGAGGCCGAGCTGCGCCGCCAGCCCGTGCAGGTCTTCGCGGAAGGCGGCCAGGTCATACGCGCCGTTCAGCGCCCACTCGCTGTCGCCGTGGCCGCGCGCATCGGGCGCGATCAGCCGGTAGCGGCTCGCGAGCCGGCCAGCGACGCGCTGCCAGGTGTGGGCGCTCTGGCCGCCGCCGTGCAGCAGCACGATCGGCGGAGAATCTTGCCGGCCCCATTCAAGATAGTGCAGGCGCAGGCCGCCCACGCCGGCCAAGCGGGACGCGGGCTCGGCCGCTCCGCGCACCGGCACGGTATCATCAGACATTGCGTGTTTCCTCAACGCGAAGGCGCCGATCCAGCACTACCCGGTTTCGGGGCCGAGGTCCAGCCGCAGCGCCTCGCGGACGCGTGCCCTGCAAATGCCGTAAGCGATTGACCATGTCAGCTTCTCGGCGCCGGCCAGAAGCGCAGCGCATTGCCGCCGAGCATGGCCTCGCGCTGCGCGTCGCTGAGAAATGGCAGCGCGCGTTCGCCCAGCCGCGCCATATCCGCGTAGCTGCCTTCCTGGGAGACGGGATAGTTCGAACCCCACAGCAGCCGCTCGGCGCCGTATGCGGCAACAATGCGCCGCCAGCGCGCGAGCCCGGTCTCGCCCAGGGCGGCCAGCGGCGCAAAGTTGACCGTCGAGACCTTGAGCTGCACGTTCGGCAGGGCCGCCAGACCGATCAATTCGTCCACGATCTCAGCGGTTTGGCCGGCGCCTATGCCGCCCGCGTGGTCCAGCAGCACGGGCACGCGGGGAAAGCGGCTTGCCATGATGCGGGCGGCCGGCCAATGCTCCGGGCTGGTCAGCACGCAGATCGGAATGCCCAGCTCGCCCGCGCGTTCCCAGACGGGAAAGGCGCGCGGATCGTCGAGCCGGCTGCCTTCCTGGCTGGTGGTCAGGCGCAGGCCCTGCATGCCGCGCTCGCGCACCCAGTAGGTCAGGCGCTCGGCGCCGTCTGCGGCTACCGGGTCCACGGTGCAGACGCTGCCGAGCCGCGCGGCGTGTGCCGCGGCGCTGTCGGCGTGGTAGTTGTTGTCGAAGCCGTAGGCCGAGAACGGCTGCACGACGACCGCGCGATCCACGCCCGCGCCCGCGATCGTGGCGAGCATTTGCTCCGCTGAAACGGGATGCTCAGTATTCCAGGCGCCTAAGCCGCGCATGCGGAAGCCGCCGGCAGGGCTGAACGGATAGCGCTGCTGGTCGGGCGCCACGACGTGGACGTGGGTATCGACGATCATGCCGGCCTCGCTCAGAGCTTCGCCGCAACCAGGCAGTCGGAGACGTACTCGTAGAACGTGATCGCCTCGGGGTTGCTGAACTGCTGCCGCTCGAACACGATCTCCGGCTGCCCGCCGTTCGCGCTCTTCAGCGCCACGCCGAGCTGCGGAAAGACGCGCCGATTGTTGCCCGCGAACGGCCCGGCGGACAGAAAATCGGGCTGGCGTTGCAGCAGGCCGCGAAACGCCGCGACGCTCTTTTCCACCGATTCGAGGTTGCGGTCGTCCAGATAGGCCGCGCGCGCGGCCACGATCAGGCCGCGCAGCTCTTCATCCTGCACCTGGCTCGGTTTCGCCACGGCGGTACCCTCGTGAAGCGCTCCCCGCTAAATCGTGGAGTTGTTGAGGAACGTGACGCCGTCGAGCTGCCGCTCGCGCCAAGGTCGCTGCATCCGCTCGTGCCGTTCCTGGAACTCGGGCATCACCTCTTTGGCGAACAGCTCGATCGAGGCCATGATCTCGTCGTGCTTGCGGTCGCCGCACTGCGCCACGAAGATCATCGCGTCCAGATGCGCGGCTTCGTACCTCTTCAGATTCTCGCGGATGAAGGCCGGCGAGCCGATGAAGCCGCCGCGCTGGCCGGCGCGGTATAGCGCCCGCTGGCCCTCGTCCTCCGGCTCCTGGTCGCGTGCCGGCTTTGCTCTCTTCTCGCGGCGCGAATCGACGAACTCGCGGTAGAGATGGTCGTGGCCGGGGTTACGCGGAGGGTCGGGCGGCGTGCCGCGGCCCAGCGAGAAACTGAAGAACTGCGCGCCGGAGAGCCCCTGCGCCACGGCCTGCTCGTCCGTCGGGGCGCACATCATCGTCGCCACGGTCGAGACGGCGGGGTTGATCGCGGCCCCGATCGGCCGGCACTCTTCCTGCACCAGCTCCCAGTAGCGCTCGATGCGTTCGGCGGCCTCTTCCGGCGTCTCGAAGCCGAAGCCAAGCGAGCCGATGCCCAGCCGCGCCGCCAGCATCACCGTCTCGCGGCGCGAGGCGGCGACCCAGACCGGTGGGTGCGGCTTTTGCAGCGACTTGGGAATCACGTTGCGCACGGGCATACGCAGGAACTGGCCGTCGTGGCCGGCGTACGGCTCGGCGGTCATCATACGCAGGCACTCGCGCGTCGATTCTTCCCACATCTGCTTCTTAAAACCGCGATCGGTGTTGAATCCGCCCAGCTCCATGTCGGACGCGCCCTCGCCGGTGCCGAACTCGACACGGCCATTGGAGACGAGATCCAAGGTGGCGACGCGCTCGGCGGTACGGGCCGGGTGATTGTGCCCCGGCGGCATGTGCACGATGCCGTGGCCGAGACGGATGCGCTTCGTGCGCTGCGACGCGGCGGCGAGCACGACTTCGGGCGCCGATGAATGCGAGTACTCTTCGAGGAAGTGATGCTCGACCTCGAATACGTAGTCGAAGCCAAGCCGGTCGGCAAGCTCGACCTGCTCCAGCATCTCGTGGATGATGCGGCGCTCATCGTCAGGATTCCAGGTGTCGCAGTCGTAGGGCTTGGGCAGTTGCAGCTCATAAAACAGGCCGAACTTCACGGTCGAACCTCCTGTGTCCGCCGCCGGTGCGCTGCCGCCGCGCGCCGTTTGGCGCGGCGTGCTCGCAGTTCCGGTTGTAGGTGTGGCCGGGGCCGCTGTCAAGCCGCGCGCCTAACCCCGATTTGCCTTGCGGCAAAGCTGTCGTTGGAAGTCTCCGACGGTTGCGCTGCGCTATGGCCCGACACGGGAAGGGTTCGGGTGGAGGACGAACGGGCGGGTGGGAGACCAACGCATCGCGTGTCCTGCAAGGACACCGCGGCCCCGCCGCCGTCGCACGACGAGTGGAACGCTCCAGAAGTCCCTTTCCCGCCTCGGGAAGGGACCGCTTTGCCGCCAGGCAAAGCAGGGTTAGGTGTCCCGCGCGGCCAAGCTCTTCCGTATCGACACGATCGTGGCGCGGTTGACAGCGCCGTAGGAACATGCCAGCATTGGCCCGTTTCCCCCGCCGACTGAACCCCGAACATGGAAACACAGGACCGAAACCGCAACCATGCAGCTTACCGGCACGTACACGTTCAAGGCGCCGCGGGACGCCGTCTGGCAGGCCATGCTCGACCCCGAGAACATCCGTCGCTGCATGCCCGGCTGCGAGGAGTTCAAGACAACCGCGGAGGATCAGTACGAAGCGGTGATGAAGGCGGGCGTCGGCTCGATCAAGGGCACGTTTCAGGGCAAAATCCAGCTCTCCGAGCGCCAGCCGCCGTCGAGCTACCGTATGGGCGTGGAAGGCGGCGGCAAACCGGGCCGGGTGAAAGGCAGCGGCGTACTCACGCTCACCGACCAGGGAGGCACAACGCTGGTAGCCTACGACGGCGATGCGCAGGTGGCCGGGCTGATTGCCAGCGTGGGGCAGCGCCTGCTGGGCATCACCGCACGCAAGCTGATCGAGCAGTTCTTCAAGACGATGGAGAAGCAGATCCCGGCGACGAGCGCATAGCACAAGCCTTATAAGCAGAGACGACCACGGGCCGTGAGCCCGAGGAGGCAGAGTGATGGCTGGGGCGCATGTTTCGATCACGGTTAATGGCAAGAGCTACGAGCGCGAGGTCGAGCCGCGGCTCTTGCTCGTGCATTTCCTGCGCGAGGAACTGGGTCTGACGGGCACGCACATCGGCTGCGACACCAGCCAGTGCGGCGCCTGCACGATCCTGCTGGACGATATCGCCGTGAAGTCCTGCACGATGTTTGCCGTGCAGGCCGACGGCCGGTCGCTGACCACGGTCGAGGGGCTGGCGCAGGGCGGCCAGCTTCATCCGGTGCAGGAGGGCTTCTGGGAGGAGCACGGCCTGCAGTGCGGCTACTGCACGCCGGGCATGATTATGTCCGTGGTGGGCCTGCTGCAGGCGAATGCCTCGCCCAGCGAGCAGGAGATTCGCCACGCCATCCACGGCAATCTCTGCCGCTG
Source organism: uncultured Chloroflexota bacterium (assembly GCA_937879875.1). GTDB lineage: Bacteria > Chloroflexota > Dehalococcoidia > CAUJGQ01 > CAUJGQ01 > CALFMN01. The sequence goes on along the minus strand of CALFMN010000109.1, from coordinate 5,611 downwards.
CACCGGCTATCAGCACATCGTCAACGCGGTTCAGTACGCGGCCAACAAGATGGCCGAAGGCGCGAAGCAGCCGATCGGCGCCGACTAGCGCGCAGGTCCGGCGCGGCCCGCACACCCCGCCACTGATGGAGGGAGAAGCCCGTGATTCCGAGCGCCTTCGAGTACCACAGCCCTACCAGCGTCGAGGACGCCCTCGGCCTGCTTGGCCGCTTCGGCGACGACGCGAAGCTGCTCGCGGGCGGCCACAGCCTGATCCCGCTGATGAAGCTGCGCCTGGCCGCGCCCGAGCACCTGATCGACCTGGGCCGCGTCCAGGGACTCTCGTATATCCGCGACGAAGGCGGCGCCATCGCGATCGGCGCGATGACCACGCACAGCGCCGTCGCCGCCTCCGAGTTGCTGCGCAGCCGGGTTGCCGTGCTGGCCGAAGCCGCCGCCAGCATCGGCGACGTGCAGGTGCGCAACCGCGGCACGATCGGCGGCAGCCTTGCCCACGCCGACCCGGGCGCCGACCTGCCCGGGGTGATGCTGGCGCTCAATGCCGAGCTGGTGGCCCGCGGCGCCAGCGGCACGCGCACGATCGCGGCGGCCGATTTCTTCACCGATCTGCTCTCCACGGCGCTGGAGCCGAACGAGGTGCTGACGGAGATCCGCATTCCCGTGTTGCCTGCAAACACCGGCTCGACGTATCTGAAGTTTGCCAACCAGGCCTCCGGCTACGCGATCGTCGGCATCGCCGCGGTCGTCACAGTCAGCGGCGCCACGGTTGCCGACGCGCGCGTCGGCGTCAGCGGCGTGGGCGAAACGGCCTCGCGCGCGAGCGGCACCGAGCAGGCGCTGCGCGGCCAGCCGGCGAATGCGGACGCCGTGAAGCGGGCCGCACAACAGGCGGCGGACGGGATCGAGCCGCTGGGCGACATCCACGCCTCGGCGGAGTACCGCTCGCACCTCGTGCGCGTCTTTGCCGAGCGTGCGCTGAACACGGCGCTGGGCCGGGCGCAGGGCAGGGGCTGAAGCCTGTACCTCTTGCCGCGGCTTCGTGCCGAGCGCGGGGCGCCTAACCCTGACCTCGCAAGCGAGGTCTGTCCCTTCCCGAGGCGGGAAGGGTGAGGCCGAGGACACCCAATCGGGCGGGAGACGAACCGTCGCCGTACCCACGAGGACATCCGGCCCCGCTGCCGTCGCACGGCGAATGGAACGCTCCAGAAGTCCCTTCCCGGCTCGGGAAGGGACAGGTTGCGAAGCAACCAGGGTTAGGCGCCCCGCCGGCCCGAATCCGCATGGAACGCCCAAAATGCCCCGCCCACACCCTCCACCATGAGCGGGAACGGCCGGGGGTGGCGTCTCCTCGCTGCGTGGCGCGTCGAATGCAGCTCGAACTGCATCGCCAGCGGCCACCCCTTGACCTAACCAGCGGTCGCCACTACTGTGCTGCTACGTTTTCGCGCCAGAACAGCCCGAGTTCGCGATAACGGCAGTGCGGGTCAGTCGATCTGTACCCCGCAACATCGACCGAAGGACGGCGCATGGGCGAGGGACTGGAGATCACCGATCTCTCGATCCGTTTCGGCGGCATCGTCGCGCTGGACGGGGTGACATTGACCGTCCGGCCGCGGCAAATCGCGGCGCTGATCGGGCCGAACGGCGCGGGCAAGTCCACGGTCTTCAACTGCATCAGCCGGCTCTACACGCCCGATCGCGGCAGCATTCACTTCGACGATGAAGACCTGCTGCGGCTCCCTTCGGATCGCATCATTACGCGCCGCATCGCACGCACGTTCCAGAACCTGGAACTGTTCAAAACGATGACCGTGCGCGACAACCTCATGGTCGGTCAGAACTCACGTGTCCACGCCGACATGGCGCAGGTCGGCATCCTCAGCGGCGCGGCGCTGATCGGCGGCGGCGTGATCGCGGTCGCCGGCGGCGGCAGTGTCAGTACGACGCTGACGGCAGCCGTCGCCAGCGGCCTCACGGCCGGCGGCTTTTCGATGGCCGGCGGCATTCGCCTGCCCTACATGGCGAAGCAGGACGCCCAGCAGCGTGCCCGCGCCGACGACGTGATGGGCTTCCTCAACCTACGCCGTCATGCCGACGATGTGGTGAGCAGCCTGCCCTTCGGTGTGCAAAAGCGGGTGGACCTGGCGCGGGCACTCTCCGCCGACCCGCGCTTGCTGTTGATGGACGAGCCCGCCGCCGGGCTCTCGCACGGTGACATGGGCACGCTGGCCGCCCTGATTCACCGCATCCGCGACGAGTTCAATGTTGCCGTGCTGCTCGTCGAACACCACATGCAGCTCGTGATGGGCATTTCGGACTACATCTACGTGCTGGACTTCGGCCGTAAGATCGCGGAAGGCACACCGGAGGAGGTTCGGCGCAACCCGGCCGTGATCGAGGCATACCTCGGAGAGGCGGTGTCCGATGCTCCGGGTCACTGACATCCGCACGCAGTACGGTCCGGTCGTGGCGCTGGACGGCGTCTCCGTGTTCGTGCCGGACGGGCAGATCATCACCGTGCTAGGCGCGAACGGCGCCGGCAAGTCAACCTTGCTGCGATCGATCTCGGGCCTGATTCATCCAAGTTCCGGCATGATCGAGTACGACAACCGGCGCATCGACCAGGCGAAGGCCGAGCAGATCGTCAAACTCGGCATTTCGCAGGTGCCGGAGGGGCGCCAGATCTTCACTCAGCTCAACGTGCTCGAGAACCTCAAGCTGGGCGCATATACGCGGCGTGACCGCGACGGTGTGCGGCGCGACATCGACCGCGTCTGCCAGTACTTCCCCGTGCTGGGCCAGCGCCGCTCACAGGTCGCCGGCACGCTTTCGGGCGGAGAGCAGCAGATGCTGGCGATCGCCCGTGCGCTGATGGCGCGGCCGAAGCTGCTGCTGCTTGACGAGCCCTCGCTGGGCCTGGCGCCGCTGATCGTGCGCGAGATCTTTCAGATCATCCAGGCGATCAGCCGCGAAGGGAAACTGACCGTTATGGTCGTTGAACAAGACGCGCAGGCGGCACTGAGCATCGCCGACTACGCCTACGTGCTCGAAACCGGCCACGTGGCGCTGGCCGATGAGGCGGCGCGCTTACAGCAAAACGACGACGTGAGGCGCTCGTACCTCGGCTACTGAGGCAAACGACGCGGCGACCAGTGTGGAGGCGGCATGGTACGCACACGCGGCTCTCTCAGTTCGGATCAGCTGCTGCGCTGGCTGATACAGGCGCTGACGATCGTTTCGCCGCTGATCGTGCTGTACTTCGTGCTGGCCGTGATCAAGTGGGTCTTCAATGGCGACGTGACCTTCGATCGCCAGTACATCGTCCAGGGTATCGGGCAGGGCTCAGTCTACGGCGCACTCGCGCTCGCCCTGGTGTTGATTTACCGCTCCACCGACGTGATCAACTTCGCCCAGGGCGAGATGGCGATGTTCTGCACGTTCGTCTCCTGGGCGCTGATCACGCAGGCGCACTGGGACTGGTACGCGGCGCTGGTGGGCACGCTGGTATTCGCGGCCTTCTTCGGTGCAATCATCCAGCGCGTGGTCATTGCGCCGATCGAAAATGCACCGCTGCTCACGATCGTGATCGTGACGCTCGGTCTCTTCCAGGTTGTCAATTCGTTTGCGATCTTCATCTGGCAGGCGCAGCCGAAGTCCATTTTCGCGCCGTACGCCAAAGTCGGTACGAAGGCCTTCACGATCTTCGGCGCGTCTGTAGGGCGTACCTATGTCGGGGCGCTGGCGATTACGCTGATCGTCATGGGTTTGGTATTTGTCTTCTTCAACTACACCAAGCTCGGCCTCGCCAGCAGGGCAGCGGCTCAGAATCCCGTCGCATCGCGGCTGTGCGGCGTGTCCGTCGGCGTCATGTTGACGATCGGCTGGGCGCTCGCGGCGATGGTCGGCGCTACGGCGGGGGTCGTGGCAGCCCCGATTCAAGGTCTGGATCCGGCGTTCATGCAGGGACTGCTGCTGTACGCCTTCGCCGCGGCGGTGCTTGGCGGTCTGGACAGCCCGGTCGGCGCGGTCCTCGGCGGTTTTCTGATCGGCATCATCCAGAACGTGGTGGGCGGCGCCGCGCTGCTCAAGGACATCAAGGATCCGGTGGCCTTTATTGTGATCATCGTCGTGCTGTTCGTGCGCCCGACGGGTTTGCTGGGCCGCAAGACGGTGAAGAAGGTGTAGCGCCGTGAACGACGTCCAATCCGCTATGCCGTCTTCAGGGCTGGCCGGGCAGCTCTTCAGCCGCCGGGGCCGGCGCACGCTGATCGGCGTACTCGCCGGGCTGGTCGGCCTGCTGTTTGTGTACCTGTACTTCAAGCAGCAGCCCAGGCCGCTGCAGACGGGGATGGTTCTGGGGCTGGTCTACTTCGCGGTGGTCGTGCTGGCAGCGCCCCGCCGCTATTTCCGGCTGCTCGGCCTGCTGGGCGCCGCGGTGTTTTTCATCGTCGTGCCGCTGTTTATGCCCAAGTTCGGCAACGACATTCTGACCGACTACGGCGTGTACATCCTCGCCGCGATCAGTTTGAACATGCTGATCGGCATGACGGGCGAGATCTCGCTCGGCCACGGCGCTCTGCTCGCGATCGCGGCCTACACCGTCGGGATCATGCTGGCCGAGCATCAGGTCTCCTTCTATGAAGCGGCGCTCGTCGGAGCGCTGCTGGCCGCAGCGGTTGGCTTCTTGCTTGGCCTGCCCGCGGTGCGGCTCGCCGGTCCGTATCTGGCGATCGCCACGCTCGGCCTGGCGATCGCCCTGCCGACGCTGGGCAAGTGGAGCAAGATCGATAAATGGACGTTGGGATCGCAGGGGATCGCCCTGCGCACGAAGTTTCTGCCGCAGGTACCCGGTCCCCTGCAACACCTGCCGCACCGGGCGCTGAGCGGCGACGAATATCGCTTCTTCCTCACGGCGGCCGTCGTCGTGCTCGCCGCGGTGCTCGTGTGGAACTTCCGGCGTAGCCGCACCGGCCGCGCCCTTGTTGCCGTGCGCGACAGCGAGCCCGCGGCGCAGGTGATTGGCCTCAACCTGGCGCGGCACAAGGTCATCGGCTTTATGTTCAGCGCCTTCATCGCCGGACTGAGCGGCGCCTTCCTGGCCTACGCGCTGGCCAGTGTCCATCCGGATACGTTCGGTCTGAACCTCTCGATCGCCATCCTCGCGATGATCGTGATCGGCGGTCTCGACTCGATCCTGGGCAGCATCATCGGCGCCATCGCCATCCGCTGGCTGACGCTCAATACGGCGACACTGCCGGCGCCAACAGATGTGCCGCTGCTCGGCAGCCACCTGCCTGCGCAGTTCAAGACCTTCCCCACGTACGCGGCGGGCGTCTACTACGGCCTCGCGCTGATCCTGATCATGATCTTCCTGCCCGCCGGCATCGCCGGCGCCTACTATCGCTTCATGCGTTCTCCCTTCCGCGAGCGCCTGTATGGCCGCCGGAGCAAGGCTGCGCCCGCCGCGATCGCGGACGAACTGCCCGTTGCCAGCGACAGTTCAGGCCCGCAGCCCGCTCCCCCGGACGCGATCGACGTGCCGCGCGAGGTGACGCGCGGCTAGAGGCTGTTATGAACTATCGGCCAGGAGCGGGAGCGCACTGTGCAGCAG
>CALFMN010000108.1 GCA_937879875.1 uncultured Chloroflexota bacterium | reverse complement strand
CCCCCAACGCATTGGGGGAGGGATGGAGGTCGCGCGGTCCCCCTCCCCCATCGCCATCGGGGAGGGCCGGGGAGGGGGCGGCGGGCCGTTCGGCGTCGGCCATCGGCTAGCCTCCCAAACCCTTGAGGAACATCTGCACCGTGATCAGCAGCAGGATGACGAGGAAGACCTTGCGCACGGTAGGGCCGCGCAGGCCGCCCAGCAGTTTCGAGCCGGCCGTGGCGCCCAGCAGCACGCCCACGGCCACCGGCGCCGCCAGCACCGGGTGGATCTGGCCGCGGGCGAAATAGACGCTGGCGCTGGCCGCCGCCGTCACGCCGATCATGAAGTTGCTGGTCGCCGTGCTGACCTTGATCGGCAGCCGCATCGCCAGATCCATCGCCGGCACTTTGAGCGCGCCGCTGCCGATGCCGAGCAGGCCGGAGACCGCGCCCGCGATGTACATCAGCGCCAGCCCCGGCAGCGCGCCGGTTACGTCATAGCTCACCACGCGGCCGAGCGCCTTGTCTTCGTAGCTGCTGGCGAGGCGCAGCCGCTGCGAGATCGCGTCCGGCACGAACGGCGCCGGCGCCTCCTCGCGGCGCTTGCGGAACATCGCCAGCGCCGAATAGCCCAGCACGAGCGCAAAGATCAAATAAAGCGCCCGCCCGGCCAGCACGCCGCCGAGATAGGCGCCGGTGAGCGCGCCCGTCGTCGTGCCCAGCTCCAAAAACATGCCGGCGCGGATGTTGGAGAGGTGGTCGCGCACGTAGGCCGCGGCGGCGCCCGAGCTGGTGGCGATCACCGAGACGATACTGGCGCCGATCGCCAGGCGAATATCGACGCCGAGAAACGTCGTGAGCGCGGGGATGACGATGATGCCGCCGCCCAGCCCGAGCAGCGAGCCGAGCAGCCCCGCCGCCACCGCGACGAGCAGCACGATCACGATATACAGCAGCGGCGCCACGGGTTCAGGGTATAGCGATCAGGGAACAGGGAACAGAGAAGAGCGCGAGCCGCGGCCACGCGCGCCGAACAGCGTGAAGCGCCGCGCCTACGCCGGCACGGCGGCAGACAGACCGCGCACGAACGAGCGGGCGAAGCCGGCGAACACGGCCAGCGCGATCACGCCGCCTGAAATGAGGCCGCCGGCCCCTGCCGGTTGCCCGAAGAGCAGCTGCATGCCGCCCAGCCCGATCAGCCCCGCGGCCGCCAGCCCGAACAACGCCACGCCGATCGTCGCGGAAAATCCCTCCGGCAGCGCTCCGCTGCGCCGCCGTTTCGCGCCTCGCCGCAGCAGCCACCAGCCGCCCAACGCGAGCAGACCCACGACGCCGGCCGCGACGCGATACAGCACGACCTCGTCGAAGTGATGCGCCGTGGCTGCCGCCTCGCAGTTCCCGGCCCGCGGGAAGTATTCGAGGAAGTCGGCGCAGCGGGCCGGCGTGTAAGTGACTCCGTTCGCGTCGCCCGCGACGAAACTCTTGCCGAAGGCGGCACCGAATCCGCCCGCAACCAGGCCGCTGGCGCCGATCGCGCTCATGCCGATGCCGAAGAGCAATCCCAGCGCCAGCACAAGTTCGGCGCCCAGCCGCGGCAGCGAGGCACCGCCGGCCTCGGCGGCGAAGCGGCGCGCGACGGTGCGCGGCGAGCCGAAGCGGTCGATCGCGCGCTGCTCGGCCTCGCGCCAGGGCAGACCGTCCGCACCGAGCTGCTGCGCCGTCGCGCGCAGATGATCTTCGGCTTCGAGCAGGATGCGGCGGGCGCGACGCCCGTCCACGCGCAACTCGAGCGCCAGTCGGTCGAGATACTCGTCGATCAAGCCAAGCTCGGGCGTCATAATGCACCTCCCAGCACCGCCTGCACGCCGCGGGCGAAGGCGCCCCAGGTTGCACGGCGCTCCTGCATGGCCTCGGCGCCCAACGCCGTGATCTCGTAGATGCGGCGGCTGCGGCCCGCCCCCGGCGCCCAGCGGCTCTGCAACAGGCCGGCGCGTTCCAGCCGGTGCAGCGCCGGATAGACCGTGCCCTCCGGCAGATCGAAGGCGCCCGCGCTGCGTTCGCGCAAACAGGCGATAATCGCGTAGCCGTGCGCCGGCCGCTCGGCGATGATCGCCAGCAGCAACAGATCGAGATGGCCTTTGAGCAGTTCCGCGTTCATACATAGCAATACTAGGTAGAGCGACTCGTCATGTCAACGGCCGCAGCGGCGCAGGACGTAACCGGCATAAACCCGGTTCACGGCCTGAAGCAAACGGCGGTGCGCCGCACGAAGCAGCGGCCGCGGCTGGGAACAGGCGCGGCTCTGCCTCGGTCCCGCTGCTTGCAATAAACCGACCGTCGGTTTACTATCGAGCGGCGTCCGATGTGACAGGAGGAATCGCCATGAAAATTAAAGTGACCAACATCTACGTAGACGACCAGGAGAAAGCGCTGCGCTTCTACACTGACGTCCTGGGCTTCGTGAAGAAGGCGGACTTTACCCAGGGTCCATTCAGGTGGCTGACTGTCGCCTCACCCGAGGAGCCCGAGGGCGTCGAGCTGCAGCTCGCGCCCAACGACAACCCGGCCGCTCGGGCCTACCAGCAGGCGATGTTCGAGCAGGGCCAGCCGTCCGCGATGTTCTATGTGGACGACGTGCAGCAGGAGTACGACCGGATGAAGGCGCTCGGCGCGAATTTCACCATGCCGCCGACCAAGGTGACCGGCTCGACCATCGCCATGGTCAACGACACCTGCGGCAACCTCATCCAGATCGCCGCGCTCGACCGCTGGCAGTAGCCGATCATCTCAGCGCCACCCAGGCGGCAGCCGCGGCATGCCGCTGATCGGCCGCCCAGAGCGGCCCGGCGGCGCGGCCGATGCTGGCGATTGCCGCGGTAATCGCTGCATCGGCCGCCCTGACCGGTGAGGCGATACGGGTGTATTTGGAGCCGCTGGTATCCTCCGAGGAGCGGGCCGCCAACATGCACCGCTACTGGACCGGCTTTGACGTTCAGCAGACCGTTGCCGTCGAGCCGCTGCTGCGCGGTCTCACGGTGCCCACGCAGATCGTCTGGGCGACGGACGACATCTGCTTCGGCATCGAACTGGCGCACTGGCTGCGGGACACGATCCCCGGCGTCGCGCGGCTGATCGAGGTGCCGGGGGCAAAGCTCTTTTTCGCCGAAGACCGGCCCGAGGCGCTGGCCGGTCCGTTGCGCGAACTGTGGACCGGCGCCTACGCCGCAGGTGCCGCGCCCGCCGGCCGGCACGGGAGCTGAGGGACGCAGCGCCGGCGCAGCAGCGTAGCAGGCAAAGCAGGACAGGAGTAGGGATGTCCACGGAGCGCGAGCAGGCCGGCGGTCGAACCGGCTCCGGCGTGCGACGACGCCAGGCGGAACGCGCCGACAGCACCAGGCGAAAGCTGCTCAGCGTGGCGCGGACGCTGTTTGCCGAGCGCGGCTACGATGCGACCCCGATCGAGGAGGTACTGGAACGTACGGGGCTGTCCAAGGGCGCCTTCTATCACCACTTTCCGGACAAGCGCGAGTTGCTCGCTGCCGTATACGAAGATGTCGAGCAAGATCTGGTCGTCATGCTCGCCAGCGCCGGGCGCGAGCGCACGGATCCGATCGAGCAGATCGAGCGCGGCTGCCAGGCCTTCCTCGACGCCTGCCTGGACCCGGCAGTCCGCCGGATCGCGCTGGTTGACGCGCCCGCCGTGCTCGGCTGGCGGCGCTGGCGCGCGATCGACGCGCAGTATGGCTTCGGGTTGCTGCTGGCAGGGCTGCGATCCGCCGCGCGGGCGGGACGCATCCCCGCGGACGTGCTCGAGGAACGCGGCCATCTGCTGCTCGCCTCGCTGATGGAGGCGGCGCTGCTCGTCGGCGAAGCCGCGGACCCGGTGGCGATGCGCGCGAGCGTCGGCCGCGTTGTATCCGAGCAGATTTGGGGACTGGCCGGAGGGGCGCCGTCCTCGCTCGCTTCGGCAGCCCCGCCGGCCGCTCCGCGAAGGCCGGCGGAGCCCGGCCCCACGGCCTCGGACTCCGACCCTGCACGGTAACAATAGCAACAGCAGCACCGTAGCACCGTAGCACCGTAGCGATGAAGGAGAAGACCATGCACGCCGATGCGGCGACGGCCACCGATCTCGAGACACTGCTCCAGCTCAACCGGGACTACATCACCGCGGTGCAGACGTCGGATGTGCGCCGCTTCGACGAGATCCTGGCGGACGATTTCTTGTGCAGCAACCCCGACGGCTCGCTGTTCGACAAGGCGCGTTTCCTTGAGCAGACCGCGCGGCCCGTGACCATCACCAATCTCAAAGCCAGGGACGTACAGGTTCGACTCATGGGCGACTTCGCGATCATCCACGCGCGGACCAGCTACACACTGCCGGACGGCCGAGCAGCATCAGGCCGCTACACCGACGTTTGGGCGCGGCGTGGGGGTTGCTGGCTGGCGGTTTCGGCGCACGTCACCCGCTGACGAGCGCGGCCGCGTGCTACCCCAGCAGCCGCTGCGCGATCTCGATCAGGTGTTTCTTCAGCTCGCTGTTGCTGTTCACGTTCAGCGTGGTGGGCGAAAGTTGCTGCGTGCCGCGCTGCACCTGGATCGTCGTGCGCGGCGGACCGCTGCGCGAGGACGAGGTATCGATGCGGATGATCGCCGTCTCGCCTTTGGGCAGGCGTGAAAGCTCCAGCGCAGCCGAGTTGGCGCCGGGAACGGTCTCCGCTGGCCGCGCCACCACGCCCAGCTCGCCGAGCCGGGCGGCCAGCTCCTCAAGGCTGGCCGCGGCGCGCAGCGCCCCCCACGCCTTCTCCGCCTCCTGCTGCGCCTTCTGAGCGCGAGTGCGCTGCTCCTCCTGGCGGGCCAGCTCGTCCGCGCGTTTCGTCTTCACGTCCGAAACAAGCTTCTCCAGCTCGGGCCACTCCGACGCCTGCGCGGCGCTGTCGATGTCGTCGTGCGTGTCCTGCGTGGTCATGGTCGCTCCTCGTGGCGCTGCGCTGCCGCGCGCAGGACAGCGCCGGGTCCGGATCGGTATTGCACGTCACACGTTGCACCGTAGCACGCCCGCCGCGCTCACGGGAGACTCCCGCAGACGATCTCGCCGTGACGGTTGTCCTGACACCTGGCCGGGAACCTCCTGCACGCGACGCGACGCCTGTCGCGTAGCCGCGTTCCACGTCGCTTGCACCGGCGGCCTTCTCCTGTTCTGCCGTGGCTCGGTGGCCGCCGCGGATCAGCCGAGGTTGATCCAGCCCGCGAGCGACATCGCTTTGAGCCCCACCAGTACGATCATCAGCAGGATGTAGGCGCGCAGGGCGCCGAGCGCGAGCCGTGCCGCCAGGCTGAGCCGCATCGTGCCGAGCCCCTCACCGCTGAGCTTCTGCTCCGGGGCATCGTCCAGCGGGTGGATCACGTAGGGCAACGGCCGGCTCGCGGCCTCGGCCAGGAGATCAAGCGTTGCAGATGTGTTCTTGATGGCCACGGCGTTTCCTCGTTCTGAAAGGCGCGACGGCTGTGCCGCGCACCGTTACTGTCCGAACAGGTTCGGGAAGATCACCTGGACGGCGAGGACCAGCGAGAGCACGAAGAGCACGCCGACGATCGTCCAGTTGATCAGGTTGTTCCAGCGCTTGTTGACCCAGCGGTCGCCCAGCAGCTCGCGGTCGTTGAGCAGGAGCTGCAGGAAGATCACGGCGACCGGCAGCATGATGCCCGCCAGCACCTGCACGGTAATGATGATCAGCTGTAGCGGTGCGTTCGGGATCAGCACAATCGCGGCGGCGAGCGCGACGCAGGCGCCGTACGCACCGTAGAAGCCGGGCGCCGCCCGCACACTCTTCTGCAGGCTGTGGGGCCAGCCGCGCACCTCGCCGAACGCCCAGGCACTGGCGAGCGAGACGGCGGTGGTGCCGAGCAGGCAGGCGTTGATGAACAACAACGGCACGCCGTAGCGCACCAGCGGCCCGGCGTAGGGACCGAGATCCTTCGCCATCTGCGCCGGGTCGCTGAACGTGAGGCCATGCCGGTACGACAGGTCGCCGACGAGCATCATCGCGCCGGCCACAAGGATGGTGAAGACCGCGCCGATGAACGTGTCGAGCCGGGCGTGGCGGAGGTCCGCGAAGCGCAGCCGCTTGTCGGCAACGCAGCTCTGCTGGAAGAAGAGCTGCCACGGCGCGATCGTCGTACCCACGATCGCGATCACCAGAAACACCAGGCTGGAGCTGAGCCCGCCCGGCGGCAGGTTGGGTACGATCGTGTCGTGCAGCGCTTGCCCGCCGTGGGGATGGACCGCCAGCGCGAAGGCCAGCCAGGCCACGTCGATCAGGCAGAGCGCGATCGTCATGCGCTCCCAGCGGCGGTAGCTGCCCGTGGCGACCAGGACGACCAGGGCCACGGCCGCGATCGGTACGGAGAGATAGGCGGAGACACCGAGGGCGCCGGTGGCGAGCGCGATGCCGGCAAACTCGGTCACCAGCGTGAAGAAGTTGACCAGTTCCAAATCAAAGAGTGAAAAGATCCCCCACCAGCGGCCGAAGCGGCGAAAGATCATTGCCGCGTGCCCCTCGCCGGTGGCGATGCCGAGGCGGGCGACCATCTCCTGCGCGAAGTAGGTGATCGGCAGCAACAGCAGCAGCACCCAGAGCAGGTGCGTGCCGTACTGGGCGCCGGCCTGGGTATAGGTCGAGACGGCGCCGGCGTCGTTGTCGGCCTCCATCACGATCAGACCCGGGCCAAAGACGAGCAGAAAGAGCAGCAGATTGCGCTTCCAGCGGGAAGCGACGATTCGCGCTCCCGGCGGCGCGGGCGGCATGCCGAGGGTGCTCGCCGGAACGGTGGTCTCGTGAATACTCATGGCGGGTGCTCCTTCACGGCGGTTTGTGCGGTTAGGCTCGTTCAGGGTGATCGCCGGCCACCCGCACCATTGGGAGCACGCGCCACGAAGAGGGCGCGGCTACCTGTCCGGAGCAGAAGGAGCCAGCGTGCGTTCGTCGTCAGGGTCGTCGATCGTCAAAACTGCCTCCTGCGCATCGCGCGCAGCACGGGTCGCGGGTCACACGGATCAAATGAGGCCGGTCATCCGGGCATAGCAGCAGCCGGCCGGCAGACGCAGACGCGTTTGCCGTGGCAATGCAGACAGCGCAGCGCTGCCGACCATGGCGAGTGGTCGACCCGAGCGTGCCGCGGGGCGAAAGGTCGTCAGGTGGCAGCCGGATGCCGCGAGCAGCCAACCGCTGCCGGCGCACCACAATCCGGAGGACGAACTAGCGCAGGATGGAGGGGGCGACGATGACGGGCGCTAGCGCGAGCCGGCGGCTGAGGAGCGGCTGCAGTTGGCGCTGGGACAGGGGCTACTATCACCTGGCTCCATGCCGCTCCTCCTTTCTCGCGCACACGTGCCGGCGCGGAGTGCGCCGTTGCTCACCCAGCGTGGCACCGGGCTGCACGGGTGTCAACCCTTTTCAGCCGCGAAAGTCGGAGTATACTGGCAATTGAGTAAATACTCAGATAGGACGCCGGGTATGCAAGAGCAAGAGGCGCCGACGGCGATCGACCCTGAGGCCGTCGCGGCCGTGCGCGACGCGGTTCCGCACGAGGCAATCCTCACGGGCGTGGTTGCGGCCTTCGACGCGCTCGCCGATCCCACGCGTGCTCGTATGCTGTACGCCCTGCTGCGCCACCCCCTCTGTGTGCGCGATCTCGCGATCGTCACCGGCGTCTCGGAGTCTGCCGTCTCCCACCACCTGCGGCTGCTGCGCGACCGGCGGCTGGTGCAATCCGAGCGGCACGGCAACGTCATCGTCTACGCCGTGGACGGGCATCACGTCGCGGCCCTCTTCCGCGAGGCCGAGTTCCATGCGGACCATGTTCGCCACGGCATTCCGGACCATCCCTACCGCCAGCCGTAAAGAAGGCGTCGCTGGCGTAGGCCGGTGGGCGCTATTTGAGAATCTGCGCAGATGACCACAAATCTGGATGTCGTTCCGCCGTCAGGAAGCACGTGATGCTGCGCTGGCGCCTCCCCTTGCCGATTCCCCGTGTTGTGGGCTCAGGCCGCTGCCTGGTCCGCGTTCGCGCTGGCAGTTCGATGACACGAGCGCAAGATGGTCGCTCTTGGCTGGCCGTGTTGTGGCTGTACCTCTGTCAGGACGTGGTCTTCTGGCCGGCGCTCATCTGGTGTGCGGCCGGCGTGCTGCTTATGCCGTTCAGCACGGCAGGCTGGGATGAGCGTCGCGGCTACCTGCTCGTCGTGCTGTTGCCTGGCTTCGCCGGTCTGGCGGGCAGCCTGTGGCGGGAGCGGCGAATTGTCATGCTGCTGCACACCGGCCGGGTGGTTGGGGGTCGGGTCGAAGGCTTCGTGCATCGGGCCGGCGGACGACATGCGTCGCCTGTACGCCTGGCCTACTCATTCACCGATAACCGGGGTGTGCAGCGGGAAGGTCTCTCCATCTGGCTGCTTCCCGCGGACCGGCGGCAGTTCGCCACCTGGGGGCCAGTGGTTGTGATCTTTGACCCCGCCCGCCCGCGGCGCCATGAGCCGGACATCTTCGGGCTACGGCGGAAGGGCGCGGCAGAGAGCGAATGAAGCCGAGAGGATTCGGCACGGGCGGGCCAGGAAGGGCGAGACGGCGATGCGCGCCAACTTTCAGCTCATAAGCACTTTTCAGGGCTATGAAATTCACCAACGCGAACCAGGGTTTGAATACACCCCGATCGCGTTGCAGAAGTTCGCTTCGTTCGTGGTGCGAGACGAGGCACAGCATCTCGCCGTGTTCGCGTTTCGGTATTCCTTGCTCGGGCTGCTGCTCGAGGGACCGATTGATGAACAAGGGTTGCTCCGTGCGGCGCTGCAGGTCATCAAACAGACCATCGCCGCCGGTGCGCTGGAGAACCGGCATGACTACACGTTTGACTACCGCGATGACGCCTTTGTCGCCGTTCGGCAGCCTGCATGGTGGCTGCCGAGTTTCTCATGATCAGCGGAGCCCACATGCGACTGCCTGCTGAGTCTATGCTGGCAATCGCCACAATCGCCACGGGCGTGGGCGCGGCGTTCACGGTGCTGGTGATCCTGTGTCTCGGACAGCAGGTCCGTGGCTGGGACGAGCGGGGAAAGCGCGTGTACCATCGCCTGCTGTTTTTGTCCGTCCTGCCGGCGGTTTACTGTGTCTACCTGCTGGTGCGAGCGTTGTAATGCAGCGCGGTCCACGCGGCAGTCTACCGGGTCAGGCAGCAGCCTCGCTCGCCCCGCTGCCGGCAGTGCGCCGCCTGCCGGACAACACGCCATGCTCACGGGAGGCTCCGCCGGTCGCTCATGGCCCGACGAGCACCGCCTCGTAGAGCGACACGTGCGGCGGACCGGCGAGCATGCCCGCCAGCGAGCCCTGTGCATGCCCCGCGCTGAAGGCGGGCGACTGCGTCCAGGCGGTGAAGGCGCCGCGGTCCTTCCAGGTCGAGTGGCTGATGTACTCGCCTTCGTTGTCGCCCTTGAGCAGCATGAAGCCGACGAAGCCCGGCACGTCCTTCAGATACGACTCACGCGTGGCCCAGCGCTGCTCGAACGCTTTTCCGTGCTCCGGCGCAATGTTGAAGCGGTTCATGGCGATAAACACGAGACACCTCCGGCGCAGGGATTAGGTGTTAGGGAATAGGGAATAGAGGGCGGCAGGCGCGAGCCCGCGAGACAGCCGTTCCGCTCCCATCCTCCAAAGCGCATGCTATCATTGCCGGGCGCCGCACCGCGCGACAGCTTCAGGCGCGACGGCAGCGCTGTCGGAGTTGCCCCAAGCCCCTCTATTCCCTATTCCCTAACCCCTATTCCCTCGCCGGAGGTAGTCCATGCGTATCGGCACGATGCTCTCCATGCCGGGCGGGCAGCCCACGATCGACGGCCTGGTCAAAGCGGCGCAGCAGGCCGAGCAGGCCGGCTTCGCCTCCGCCTGGCTGCCCAACGTCTTCGACCTCGACGCGATCACGACGCTCGCCATCGCCGGGCGCGAGACGCAGCGCATCGAGCTGGGCACCGCGGTCGTGCCGACCTATCCACGCCATCCCGCCGCGCTGGCGCAGCAGGCGCTGACGGCGCAGCTCGCCGCACATGGCCGCTTCGCCCTCGGCATCGGCCTCAGCCACAAAGTCGTGATTGAGGATATGTTCGGGCTGGACTATTCGCGCCCAATACCGCATATGCGCGAGTATCTGACCGTGCTCGGTGGTCTGCTGGCGGGCGAGCAGGTGCGCTTTCGGGGCGAGCAGTACCGCGTGGCGGCGCAGCTCACGGTGCCCGGCGTCGAGAAACCGCCGGTGATCGTCGCGGCGCTGGGACCGGACATGCTGCGCCTCTGCGGTCGCCTGGCCGACGGCACGATCACCTGGATGGGCGGCGTGCCCTTCCTGCGCGACGTCGCCGTGCCGCGCATCACCGCCGCTGCAGGCGCTGCCGGCCGGCCCGCGCCGCGTATTGTGGCGATGGCGCCTGTGTGCGTGACTGACGATCCAGCCGCCGCCCGCGCCGCCGCGAACGAGGCGTTCGCCATCTACGGCCAACTGCCGTCGTACCGCGCCACGCTGGACCGCGGCGGCGCCGGCGGCCCGGGCGATGTTGCGATCGTGGGCGACGAGACAGCGGTAGTCGCGCAGATTCGCGACTACGCCGCGGCCGGCGTCACCGACTTCGCCGGCGCTGCCTTCCCTGCGCCCGGCGGCAGCGTGCAGCGCACCGCCGAAACGCTGGCCGCGCTCGCCCGCGGCTAGCCCGGCGGCGGGCGGGCCAGCGGGCATCGTTCGAGTCAGCCTGCGCAATTCTCCGGCGCATGAATCCATGCGGCGGCGATCCGACGTATCGTCCGCGAGGTTGCCTGCGCGCGTGGCTGTCCTCTTGAAGAGCGCTCTCGAATGGAAGGAGTCACTTACACCTTTCGTGCCGCGGCGCAGCGCTGGGCCGGGCGGGCGGCTCGATGGCCCCGCCCGGATAACGGGGCTGCCTGCATTCGGCACGCTCGTCCACATTTCGCCCCGCGTCGGACAGTACACCTCGCACATCGTTTGAGGAGAACGTGATGAGACGCTCCCGTCTCTTTGCGCTGGGATCGCTCGTCCTGCTTGGTCTGCTCGTTGCTCGCACGGCCGGCGTGCGCGCCGACGAGCGCGAGCGCTCGTTCCTGAACGGTCTCGCCGCGAATCCGGCGCTCAGCGCCAGCACCACGCCGGCCAACGGCGATCAGAACCCCTACGGCGTAACCGTCGTACCGTTCGGCTTTCCAGGCAACGGCACGACTCGGCCTAGCGATATCCTCGTCAGCAACTTCAACAACGGCCAGAACCTGCAAGGGACCGGCACGACGATCGTCTCGGTTTCGCCGGGCGGCGCGCAGCACGTCTTCTTCCAGGCGCCGGCGAAGCTCGCGCCAGTCGGGCTGACGACGGCGCTGGTGGCGCTGCGCTCCGGCATCGTGATCGTCGGCAACACGCCGACCACGGACGGCATGACCGACACGATCAGCGCGGGCAGCCTGATCTTTCTCAACGGGCGCGGTCAGGTGCTGCTGAATCTCAAGGACGCGGCACTGCAAGGGCCGTGGGACATGACCGCCGACGAGCGCGACGCTGACGAGCCGGTGCTCTACGTCAGCAATGTGCTCAACGGCACCGTGGTGCGCCTGCAGGCGCATATCCGCGCCGGCTACGGCGGCCAGCACGTCTCGACTGATCGACCCGTCGTGATCGGCGCCGGTTTCTCGCACCGCACCGACCCGAACGCGCTGGTCGTCGGCCCGACCGGGCTGCTGCTGACGCCTGGCGGCGAGAGCCTGTATGTGGCCGACACGGGCAACAACCGCGTTCAGCGTCTGGACGACGTGCGCGATGGGCATGGCAGCCGCAGCGCCGGCCAGACCGTGCTCGCCGGTGCGCCGCTCAAAGGCCCGCTGGCGCTGGCCTGGACGCCGTTCGGCACAATCGTCGCCTCCAATGGGGACGCCGCCGGCGACTCGGCCACGCCGCCGAACATGGTGGTCGAGTTCGAGCCGCGCGAGCACATGGTCGTGGCCACGCGCACGCTCGATCTGAGCGGAACACCAGGCGGCATCTTTGGCATCGCCATCGCGCGCTTCGCCGGCCGCACGGCGCTGATCTTCGTGGACGACAACACGGCCACGGTAAATGTCATCGACCTGACGCACTAACGCGCGCAGCGTTCGGGAGGGGAAACGGGTGGAGATGGTGGAGATCGAGGAAGTGGTGGTGGTCGAGGAGCAGCAGGGCGCGCGGCGCCGGCGCGCGTCGCGTACGGGCGGATTGATCGGTCTGGGGCTGTCCGCGTTCGGTGCGGCCGCGCTGGCGGCCTGCAGCGGCGGGGCGAGCGGGCATCCGCTGGCGGTGACGCTGAACTCGTTCAAAATCACGGCCGACCAGAGCACAGTGCCGGCCGGCAAGCTGACGATCAACGCGACGAATTTGGCCGCGGTCAATCATGAATTGGTGCTGGTTCGCACGCATACGCCGGTCGATCAGTTGCCGGTGGACAGCAAAGGCGAGGCGAGCGAAGACGGCAAAGTCGGCGAGGTTGAACAGTTCTCGGGGCCGAACAAGACGAAGAAGGAGACCTTCACCCTGAAGCCCGGCCACTATGTCCTGTTTTGCAACCTGCCGACGCACTATCAGCAGGGCATGCACGTTGCGTTGACGGTACAGTAGCCGCGCTCAACTGGGCCGCCCTTCCGCGTCATGCGCGAAGTGAGCCCCGGCGCCCGGCGCGCCGGGGCTCACTTCGCGTTTCGCCGGCTGGATTCTCATCGACAGGCGGCGCGGCTTGCTTGCGCTGCAGCCGCCGGAAATGACGAAGCCCGCGTGTCCGGCACGGCGAGGAGTTTGCTCCGCCGCTACAGACGCGCGATTAGCTGCTCCATCTCGGCCCGACCGGCCGTCATCACCACCTGGTCGTGCAACCGTCCCTCCAAATCGCGGGCGAAGTTGCGGTAGTGCCCTTCCTGCGTAAAGCCGATGCTCGTGAACAGGTTGCGGGCGCCGCGCTGCTCGGCCGTCATCTCGGCCATCAGGCGCTCGATACCGGCGTGCAGCGCGATGACGCACATCTCGCTCAGCAGCAGCTTCGCCAGGCCGCGCCCGCGCTGCTGCGGGTGCACGATCACGCGAATGTTGCCGACATGGCGCGTCCACGGCACGTTATTGCGGTGCAGGCTCGCCTCGCCCAGCACCTCGAACTCGGCCACCGCCAGCACCGTGATCATCTCGCCGGAGGCGATCTCCAGCGCCCAGGCGTCGATCTCGGCGCCGCTGGTCACATCGCGGCGCAGGAAGAGCAGGTCGCGCGGGCTCTCTTCGGCCATCTCCTGGAAGAAGCCATGCAACGCCGTGGCATCGGCCGGCGACATCAGCCGCAGCGTCACCTCCTCGCCGTTCACCTCTTCCACGCGCGGCAGCCGCTCGCCTTTGACGGGTGGATATGCGGTTGGCAGCATCGGCCTCACCCCTCGCTCGCCGCCTGTCCGAATGCGGGCATTCTATCGCGGCGGCCGTGCGTATGCCATGCATGCGGTACGGCCCTCATAACCCCCTTCCCCTTCTCTCCCATACACAGTCGACTGGAGATCCGCCACGCACAACGAGCTTATGGGAGAGAAGGGGCGATCCGGCGTCGTGCGATCCGTGGCGACGCCGGGTTAGCCGTTGTCATCGCCAACCACATCACACCGCAGCACGGTTAACCGCACTGGCCACGGAACGCTTCAGACAGGATCGCCCCTCTCCTTCCCCGCATTACTGGGGGCGAGAGGAATGAAAGGGGACGGGGGTGAGGATGAGGGCCGCATCTCACGGCTCGTCAAAGAACTGCGTCAGCGCGGCTGCAACGAGCGCCGGGTGCGAAACGAGCGGATTGTGCCCGGCGCCCGGCACCGCGAACAGGCGCGTATCGGGCCTTAACGCGGCCAGCTCGCGTACGGGCTCGATCGGCGCCGTGCGATCGGCCGTGCCGTGCACGAGCAGCAACGGGCCGCGTAGCTGTGCCACCAGCGCTGCCGCGTCGCTGCCGTAGACCACGCGCTCCAGTGTGCGCCAGTAGGACTGCGCCGAGACGGAGAGCGCATCGCGCGCCGCATCCGGCGGCACGTCGCGCTGGATGCGCGGCGCCACGAGTCGTCCCAGCGGGCCGGCGAGCCGGATGATGCCGCTGGCAAGACGCGGTCCCCAGCGCGTGTGCACGCCGAGCCGGTGCTGCGGCAGCATCGAGCCGTCCGCGCGGTGCCCCCAGGGCAGGCAGCTGATCACGGGCAGGCTGATCAGGCCGACGCGTCGTATGTCCTCCGGACAGGCGGTCGCGTACAGCAGCGCGACGAGGCTGCCCGCCGACTGGCCGAGCAGATCGAACGGCGGCTCGACGCCCCGCGGGCGCAGCCGTTCGAGCGCGGCTTGCAGCGCCGCGATGTGCGCCCGCGGCGAGTACTCGCTGGCGACGGGCTTCGGCGAGCGGCCGAAGCCGAGCAGGTCGGGCAGCACCAGACTCCGCCCACCGAGCAACCGCGTATACGGCAGCCAGTAGCGCGACGACGAGGCCAGCCCATGCAGCAGCACCAGCGGCCGCCCTGAACCGCTGCCGGCCAGCCGCACGAACAGACGGCGCGCAGCACCGGCACTCTGCGCAGGCTGCGGCCGCATACGATTGAACACCGACATCCCATCCGCCCCTCCGCTCAGCAGTATAGTGGGCGTTCCAGGCGCCGGCGCCGAGCGCGGAGCACCTAACCCTGCTTCGGCTGAAGCCGAAGCTGTCATGGAGAGTCTCCGACGGTTGCGCTGCGCTCTGGCCCGACACAGGAAGGGTGGGTAGGAGGATACGCGATCGGACGGGAGACAGCCCGGCCGCGTGTCCCACAAGGACACCCGGGCCCCGCCGCCGTCCGGCGCCACTGGGAACGCTCCAGAAGTCCCTTCCAGTTTCGGGAAGGGACAGACTTCGCTTCAGCGGAGTCAGGGTTAGGTGCCCCGCACGGGCGCCGCCGCACCGGTTCTTGAACCAGCCTCTCTCCACGGCCCGGGAGACTCGGCTCGGTGCGGTAGACTGGGCACATGACGCGACAACGCGATCGGGGCTTGAGCGGGCGAGCAGCGGGAGGGCGGCGATGACGGCAGGACGGACGCGCGAGGTCGTGGCCGCGCCGGAACTCGTCGGCGCCGGCGGCTGGATCAACACCGCCGAGCCGCTCAGCCTGGCCGCACTACGCGGCAAGGTCGTCTTGCTCGACTTCTGGACCTTCTGCTGCATCAACTGCCTGCACATCGTCGAGGAGTTGCGCCCGCTCGAAGCGGCCTTCCCGCGCGACCTCGTCGTGATCGGCGTGCATTCGCCCAAGTTCCCGGAAGAGCATGACCACGAGGCCGTGGTGCGCGCCGTGGCTCGCCACCGCATCACCCACCCCGTGCTCGACGACCCGGACATGATCACCTGGCAGCGCTACGGCGTGCGTGCCTGGCCCACGCTCTTCCTGATCGACACCAACGGCCACGTACGCGGCGGCCTCTCCGGCGAGGGGCACGGCGATCAGCTTCAGCAGGCGGTCGCCGCGCTGATCGAAGAGGGCCGGCGCACGGGCACGCTTGCGCCGGAGAAGACCGTGCGCCTGGCCGGCACCGCCGCGGCCCGCGGCAAGCCGCGCGGCACCGGCCTGCTCGCCTTCCCCGGCAAAGTCGCCTCCGACGGCGCCGGCCGGCTCGCGATCGCCGACACCGACCACGACCGCGTGCTCGTCGTCTCGCTGGCCGGTGAGGTGCAGCAGGAGTTTGGCGGCTTGCGCGAGCCGCAGGGGCTGTATTTCGACGGCGGCCGGCTGATCGTCGCCAACTGCCTCGCGGATGAGGTTCTGGCGATCGATCTCACGAGCGGCGAGCGGCGCACGCTCGCTTCCGGCATCAGCTCCGCCTGGGACGTGGCGCCGTGGAACGGCGGCATCGCCGTGGCCGAGGCGGGCCGCCACCGGCTCTGGTTCATCGAGGACGGTGGCGAAGGGCTGGCGCAGCCGCTGGCCGGCAGCACGGCCGAAGGGCTGCAAGATGGCCCCGCCTTGCAGGCCGAACTGGCGCAGCCCAGCGGCTTCAGCGTGGCACCGGACGGAGCGCTGCTCTTCCTTGACTCCGAAACCAGCAGCCTGCGCCGCCTCGCGGACGGCCAGGTCAGCACGCTCGTCGGCCAGGGGTTGTTCGAGTGGGGCGCGCAGGACGGCAACCGCGAGACGGCGCGCCTGCAACACCCGCTGGGCATCGCCGCCGCGCCCGATGGCGCCGTCTACATCGCGGATACCTTCAACTCGCGCCTGCGCGTCTGGCGCAACGGCATGCTCGCCACGCTGCCGGTAGAGGGTCTGGACGAGCCGGGCGGCCTCTGCCTGCTACCCGATGGCCGCCTGGCCGTGGCCGACACCAACAACCACCGCGTTCTGCTGGTCGAGCCGGCCAGCAGCGCGGTCGAGCTGCTGCCGCTGGCGGCCGAACGGCCCGCCGCCGAACGCGAGCTGGCCGCGGGCGCGGAGGTGTTGTTCAGCCTGCCGCTCGATCTGGGCGAAGACGAGCTGGACCCGAGCGACGGCCCGCCGGTGCGCGTTTCCATCTCCGCCGACCCGCCCCGCCTTTTGGCTCCCGGTCCGCGTAGCTGGGCGCTGGATACGCTCCCGGCAGGCGTGGGCGTGGTCACGGCGGGCGCAGGCGAAGGCACGCTCACATTCGACGTGCGCGCTGCCAGTTGCAAGGGCGACGAGTGCCGGCTGCACAGCCGCCGCGCCGAACTGCGCGTGCGCCTCACGGCAGATGGGGCGGCGAGCGTCGAGGCGTGACCGGCCCCCATC